>JBMOKV010000108.1:0-3285 GCA_049325495.1 Candidatus Rifleibacteriota bacterium | reverse complement strand
CCGAAGTTTACCTTGTATTCTAATGCAGAATATCGTTACGTTACCGATGTGCTGACCGAAATTTATCGAAATGCCGGGCTTTGTCGAGAGGACCGGGTAGCGAATCTTTTTATCGCCGGCAATCTTTGGACAAGCTTCAACGTTGCCGGTCGTGCCCTGGAAAACCTTGGTTGTCTGCATCTGCCAGTCGGCGGCGCTTCCGATCTTGAAAACATGCTCAAATATCTGCAGCTTTTCAGGGTTAATGCCGTAGTTGGACTGCCATCGATCATCATCAAGCTGGCAGAAGAAATTCAGCGTCGCGAACTCAATATCAGAATCGAAAAAATTCTCTATGGTGGAGAGCATTTGCGGCCCCAGACCTGCGAGTTTTTGAAGAAGGCAGTTGGGGCGGTTTCAATCAGGTCGGCTGGTTATGCCTGTGTAGATACAGGCCCCATCGGTTGGCAGTGCGATCATCTTGAAGGTTCGGTGCACCATGTTCTTGACCAGTATTGCCATGCTGAAATTCTTGATCTTGCGACTCTCAGACCGATAAGCGATGAAAAACCCGGCGAAATTATTGCAACCAATCTTGATCGCGTTCTGATGCCGGTTGTAAGGTATCGCACCGGTGATCTTGGTCGTTGGGTAAAAGTTGAAAACTGCCCCTGTGGTTTCAGAGGACTGTCGTTTGAACTGCTTGGCAGATGTGACGATCTGCTGGTAATTGGTGGAATAAACCTGATGCCCGTTGACGTTGCCGCTGGATTGAGCAGTTTGCCTGTAAGTCAAAGCTTTCAGATCGTTGCCCGTACTTCAGCTGGTAAAGATCTTCTTGTTTTGAGAATAGAAGCCGAAGAAAAGCTGGAAGACACAAAGGTTTTGGCTGCCCTGAAGAAAGGCTCTTACAAGATCGCCGAGTCCCTGCATGAACAATGGATGAACGTTGAGATTGAATGGTTCAGGCCCGGCGAAATTAAAAGAAATGAGCGTACCGGCAAATTAAAGACGGTTATTGACGAACGATTCAGCTAAAAGTAGCTTTTCTTCCCGCGAAAGCTTTTTTATCCAGTATTCGCGGCTGCATGCGTCTGATTTGTCGGTGGCTTTTTCCCAGAAAATCACTTCAACCGGTCGGCGCCCCCTGGTGTAGCGGGCACCGGTTCCGGCGTTGTGTGCTGCAAGCCTTTGGGTGAGGTCATTGGTGATTCCGGTGTAAAGCGAGTTGTCACTGCATCGCAGCAGGTAAACAACCCATTGCTTTTCCCCGGAAGGCTTCATTCGATGACCAGTTTGTGATACACCAGTGGTTTTTCAACATTCTTTACCGGTGCCGAAGATGGGCCTTCAAATTTCCATTTGCCGATTTTCATAGCGATATCATAAACCCGCTCGGTTACCAGAATCTGATCGGCCTTGGCAAGACCCTGAAGACGCGCGGTGATATTCATGCCTGAACTGAAAGCGGTCAAATCATCGTTGGGGCCAATCAGCCCCACTACTGCCGGGCAGAAGTTGGTTCCAATAGCAACTCCGAACTTTTCAAAATCAGGATGCTTCTGAATTTCAAGATTCTCAGGCATAAGCAGAAATTTGCGGGTGCAGTCAACAATCATCTTTGAGGCGGTAAGTGTTTTTTCAACGATCTGTTCTGGGGTTAAATCATAGAACGGCGGGCCGAAAAGAAAGATGATGCAGTCGCCTACCAGTTTGTCGAGACAGGCTCCCAGCGGAAAAACCTGTTCGAGTATCATGTTCGACCAATGGTCAACCAGCTGGGTGATTCGCTCAGGAGTTTTGAGAATCTGCTCACTCATCTTGGTAAACCCCGAAATATCGGCAAAAATGATGCCGATTTCTTCATCGCGGGGATTAAGATAAATCTGTTCATAGTTTATCTCTGAGGTCAGCTTGTTGATAACCTTGTCTGAAAAGAATTTGCGCAGGGTATTGCGCTCGCGGTTGAAATCGACCAGACGCTGGCGAAGCGCTTCAGTGAATACCTGAATGATTTCACGGCAGAAAATTGAAAAATCAGCGCCTTCTTCGGGAACGAAAATGACCTTGCCGATCAGCTGTTCTTCAATAAGCCCGTCGAGCAGATAAGAAATAGTGAGATGCCCGGTATTCAAAATTATTTTTAATTCGTCGGGGTTTGCCGAAAGGGGGCTTTCCTTTTCCTTGAGAAATTTGTCGAGGGAATCAAGGGGAAGATTGAACGAGTCGTTCACTCTTTCAGAACCCTGATAAATCAGATAGTTGAAGTTTTCCTCACCGGTTAATTCACGGTCGGTGTAAAGAATGATCATTCTTTCGAAAGGCACTTCTTTTTTAAGAACATAGGCGGCCCCATCTATGGAATCGACGATTGAATGGTTTTTCAGGGCTGACTGCAGACCCATAATAATACTGTGTTTCAAACGATTGGTATAAATGCTGAAAAAGAAATTGTCGAGTTCTTCGCTGACACAGTCGAGAATTTCGAGGCCCATGTCTTTCTCCGGTGATTTTTCCGGGGCAAAGGCAATGGCTATGGTGCCGATATTTGAACCCGCCATTTCAAGAGGCTGAACAAACCAGGTCTGGCTGGGCGTATTGAAACTGAATGCCTTGTCAACTTTCAGCAATTGCGGAGTGGTTCTTTTGATGTTTTCATCGGCGTTCCCGAAGCAGAAAACCCGGTTGTTCAAGCTTTCGTCTTGCGTTTCGATATAGAAAACCTCGGCCTCTATTCTCTGTTGAAGAAATTCAAAAATTCGGTAAGTTGCGGTTGAAAGGTCGGCGTGGCTGATTTGCATGCCTTCAACCAGGCTGTCGAGATCCTGATTCAATTCTCTCAGAAATACCAGTTGCTCAAGATTTAATGCCATAGTTTATCCTCAAAATTTTATTTAAATCATTCCTCAAAACAGTAATTCAATACCTTCCAGGTAATGAAAATTGCGATAAGAAGCCAGGCTCCGCCAACCAGCCAGTCAGGCATGTGCAGCATTTCTGCCAGTTTGTAAGCGTCTGAACCTCTTATTGAGTTATCGATAAGATCACCCTTGATATCGATCAGAACATAGAAACATGAGGTGAGGCCAAGAAAGCGAAGAAACTGGTCACAGGCAAATTCGGTGGCATATCGGGCAAACGCAAGAATTCCGGCCCCGGTTAACCCGCAGATCAGAATCCCTTCCAGATTTCTTACCCAGATTGCCGTCACAACAAGGAGCAGAATGCCAAGGCCCGCGGTTATTTCCTTGTCGAACTTGGTTTTTGCTGCGGCAAGCAGAATAACCGCACCCCAGACCAGGCTTC
>JBMOKV010000107.1:0-3301 GCA_049325495.1 Candidatus Rifleibacteriota bacterium | reverse complement strand
CGATCTTCAATGTGGTCAAAAATCTGGGGTGTCGAGGTATTGGGAACCACGGTTCTGATTGGATCCGGGTCGAGGTTTGCCCAGACGTATTCATCGCAGGCCCTTGCCTGAGAAAGCTTGACGCCAGAAGGATGAACAATCATCGATGACCCAAAAAAGTAGGCACCACTGGCATCTGGCCCGACGCTGTTGGCAGCGATCCAATAAACGTGGTTGTCGTAGGCGCGGGCGCGGTTGGTGAGTTCCCAGTGGTCGAATGTACGCATAAAAGCCGAAGGACGACAGATTACTTCGGCACCCTTGAGGGCAGTAACTCTCGCCAGTTCGGGAAAATCACCGTCGTAGCAGATAACAATGCCGATTTTGCCGATTGCAGTATCGAAGCATGCTGAATGCGAACCGGGAGTTGTCCAGCCGCCGCCTTCCAGGCGTTCGGTCGGGAACGGATGGGTTTTGCGATAAACTCCGACCAGGCCTTCAGGCCCGATTAATGCTGCGCTGTTATAAACAATATTTCTTTTTTCCCCGCGTTCATAGGTGGGAAAACAGATATAGCAGTTGAATTCTTTTGCCCAGGCGGCAACCCGGTCAGTGAGTTTGCCTGGAATTGTATCGACGGCATCCCAGAGGTCTTCGGCTTTGCCTTTTGGCGTAAAACCAGTGGTAACGCTTTCGGGCAGAACAATCAAATTGGCTTTCGAAGCCAGGTGACATTCGGAAATCAGTTCATAGGCGCGGTTCATGTTGCGTTCAACCGCCATTGGCTCGACCGAGAACTGAACAGCCGCTGCAACTATTTTCTGCATATATGTACAACTCCTTAAAACAATGCTTCTGCTGCAATCAATTTCACTTTAGTCGACAATTATACCATAAAAATCTGCCAGTTGGTTTTAACCAATTATATTGGCCCTTTTTGTGAAGAATAAAGATTGAAGTGGCTAATGCTCACTTTGCACCTTTTTCGATAAGGAAATTGATGATTCTGTCCCTGTTTTCCTTTGCAACTTCAAGGGGGGTTCGACCTTTTTTCAGATCGACGTTGAAGTCTATTCCATTTTCGACCAGGTGATTGAAAAAGTCGCCCCAGCCGAATCTTATTGTATCATCCTTACTCTTAAGATTCACATCTGCACCTTTTTCGACGAGAAATTTTACCAGGGCATAGTTTCCGGATTCGATGGCATTCATCAGCGGAGTTGTGGGGCCGGGGTCATTTTCATCACCATTGATTTTTGCCCCTTTTTCAAGAAGCAGAGCGGTCATCGAATGATTTCCGATCAGGGTTGCCATTTCAAGAGGGGAAATTCCTTTGCCTTTGTGCCTCATGTTTACATCAGCACCCGAGTCAATCAGAAAACCAACAATGTTTTTATACCCAGAACCCACAGCAGTAAGCAAAGGAACCTTGTCATTTCTCGTTTTGTCAGGAACATTCAACTGGGTGGGATCTTTTGCAAGGATTTCTTTAACTCCTGGCAGGTCACCAGCGAGAATTGCCTCATGAATTTCGAGAGCATTGGCGGCAAAGGCACATGAAAAAGAAAAGCAGAGCAGACTGGCGCAAAAGACAAGATATTTCATTGGCTATTCCTTCAAATTTGTATTGGATCTGATGATGCATTATATCTTCGATTCAGATCATGTCAATACAAGCGGTTCACATATAATCAGTACAGGCTTGAATTTACCAGTGATATTGGGTTATAACACTTACAAACAAGCACAATAAGGCTTCGATTCGTCTCGCTCATTGCCCATTGAAGCTGGTATAAGAACCGGCAAAGAGCAAAAAGCTTTTGAAATAATTTTACTGGAGGGAATCATGGAACTTTTCAATTCAACAATAGACAGGGAAATCAAGACTGGCAAAAAATTGACCGAAACCCGCGAGTGGAAGGCTCTCCAGCAACATTATGACGTCCAGATGAATACTGCCCGGATGACCGACCTTTTTGCATCCGATGAGCGAAGATTCGAGCGTTTTCATCTTGAGGCCAAAGATATTCTCATCGATTATTCGAAACATATCGCCAACGAAGAAACCATGAACAAACTGTTCGACCTAGCCCGGGCAGCAGGAGTAAAAGAGGCGGCTGAAGCCATGTTCAGCGGCAAAGAAATAAACTGGACTGAAGGGCGGGCAGTTCTGCACAGTGCTCTGCGCAACCGCAGCAACAAACCAGTAATGGTCGATGGCAAGGATGTAATGCCAGAAGTAAATCGGGTTCTGGAAAAAGTAAGAGATTTCTCAGAAAAAGTTCGCAGCGGGGCATGGAAGGGGTTTACGGGCAAACCGGTCAAGTATGTGGTTAATATTGGTATAGGGGGGTCTGATCTGGGCCCGGTGATGATAACCGAGGCACTTAAGCACTATGCTGACGGCCCGGAATTGAGATTTGTTTCAAACGTAGACGGCACTGACTTTGTGGAGAAAACCAGGAATATTCCCGCTGATGAGACCCTGTTCATCGTTGCATCAAAAACTTTTACGACCCAGGAAACGATGACAAACGCACTGACTGCCCGCAAATGGCTGTTAGACCAGCTTAAAGATGAAAAAGCAGTTGCTTTCCACTTTGTTGCCCTTTCAACCAACAAGGCAGAAGTAGAAAAATTCGGCATCGATTCCAAAAATATGTTTGAATTCTGGAACTGGGTCGGAGGCCGCTATTCATCGTGGTCGGCCATCGGCCTTTCAATCGCGGTTGCGATTGGTTTCAAGCGATTCGAAGAACTTCTAAGCGGCGCCCATGACCTTGACCGTCATTTTGCCGAAGCCCCGCTGGAAAAGAATGCGCCGGTTATAATGGCTCTTCTGGGCATCTGGTATAACAACTTTTTCAAGGCGGACAGTCTGGCGATTCTGCCGTATGACCAGTATCTGCATCGTTTTGCGGCTTATTTTCAGCAGGGCGACATGGAAAGCAACGGTAAATACGTTAATCGAGAAGGAAACAAGGTGGAATACCAAACCGGGCCAATTATCTGGGGCGAGCCGGGAACCAACGGGCAGCACGCATTCTATCAGTTGATTCACCAGGGAACCAAGATAATTCCCACCGATTTTATCGGAGTCATCCAGACACACAATCCGGTTGGCGACCATCATTTCAAGCTGATGGCCAACTATTTTGCCCAGACTGAGGCACTGATGAAAGGGAAAAGCGCGGCGGAAGTAGAAGCCGACCTCAGAGCAGAAGGCCTGGCAGAAGATCAGCTTCGCATGCTTCTTCCCCACAAGGTGTTCACAGGGAACCGGCCATCGACTTCGATTTTGATAAAAAAACTGACGCCTTAC
>JBMOKV010000106.1:0-3304 GCA_049325495.1 Candidatus Rifleibacteriota bacterium | reverse complement strand
ACGCCACCCGCACCAATGTAGCGAATGTAGCGCGACCAGATCAGGCCCGGTTCCATATTGGCAATCAAGGTCGAGGTTTCAGGGTAAACCGGCGAAGTCAGCTGATCGCCAAATAGATAAATCAACGGAATCAGAACCAGCCAGCCCAGTGCGCCACCGCTTAGCATTACCGCCGCAATCTGCGGGCCAATGATGTAGCCGACCCCAAGGAGTTCTGGAGTCACTTCTGCGCCTACTTCAGCGCCTTTGAAACCTGGAATGTGGGTCGAAGGCTCTTTGCTCCAAAGCCCGAAAAGCCGATCATGCATCAATGCCTGGTAAAGGGCTCCAATGCCCATGCCCTGAAAGAGAGTTCTTGCTTTCGACAGGTCGCCCTGACCGGCCACCAGAACTTCGGCACAGGCAGTTCCTTCCGGATATGGCAGCTTGCCATGCTCTTGAACGATCAGGTAACGGCGCAATGGAATCATGAAAAGCACTCCCATAAGGCCGCCGATTATGGCAATAACCGTAATCTCAATTTTTGAAGGCTCGAAACCCCAGATAAAAAGAGCCGGCATAGTAAAAATTACCCCGGCGGCCAGCGATTCTCCAGCCGACCCGACGGTTTGCACCATATTGGTTTCGAGAATAGTGCCCGATTTGAAAAAAATGCGAAAAATGGCCACCGCCATGACTGCAGCAGGTATTGAAGCCGAAACCGTAAGGCCAACCTTGAGACCGAGGTAGGCATTGGCGGCACCAAATACCGCGCCAATCAGCATGCCGATCAGAATTGCCTTGAATGTGAATTCTGCCGGACTCGACGAGGCGGGAATGAAACTGGGATAATCCTTGCCGTCACAGACTTCGTAGGCTTTGGGTGACAGGCCTGCTTTTTCGCTCATAAAAACTCCCTGAATTCGTTTTAGTGGGTTAAAAATATCACAAATTCAGCAGGGCTTCAAAGTTTATAAAAAAACAACCCCGGACAAATTGATGCCCGGGGTTGTTTTAACAGCTGGTTTTCAGCGAATTTTCTGTGCTGGCGGGAAGTATTTAGGTTTGCCATCGTTGGGGCCGGGTTTGCGACCGCTCTTGATCCAGATGGTGTACCAAAGGTCTACGACGTTATTCACCGCTCTTGAATAGCATGCAGCTGTGGTTGGTTTGGCTTCTTCATAGCGTTTGCCGCTGGTATAGGCACTTTCAAGTGCGTCGTAATATTGATTGGCCCAGAGGGCTTCATATATCATGCGGGCGCTGACTCTTTTTATGTTGGTGCAGCCGTCGAAATTAACGCCATATTCCATGATATGTCTGTCTGCATCTTTTTCGGTGGCGGCATGGTAGCTTTTTTCCTCGATATTTTCATCCAGGCTGACCCCGGTATGCAGAGGCTGAACCAGGTCACTCGCATAATGGGCGATCCAGCCAAGCTTTTGAATGATTTCTTTTTTGCTCCGGTTTTTTTCGATCATTTCAGAGGTCTGGTTGACCAGTTCTTCGATGTGGAATGGGCCTTTGCCCATGTTATAACCCTGAATATGGAAAATGTGATTCTGGAAATCTTTAAGAACCTTGTCAGGCTCAACTGCAGCCTCTGCGAGCGGTTTCAACGCCGGCTTCTTGCTGGTTGGACTGCTTACTTCGCCAAGAAACTCCCGAAAAGCTTTGGGCATGATATGGTAAGCATCAGAAACTATTTTTATGTGAGTACGGCTGCCCCAGGCAAATAAGCTGCTTGAGCTGAGCAGAAAAACAGCTGCGATACTCAATACTTTCAGGCTGGTTGTTTTCATCGGCTCATTTCCTTAAATAAACTTATATGGAGATTATAAGCAAAACCCGTACCTTCCGGAAGGGGTGCTCAAAAAGTTTATTATCAGTGAATTGTAAAAGATTCGAATGATTCAGGCTGCTGAAAAAATGGCAGCTTCTGCTGAATTTTCAGATATCGTCGAAATCTTCTTCTGGTTTATTTTCTGGTGGAACACTGACCATCGTCTGGTTTTTCATGTCATGAAAATCAACCGGAGCCTGGGCAGCAGGCCGCAGATTTTTTTTCTTTTTTTTGCGATTTGGTCTGGGCATTTCCGCACGATTTTGCGGTGTTCTTTCTTCACCCGGGTTGCTTTTTGCAAACTCTGCAAAATCAACGACCAGGCGCTTTTCAATCTGGCTGGTAACATCGTTGAATTTTTCCTGCATGAGATTGTAGCGATCCATTACAAATTTTCTCTGGTGCTTGTTCTCTTCTTTAAGCAGGTTAATCTCTTCATGCAGGTCAAGTAACACGATGAGAATCGGAAGAATGATCAACGCAACGATCATATAGGTGTCGGCCCTCTGGCGCAACAGCATCGAAATGATCATGGCCCCCCACAGGCCCCAGAGTAACCGGTTAATTCTCATGTCGTTACCGCTCTTTCCCTGACAATTTATCGGTTAGAACCGAATCTGCTTCAGATATGTTCAGACCAGACAGCAGAAAAACCTTGGTTTTTCCTTTTTGCCCTTTGTCCAGAATAACAGATTTTTTGGGAATTCTGAACAATTTTGCCAGAGCTTCGATTAAAGCAGAATTAGCCTCCCCGTCAAACGGGGGGGCTTTAACTCTTATTCTACATTTATCTTCGTATAAGTCAACGATCTCGGTTTTCGAAGATCGCGGTACGGCGTAAACACTAATCAACACGCCATTCTGCGCCTGTTTCAGGCAGGGCAGCGACATGTTCAGGCCGCTTTGCTGACCGGTTCGGTAAGTCTTGCGAAGACCGGGGAGTCCTCATTAACCATTGACAGATAAGATTCGAGAACGGTTCTCAATTCGACTTTGAGCATGCGTTTCTGTCTTTTCAGCTCGCGAATTTCTTTGCCGATCGTTTCAGATTCAGTGCGGGCTTCATCGAGAATTCTTTCAGCCTGCAGTTCAGCTTCTTTTACGATCAGTTCTGCTTCTTTCTCAGCGTTATCTTTCAATTCGCCAGAGTGCTTCTGGGCAGAAATCAGCGTCTGTTTCAGGGTTTTTTCAAGCTCGAGATAGTCTTCCATCTGGCCGGTAAGGCGCTGTGCCTGATCTTTGAGTGACTTGTTTTCGGCATATACGGCTTCGTATTCTCTGCCCACCTTTTTCAGGAAGCTGTAGACCTCATTTTCATCAAGTCCGCCGATGTTTTTTCGCGAGAATTCTCTTTGATAGATGTCTAACGGGGTGATTCGCATAGTTGCCTCCTAAATCTTTTCCATCAGAACAATGCGGTTGGTATTGGTGCCAAGTTTGTTGTTGGCTACCTTGAAGCAATTGGCCAGTTTGGTGAACTGC
>JBMOKV010000105.1:0-3305 GCA_049325495.1 Candidatus Rifleibacteriota bacterium | reverse complement strand
GAGCTGTTGCGGGTTCAGCTGTGAACCTGGCGGGCTGATCACCTTGGCCATCATGACATTGGCTTCGGTGCTTCTCTGACGGGCAACCTCATTCATTTTCCCGGTGGTTGACCTTAGGGCGCTGAGTCGCTGATTATAACTTGCCCGTTGTGTCGATCCTGCTGATTGGACTGCTTCATTGAACTGTCTTGTCGCTGCAGGCTTTTGCGAACCGGAAGACTTCTGAAAAGAAGTCGCAGCTTTGTTGCGCATACGGGCGCTACGATTCTGCGCCTCAACCTGGCGGCTGATCGACTTAACATCAATTTTGGGCGTTGAAGGATCCAGCTTCATATTTGCCTGCCATTATTTTTTTCAATATCCAATTCTAAAATTAAAAAAACTGTTTCGTCAACTTCTTTGCTTTCATTTTTATCACCATTTATCCAAAAAGTTTTTTTGCCGAACTTGTTAAACTGGTTCAGTGGCATAAGCATCGAGAAATTCAATTTCCCATTTTTTCAGGTTTCACTGCAGATAATTGGAGGCTTGTTTATTAAAGAAAAAGAGATTAGCCTGAATTGTAGTCTGCGCTTTCAGAATTTCTTGTAACTGCCTTGAGGATTGTATCATGAAAAAAATAGCGGGCCTGATATTCATTCTGGTTTTTGTATTGGGAACAGAACTTTTTTCTCAGGATAACCCCTTTGAGGATCTGTCCAGACCTGAAAAAAGCACTCTCGCGATGGATTTGAACAACAAAATGAAACCGCGAAACCCCACTGTTTCATTTCTGAAAAAAGAAATTCTTTCGCGTTTTGAATCATCAATGGATTCTCTGAATAATTCACATTTTCACCAGGCTCTTGGACTGGAATATCTGGTTCGCTTTTCTGATGCGACTGCCACCAGGTCTTCAATCAATATGCAGGCACAGTTTGTTTATGACAATCTCGATCGAAATCGGCTTTTGAACAGCGATTCTGCCAGGTATTTTAAATTGATGTTTCATAATACTTACTATGATGTTTTTCAGGCACTTGACAGTTTTATGGGTCCCTCCGCAAGAAAAAGGAATCTGGGAAGATACAATTTTCGCATCGGCCGGTTTTATTTGCCTCATGGACTCAATCTACAAACCGACACACATGCGACTCTGCTGCAACTTTCAAATGAAATGCATTTTGGCTATGATCGCGATTGGTACACAGGGTTCTATGGGGCTTTAAATGAAAACTTGAAATATGATTTGTATTGGATGCTCGGTTCTGGTCATGATGCCGTTTATAAAAAACAAAAAGGTCTGATGGGCATGCGGGTGAGTCTGGCAGGCAAGTTCCTTTATGAAAAAGGGCTGGAAGCAGGTCTTTCAATTGTGTCAGGAGAACGACTTGCGCATGATTCGATGCTCTTTGGTCGCCATATCCAAACTTCCAGACTTGCTTTCGATTATCGACAGACGACCACCAGGCGTTCTGGAACTGTAAGATCAACATTGGAAGTAAGCGGTGGAAAAGATGACCGGCAGAACGTAGCCGGTGCGCTTTTTCAGATAGACCACACAGACCGGGAGAGAAAGAACGGTCTTGCTCTTCAGTTGCGCTACATGGACCGACATGGCCTGCCAAGGGTTATGGTAAAAGATCATCGGGGGCAGGATGGTGTTGAGACAACTGCAGACTTTGAAATTACCAGGTTCCTGATCAATGATGTAAATGGCAATAGAATGAAATGGGTTAAATTGCTTTTTTCTCAACCGCTTGGCCCATCTATTAACCAGAGGGATGCGCGTATAATTCTTCAGTTTTATTCTTATTGGTGATGGCTGCATTCCGAAGTGGGCAACAGCAAATTTGCAATCTGGATTGTATAGGATATCTTTTTAGTAAGGTTATTGTTTCAGGAGGTATGGGTTTGGAAAAAAAATTGCTTACAACATTTATTCTTGTGGCAATGGCATTTGCATCAGCCTCGCCGACCCTGGCGGCTATTGGTTGCACTCTAACCAACCCGGCCCAGGATTTGAAATTTCTTTACCCTGAAGTCACAAGTTTCAAGGAAGAAGTTAAGGAATTTCGCATGTTCAGCGATGGGCAGGTGCTGTATGAGAAGTTGAGATCAAGATTAGGCGGCGATCTCGACCCTGTTTACGAGTCTTACGACACTCCTTTTACCGTTTATCGGGTTTTCAATGGGAATGATCTTATCGGTATTGTTCATGGGGTCAACATTCCCGGTTCAGGAGGAGTGATTCAGCTTTTTCTGGCCACCGACCCGTCCAGTGGCCAAATTCGACAGTTCTTTTTTCAACGGCTTGAAAGTCAAATATCAAGATATCTTCGACAGAAAGTTTTTCGAGAAAGCTTCAAAGAGCTCACATTGGCCGACTTTTACATGAATGATTACTTCAAGGCTGTTGACCCTGAAAATTTGGCGGATAAACTTGGAAAAATCAAACCGGCTATTCCAGATGGCGTTGATGGATCAGATTATCGCGCAACCCTGCGGGGTCTCAGAAAAAACCTGATTCTTCTTGATTTTTTTGTTTATGACCGGATGAACGAGAAGTTTCATCTGCGGGCTCAGGAGCTGCTGAACACTAAACAGCTGGGAAAGGAAAATTAAATGAAAAGAATTCTTCTTCTGTGCCTCATTGTATCAGGTGTAGTTTTGGGTTTTTGGATAAGCGGGCGGGTTGCTGGCGAGCATTTCGGGGCTGATTTCAAGGGTTTTGAGTCGGTTCAAATTAAGGACGCTCTTAGTCCTGATGAGCAGTTAAAAGCAAAAGAAATAAGTCTTTCAGGGGTAATAACACGGCAATGCCCTTCATCTGGCTGTTGGTTTTATATTAAAGATGATTCAGGAAATCAGATAAAGATCGAGCTTGGGCATCTTGGCCTGAAATTTCCACAGCGGTCTGGGAGTATGGTTCTTGTAGAAGGGAAACTGATTCAGAAAGGATCAGAATGGCAGCTGATTGGAAATGGTGCAACCTTTGGAGGTAAATGATGGGGTTTGTTAGTCTGGCCTTTAAAAATCTGCTCTTCAGACCTTCAAGAACTGCCCTGACCGTTGCGGGGGTTGGCCTTGCAGTAGCAGTTGCCGTCAGCCTGATGGGTTTCAATATCGGTTATCGCAAGTCCATTTCGGCAAGTATCGATAAACTGGGATTTCAGATCATGATCATGGCGAAGGGATGCCCGTATGAAGCAGCGACCATGATGCTGAAGGGTGGTAGCGGTTTGTTGTATATGCCTTCGGAAATTGTTGATCAGGTTAAGCAGGATGAAAAAATCGAATCGATAACTCCGGTTTTCATTGGGCTT
>JBMOKV010000104.1:0-3308 GCA_049325495.1 Candidatus Rifleibacteriota bacterium | reverse complement strand
GGTCGATTCGGGCTTACATTCAAGCGCGATCGCTGGACAGTATCGCCCCGAGTCATTTATCAAGGCAAAGCTTATCTGCAGTTTAAAGATAATTCCGGCAAATTTCTTTCCAACAACGGCTTTACTGTCGCCAACCTTTTCGCAAAATACCGGCTGAGCAAAACTTCATCTGAAGAAAGCAGCCTTTTTCTGAACATTGAGAATCTATTCGATAAACGTTATTATAACCCCGGACAGGGCGATGGCAGCGTCGGGTTCAGCAATACTCCACAAAGCCCAAGATATGTTTCCGGGGGATTGCGCGTTGAATTCTAATTCTGCGAAAGAAACCTTTTTAAAGATGCTTTTCTCTCTTCAATTGTCGGATGGTCGAGAATTAGATACTGTTTCGGGTCAACTTTTTGCGGGTCTCCGAGTCTGTTCAGAACTTTCATGAGCCCGTTTGGGTCAATTCCGGCTTTAATCATGAGGTCTGCACCCTGAATGTCGGTTTCGTATTCAAAAAACCTTTGCCAGCGGTTCAGACAGAGACCTAACAGTCTTTTGTAGGCAGGCTGGAGATTTTCAGGGAAAGCTGCCAGCAATTTTTTGTTCAAAACATTTGCCAGCATGATTTTTACGAAATCTCTTTTTTCAAGGTGACGCATTTCATGGGCAATTACCCCTGCAATTTCATCTTCAGGCCAATGGGCCATTTCGTCGGTAAAGACTATCCATTCGCCGCCTTTAGCGAAACCCATTATCCCTCCACCTGAAAGAATGCCAACTTTAACGTTGAGATCTTTTCTGGCAAGCTGTTTCTGCATGCGCGCAGACAGTGCGGTCATTTTTTCTACCAGTTCAGGAGCATTATCACCTTCTGAAAAGAAGCCATCAAAAAAATCATTTGAAAATTTCTTTTCTACTTCAAGGGAAATCTTTGGAAGATTGACTCGTGCAGAGACAGTGTAAAACTTGTGCATCATGTGAAAGGCTTTTTTCAGCGGCCCATACTGCGAATCTGCCTCTTTCAGGGCTTTTTCAGGATCAGGAATGATTTTTGCCAGATCCTGGGCCACTTTCGCAAAGAGATTTGTTGAGTTTTGAAGATTCTTTTCTATTAATGCGCTAATCTCGTTTTCGCGGGCCTGAACGCCATTCAGGAAAAAAGAAGAAATGAAAGCCAGGGTCAGAATGCAGATCAGAATACTTTTTTTATGGTGATTGTTAGTCTTCATTTTTTTCTCCGGTATGGAATAAGAGCCTGGTGAGCTGGCGACGGAGTCGAAGCCTGATGCTTGAGACCAGGATTCGGGTCATGAGATCCCTCCAGACTTCAACATCATCCTGAAGTCAATTCTAACTGTTGTAATTTTGTTTGTCAAAAGCACTACCTGCTCAAACAAATTGCAAGTTTATTGCAAAGGTGTTCACTCTGAAAAAGAGTGAAACATCAGCCTCATTTGACGGTAGCTGCAGACCATGCTAGCATTCGGCAAATCATTCGGTCTGCTTATATTTCAAGGAGCAAAATTGAAAATCAGTAAACATTTTTCCTGGGTCATTGGTCTGGTATTGGCGTTGGCAGGAGTTCTTGCCCTTACATACATGGGAAGACTGAGAACCCCCGTGGAGCAAAAAGATGCAAAAGAAACAGACGCACGCTTCGTCGAAATTGAAAGAATTAAAGAGACAAGCGAAACCGTAAAAATATCCGGCTTCGGCAAGATTCAACCGAGGGTTTCTGTGGCGATCCCTGCAGAAATTCCAGGAATTATCAGCTGGCGCCATGAAGCTCTTGAGACCGGTGGAATTATTGGATCAGGACAAAAAATAATTGAAATTGACCCGGATAATTATAAAATCCAGATGCAGCGGGCTGAAAAAGCTTTCGATGCCGCCAAACTACAGCTTGAGCTTGTACGAAGCGAAATCGAAGGAGTCAAAAAAAATCTTGAGATTTCAGCAGAAAACCTTGAACTGTCAAAGCGTGAGCTCGACAGATTTGAAAAGCTTGAAAAGTCTAATGCAACATCAAGATCACAGCTTGACAAGATAAGATCTGCATATAAAAATGCTCTGGCTATAATGATCAGGGACGAAAACACGCTGAATCAATCGATGATTAGAAAATCTGCGGCAGAAGTGGCAGTTTCACAAGCTGAAGTATCGCGGGCAGAAGCGCGATTAAATCTGAAAAGAACCGAGATAGCAGCCCCCTTTCTTTGCAGAGTCGAAGCCAGAAACATTGAGGTTGGCGAATATGTAACCCCAGGAAAAACAATCGCGCAGTTGTACGATCCATCTACTCTTGAGGTTCATGTACCAGTTTCGGTTTCTGACCTGGTCTGGCTGCTTCCCGAATCGGCAATGCTTGAACCAGGTAATTTAAGAGAACTCAAAAGCGAAGCAATGGTAAAGTTCTGCGTCGATGACAGCCTTGAAGAAATCTGCTGGACCGGCAGAATCAGTCGCTTGTCAGGATCCATCAGAGACCGAAACAGAACAATTGATATTGTTGTCGAACTGCCCAACGGATCATTATCAGGAAGCAAGCTGCCTATTATCAAAGGGCTTTTTGTGGAAGTAGAGCTCATGGGGAGGCTTCTTGAAGGCGTTTTCAAGATACCTCGAGCTTTTATTTCCAGATCCAATACCGTGAACATTTTTGATAACGGCAAGCTTCGGGTCGAAAAAGTTGAAGTTCTGCGCAGCGAAAATGAATTCGCATACATAACCGGTTCGCTCAAAGACGATGATGCAATTGTTTCCACCAGATTACCTGAAATTTTCCCCGGAATGTCGCTTACGCTGATGGCATCTCAGAGCAAAAGTCTCAATGATGTTCAGAAAGAATCACAGAATTAATGCGAACAGTTAAATGGTTTATTAACAACCCGGTTTCAGTCAATCTGCTCATCGCTTTTCTCATAATTGCAGGCCTGCTTTCGGTTTTGGAGATTCGCAGGGAAATATTTCCCCCTTTTTCTCTTGATCGGGTACTGGTAACCATAGCGTTTCCCGGAGCCAGTCCCCAGGAGGTTGAAGAAGGAATCTGCATTAAGGTCGAAGAGTCGATAACCGGGTTAAGCGGCATAAAAACAGTAACTTCAATCGCCCGCGAAAACATTGGTACCGTAATCATAGAAATTGATACCGACCAGGACATTTCAAAAATTAAAGATGATGTCGAAACAAGAATTAACGCCATTAATACATTTCCGGTTGATTCTGAGCGGCCCATAATCAAAAACCTGGAATTGATTTTTCCGGTTTTGAACATAGCTGTCAGCGGAGATGTAGATGAAGTCACACTGCGAAATCTTTGC
>JBMOKV010000103.1:0-3325 GCA_049325495.1 Candidatus Rifleibacteriota bacterium | reverse complement strand
GTGGTTACTTTAACCGGATCTTCTTTTTTTCGAATTGGAGCATAGGGGTTTTTTACGGGATTAAACGGATTCGGACGAGGGGTAATGGCATTTTCAAGAAGTTCAGTTTTCAAATCTGGGAGACTTTTTGAGAGTTCCTCGATCGAACCTCGATAGACAACTGCGGGAGAAAATTCAGACGAAACAACTCCGTTCTGTTGAATCTGTCTGAGTATGTTGCGCATTTCAGAATTAACCTTTTTTTCTTCTTCAAGTTGCTTTCTAAGACTCTGTATATCACTGCTTTGAGCTGCAGTTGTCCCCTCCGGGATTGAAACGGCAAGTCTTGCCCTCGAGGTCTGGCCGAGGTAGTTGAAAAGAATAATAATTGCAACCAGGCAGTATCCGCCTGCAATTATCAGATTGGAAGTCCTCTTATCGGTTGTCTTTGCCATTGGTCTAAAACTACCACAGAATCACGCAACAAAACAATAGCTGCGACGTGATTAATTCTTATAAAGGAGAACTACGGCCTGACAGCAGATAGCCCGTTCCTGGCCTACCGCATCGAAGCCCTCGTTGGTCCCTGCCTTCACAGAAACTCGATCAGGAGCTATTTTTAGCAATTCAGCAATTCTTGCAGTGATTCGATAGCGATGGGGACTGATTCTAGGTTTTTCACAATGAATCATGCAATCAACGTTGGAAATCTGGTATCCGGCATTGTAAATCTTGTCGACTACAATAGAAGTCAGGTGGGCAGAAGAAATATCTTTGAATGCCGGGTCAGAATCTGGAAAAAGGCGGCCGATATCACCCAGAGCCAGAGCACCCAGCAGTGCATCCATGATTGCATGCAGAAGAGCATCGGCGTCAGAATGGCCCATTAAACCCTTTTCAAATGGAAGTTTCTCGCCGCCCAGCCATAGTTCGCGCCCTTCCACCAATGCATGAATGTCGTGACCTATTCCAACCCTTATATCCATTATTTTGCCTCTTTCAGGATTTCTTCTGCATAGATTCTTGCATGCCGATCAGTTTCAAGAAGTTGATCAAGGGAAAAAACCCGTTCATTGGGAAAGTGCTCGACCGTTTCAATAACAGTAGATGCTATCTGGTTAAAGCCGATTCGTTTTGCAAGAAAACCATTCACAGCCACTTCATTGGCAGCATTCAGTATGCATGGCATGATTCCACCCTGACGGCCGCAGGCATATGCCAGATCAAGCAGGGGAAATCTTGCAAAATCAGGCTTTTCAAAAGTCATGGAGGCAACTTTTAGTAGATCGAGGGCGGTTACCGCCCTGCCCCATCTTTCTGGCCAGCTGAGTGCGTATTGAATAGGAAGTTTCATATCGGGCCAGCCAAGCTGGGCAATAACCGAGCCATCGCAGAACTCAACCAGGCTGTGGATGATCGACTGGGGATGAACGACAACTTCAATGGCATCATAGGCCACATTAAACAGCCAGTGAGCCTCGATTACCTCAAGACCTTTATTCATAAGAGTTGCAGAATCGATGGTAATTTTGCCGCCCATGTTCCAGTTAGGGTGCTTAAGCGCCTGATCGACGGTTATATCTTGCATCTGCGCCGGGGAAAAGGTGCGAAAAGGGCCACCTGAAGCGGTAATAATAAGTTTTTCAACAAATTCTGCCCCACCGCCAATTGCCTGAAAAATAGCTGAATGCTCGCTGTCTACCGGGATCAACTTAAGTTTTCCTGCTGCAACTTCACGGGTGACCAGATCACCTGCAACAACAAGGGTTTCTTTATTTGCCAGGCAGATGTGCTTGCCGGCTCTGATCGCGGTCATTACCGGTCGAAGCCCGGCGGCACCGACAATTGCCGCAACAAGTGTATCGGCCTGCGGCCATGATGCTGCCGCAGCAACGGCTTCTGAACCGGCCGCCACTTCAATTTTCAAATGGGAAAGGGCATTTCTTACCTTGTCGAAGTGCTCTTCAGCAGCAATTGCAACAAATTCAGGCATGAATTCAACCGCCTGTTCAACCAGCTTTTGCCAGTTATTGCCCGCTGAAAGAGAAACCAGTCTTAAATTTTCAGGATTCTGACGAATGATTTCAAGGGTGTTACAGCCTATCGAGCCGGTTGACCCGGCCAGCGCAATTTTTTTCATATCACTGATTTTTTCTTTTTATATGCTCAATAAAAACGTCTACCTTCTGCCCGTGCAGATTTTTAACGGCACGCATGGCCGCTTTGCGGTCAGCAAAAAGACCAAAGACGGATGGGCCGCTTCCAGACATCAGAACGACCCCTTCTCCGGTGGAGTCAAGCAGTTGTTTGATTTTCTCCACTTCTGGATGCCGGTGCAGAGTTACCGATTCAAGGTCATTGAAAACATAGCGTCGCAGATTGTCGAGATCGCGACGACGATAGGCTTCAAGTATCTGGGCAAAAGCTTCGCCCTTGGCACTATTGTTGCCAGGCACATAATTTTCATAAGCCCAGCGGGTCGAAACTTTGACTCCAACCGGCACTACCACCACAACACTCAGAGGTGGTCTAGGCGGTTCAAAAAACTTCAGATTTTCACCGCGACCCTCGGCCAGAGCAAGCCCACCATGCAGAACAAAAGGAATATCCGACCCAAGAGTCGAAGCCATATTCATCAGATCATTTACCGTGATTGGCTTATCATACATGCGTGCAAGTCCGGTAAAAACTGCGGCGGCATCAGTGCTTCCGCCGGCCAGGCCGGCCGCCACCGGTATTTTTTTGTCGATATTGATAGCCAGGCAGGGTTCGATGGAAAATTTTTCAAGAAAAAGCATCGCTGCCCGGTGAACCAGATTCGTTGAATCCAGTGGCACATCAGGATGATTGCAGAAAATTTGAATTCCGGGTTCGCTGATTTCTTTCAAAGTTATAGTATCTGCCAGAGAAATGGTCTGCATAATGCTTGCCAGTTCATGATAGCCATCCTGTCTTTTATGCTTGACCCAGAGACCGATATTGATTTTTGCCGGTGCCGACAACATCAGGGATTTCTTCATATTTAACTGCTACAGCAGTGCCTCCAGAATGTGTAAATCTTCAGGGCGGGTAATTTTTGCGTTCAGTTCAGATCCATCAACCAGAAAAATTTTCTCGCCGGTTTCTCTAATCAAACCGGCGTCATCGGTGGCCATGATATTATTGCGTTCAGCATTGGCAAGGGCCTGCCGCATTCGTGAAAGGCGAAAAATCTGCGGGGTCTGAACCCGATATACCTGGCTTCGGTCAAGGTTTTCAATCACTTTGCCGTTTACCACCTTAACCAAGGTATCGCATGATGGAATGGCGCATACAGCGTTGCCGTTCTTTTTTGCGCTTTCCATGG
>JBMOKV010000102.1:0-24891 GCA_049325495.1 Candidatus Rifleibacteriota bacterium | reverse complement strand
CGCCCAATGAGTGTTGGCAGCTACAAACCACCGGTTTCTTTCGATGAAGTCGATCTGCAGCCGATGTACCCGGGTGGCGATTGGCCGGAAAACAGCACAAAATACAAATCGGTTTATGGCAAATCGGGCCGTAACAGTTTTGCCCAGACATTTACCCCCCTTACCCTGGCTTCATGCACCCAGATTATTGCTGATCTTAAAGCCCCGGCCAAGGATCGTTACATCGCTTTGACCTTCGACGATGGCCCACACAGCACCCACACCCCCGAGATTCTGGAGATTTTGAGAAAAAATCAGGCCCGCGCAACGTTTTTTGTCCTCGGAACCAGAGCAGAAGCTTATCCAGACCTGATCGCCCAGATGACCAGGCAGGGCCATGCGGTCGGGAACCACACCTGGAGCCATAAATCGCTCGCCAAATCATCGGCGTCCGAAGCCATCGATTCGTTGAAGAGAACCAGCGACCTGATCAGCGGCCTGACCGGCAAGCCATGCATGATCGTCCGCCCTCCGTTTGGACACACTTCTCAGAGAGTGAAGAAGCTCATTCATGAGCAGGGCTGGCATGAAGTTATGTGGGACAGCGACAGCCGCGACTGGGAAAATAAGAACCCCGATCGAATTCTTTATCGGGTAATGAAAACCATTGCTCCGGGCAGTATCGTGCTTTTTCACGACATTCACCCCGGGGCGGCAGGCATGCTGCAGACCCTGATCAATGCCTGCAAGAGCAACGGCTATCGTTTCATCACCATTCCCGAGCTGATTGAAATCGCCGCCGGAACCAGTTGAAATTTGACCGGTTTTGAACTTATGCTGATTGCATAATGTGGATCGTAATTTTAAACTTCTTTTTTCTGGTGCTGCTCGTAAGTTTTTTTATTTACGGGCTGAAACACTGGAGCCGTCTGATAAATGAACCCGACGAAGAAGAGGCGGCGGTTGACCGTTTCGACACATTTAACTATCGGCTGCCATTCTGGATATTGATTATCGGAGGCGGCCTTTATGGGCTGTTAAACGATTTCCTCGACCTTTTCGGCTAATCGAGAAGGTCGGTTTCTCTGGCACAATGCACAATTGCAACGGTAGGCAGCCATTCGAGAAGCTTCTCATAGGTCACCAGCCATTCGAGCTCTTTTCCCGGTTCTGGAATCTCAAAGCCAAGCATTACCAGATCGGCATCGCCAGAATTTTCGCGAATTATCTGGTTGAATGGGCGATCTGACACCAGGGCCTGGGCCTGACCAGAAAGGCGGGCCTCGTCAAGTAACTGCTGAAGATTTTGCATTGCCGGTTCGACACCTTCCTCACTTTCAACCAGTCGCAAAACCCTGATTGAAGTGTGGTGCCACTCGTAGTTGTTCAACAGAAGGTGAGCCAAAACAGTCATTAAAGAACCATTTTTTCGCCCACGCCACCACACATCAATTCTTCGGTGGTCGCGTTCAGGGTCTGGCAGGCCACGATTTCTGATCAAAATCTGGCCCATCTGCAGCAAAGCGGCATTTCTGCATTGTTCAAGAACCGCCCTGGCATTTTCACGGTTTTCAGGCCAGCCGAACATTACCAGATTTGGGCGAAGAGGGCCAATTGCCGTTCCCTGAAGGCAGGTTTCAATTCCGGTGGCAATATCCGGGGCAATAACCACGTGGGGAAAAACTCTGAGCTTAAATTCCGCAAAAAAGTTCTTGAGCTGTCGCTCTGCAATCTCTTTCTGCCTGAACAGTTTTTCCATTTTTCCCACCAGAATATGGGACATCATAACGATTCCACGACCTGATTCAAACCAGACCGCATAATGCCCGAGAGTGTTGCGACTCGAAGGGTTACCACTGAAAACAAGAAGCGAAGGGCGCCAGTTGCGGTTATCTTCTTCCATGTCCGAAAGTGTGATCAGGTTATCCCTGACATTGGTGTAGATGAATCCGCGCCGCACATCACCAAAGGCCATGCTCAGGTCTTTGTTTCGCATGTAACGGTAAAGGGCAAAAAGAATCAGCACAGCAATACTTGCATCGCGGGCATCGATAAGAAAAGCGGCAATAATACAGCCTATAGCCCCTGCAAGGGCAAGAAACCAGTGAAAATACCTGAATCTCGGTCTAAAAGATGGATTATGGCTGTACGCTTCGGTAAAAGCGGCAATGTTAACCATTCCATAAGTGAACAGGAAAAACATGGTGATGATGGAAGCAACGATGTTAAGAGCGCTGCCGCCGGTCTGACCAGAAGCCCAGTAAACGACCCCAAGAGTTATAAAACCAGTGAGAACTATGGCTCGGCGGGGTTCGTCAGTTCCCGGCTCACCGTGGGCAAAAAATCTGAGATTTTCAACAATTCCGTCACGGGCAACCGCCTGCAGAATTCGTGGCGCTCCCAGATAACTGCCCAGAGCACTTGACAGGGTTGCCGCATAAACACCGGCCGTGACCAGAAATCCAGCACCAAAGAGTGCGTTGTTAACCAGAATATCATAGGGTTGAGCGATTAGATCAGCACGAAGAAAAGCGCCGCCGCAGATGACGATCTGTATCAAATAAACCAGAAATCCCACTCCTACTGCCATAAAGGTGCCGGTGGGAATACTCTCACCGGGATTCTTCAGGTCGCCGGACATGTTTATTCCCGCCAGAATCCCGGTTACAGCAGGAAAGTAAATCGCAAAAATGACCCAGAAATTGTAATTGCCGCCAGTTTCCATCGAAGAATATTCAGCCAGCATATTTTTACTTAAAGTTGAAAAACTGAAGCTCTGAAAAGCTCCGCCAAGAAAGACAAAAATCGATGAAAACAGCACGGCCATGATGAAATACTGGGTCTTAATGGCCCAATCGGCGCCGACATAGGCCACAATGAACAAAATCACGGCTGACGCCAGGTTAATATAGAGAAACAGGTTCTCATGCCCTGGAAATGTTCTCATTACCGCTTCTGAAAAACCAAGAAGATAGAACGGCACTGAAAGAGCCTGGGCAAAAAACAGTGCAAGGCCGATCGCGCCACCAAATTCCGGCCCCAGCACCCGCGAAATCATGAAATATGCCCCGCCCCCGCGAACCTGCATGTTGGTAGCAATCGCTGAAATGGAAAGGGTTGTCAGGGTGGTAATCGATTTGGCGATCAGAAGAATCAGAACAGCGGAAAAAATGCCGGCCTGGCCAACCACAAAATTGGCGCGCATGAACATGATGACGCCAAAAATGGTCAAAATACTCGGTGTAAAAACTCCGCCGAAGGTACCGAATTTTCTTGCCTCTTGCGCTACCGGCGAAATCAATGACATTAATATTCTCCCACAATTAGCTGATGAATAAATAACACGACATATGGATTCTTTCAACCAGGCTAAATTTGAAAAACTGATGATTCTGCTATATTCTGGTAAAATGAAGTTATTCATCTTTAGTTAAGAGAGGCAACATGGAACAGGAACAGATCTTTCAACGACGACTCCGCACCTTCCCGAATCTGAAAGCAGAAGATTTTCAACACCCATGGGATCGCCAGGCCGTAAGCGCGCTGCAGGCAATTCCCGGCTTCGAATTCCTGATTTCCAAGCTGATGGAACACGGTTTCGAACAGTTTTTCAGAATAACCAACCTGGCAAGCAACGTGCAGGTAAAGGGGAAAATGTTTCCGCGTCTGCGTGAAATGCTGCGCCTGGCCACCCGCATTCTCGACATGGATGAACCGGATCTCTATATTACCACTGATCCGATGCCGAATGCTTACACTTACGGGCACACCAAGCCCTTCATCGTTCTGACATCTGGTCTGGTGGAAACCATGGGTGACGAAGAGCTGTTTTTCGTTCTCGGTCACGAGCTTGGCCACATCAAATGCGGTCACGTTCTTTACAAAACCATGGCCCGCAATTTCAAACTGGTACTTGAAATTGCCGCATCGGCGACCCTCGGTCTTTCTGGCCTGATCAGCACCGGGCTGCAGCTTGCCCTGTTCGACTGGGAAAGAAAATCTGAGCTGTCATGCGACCGCTGCGGGCTGATCTGCATTCAGAGTCAGACATCGGCCAACCGTTCGTTCATGAAGCTGGGTGCGGGCTCGCCCAAGCTTTATGATGAAATGGATGAAGGGGAATTTTTAAAGCAGATTCGCTCTTTTGAAGAAGCGACCGACTATTCGTTCATCAACAAAACCTATACGGCGCTTATTTCAGCCAAAATGACGCATCCATTCCTGATTCTGCGTGCCAAGCACCTTGATAACTGGGTTCGCGACGGCGAATTCTCAAAAGTCACGGGAATTTCACACCTTGACGCCCAGGATGGCACAACGGCGGTCAGAGCAGAATAATCGTAACGTTTTCATGTTTCTGCAGAGTGGCCAGATCGGCAGCGGTCTGGCCACTGTCGTTTTTCAGCGACTTATCGGCACCGGCATGCAGTAACGCTTTGACCACATCAGGGTAGCCCTGCTGAGCGGCCAGATGCAAGGTTGTCCAGTCGTCTTTGTCGGGCTGGTTCGGGTTTAAACCTTTGGCGATGCATATTTCAACAATCGGCAGGCAGCCGCGAAAGGCGGCCCAGTGAAAAGCCGACCAGCCGTCACAATCGATACAGTTAATGATTGCGCCATGTTCAAGCAGAATTTTGAAACTTTCCGGTTTAGATCTGGCGGCAGCCCAGATCAGCGGGGTCACTCCGTCACGGTTCACGGCGTTAACATTGGCACCGGCAGCCAGCAGCGCATGCACTACTTCCATCATGCCGAATTTTCCAGCCTGATGCAGTGAGGTTACCCCGATTTCATCGGTCTGGCAGACGTCGGCACCGGCTTTGATCAAGGCAAGCGCCAGTTCTGAATTTTTCTCATTCACTGCTTCAAGCAGGCTGATCTGGGGGTCTGCCATATTTTTCTCCCTTTTCAAATTATTGCGTACACCTATTGTAAATTTAATACAAAAAACATTATACTGTTAAAAACCTGCTTCTCAAGTACTGGTTTTATCTGATTTCACGGGAGGAAAATTAAACATGGGAATTATGGATTTCGTTAAGGGCCAGGTCAAATCGGTTATTGAGTGGGTCGACGCCGATCCTGATCTGCTGATCTGGCAGTGGCAGGGCAGCACCGATGAATTGAAAAACGCCTCCAAGCTGATCATCAACCCCGGTCAGGCAGCAGTTTTTATCTATGAAGGTCAGGTAAAGGCAATTCATGATTACCCAGGCATGTTCGAACTGCGAACCGCCAACCTTCCCTTCTGGACCACAATCAGCAAAATCATGCAGGGCTTTCAGTCTGAGCATAAAGCCAGAATTTATTTCGTTCGCATCACTGAATTTCTGAACCAGAAATGGGGAACCAAAGCCCCGATCAAATATAACGACCCGGTCTATAAGTTCCCGGTTGGCATGCGGGCTTTCGGAAATTTCTCTTTCCATATCACCGATGTTCGCAAATTCTTCACCGAAATTGCCAGCAACCAGGAATGCGTGCCGATAAGCGCGGTTCGCAACGTTATCGTTGACCGCATCATGACCCCGCTGGCCGATGTATTTGCTGAAGCCGGTTTCAGCTATGCAGAAATCGACAAACATCGCCTTGAGCTGTCCAAGAAGCTGAGCGAGCTGGTAGCAGCTGAATTCGCTCCGCTGGGCTTCGAAATGACCGATTTCCGCATCGAAAACACCGATTTCGATGAAAAGACCCAGGAACGCATCGACAAAATCTCTGACAAAATGGCTGATGCTCACGCAATCAACGCCATGGGTTCGATCAATACCCAGGGTCTCAACGCTTATGCAACCATTGAAAGACTCAACGCCCTCAATACCGCCGCCGCCAACCCCAATGGAATGGCCGGTGCCGGGGTTGGCATGGGTATGGGCATGGGAATGGGCATGGGCTCAGGAATGGCCGGCATGATGAATCCGGGAATGGCCGCTCCGATGGTTCCCCCGCCGCTTCCTGGTGGAGCTCAGTGGCATGTCGCGGTCAACGGACAGACTCAGGGCCCATTCAGCCAGGCTGATCTGCAGAATATGGCCGCCAATGGCCAGCTTACCCCCGCAACCATGGTCTGGACCGCCGGACAGGATGGCTGGAAAAAAGCAGCAGAAGTCCCGGGCCTCAGCGGACTTTTCGCACACACCCCGCCCCCGCCGCCTCCTCCAATGTAACCCACCGGTTCATGCTAGCCCGTTGACGGCTATCGAGGAAAAAAGTTTTAAGTTAAGTTGGTTCGGCTGCCGCGAAATCGCGGCAGCTTTTTTATTTTTGCCATGGGCAAGACAGTTGGTCTTCAGCAATTGAAAATCCAATTTTTTCCCTTTCTTCCAAAGTTCGCAAAATATCCATGCATAATAGAATTACAGCTCAACCTCATTAAACAGAGCATAAACTTTTAAATATTTTTTTAATTTTTTCAGTCGCTATGGTATATTCAATTCTTCTAGATTGGAATTTTCCAGTAGAAATCGGGGAGGGTCTATTTGAAAAAGCTTCTGTTACTGCTGTTGCCATTGATTACTCTGGCTTACTGGTATTTTTTCGAACGATTCATTCCGCCACCCCCCCTGGAAATTTCGGCCAGAACCACCTGGTTTACCGATCTGGAAGTCATCGATGGGCGGGTGAATCTGGGGCCTTCGTTCAACCGCAAATTCGGCCTTAATCCTGAAGAAAACGCAATCATCGAACTGCTGCAGATTTTTGGCGGTGTAGCCACAAGCCCCTCCGAGGTTGAAGAATTCTGTTCCCTGCTGGGTGTTACCCCTGAACTGTTTGCTTCAACGACTCTTTTTCTGCCAGTAAAAATTGATGAGGACGGTTTTTCCACCCAATTCCGCCTCTCAGCGACCCACAACAATTATTACCAGAAGCCCTGGAAAGATGATGATTGCCCCGAATTGGCCGCTATAATCGCAGCCAATCGGGCAACTTTCGCTCTGGTAAGAAAGATGGCCGGAAAAACCGGTTCATTCTGGCCGGTTACTTCTGGCAAGTCGGTCTGGAGCGCTTACGTACCACAGGAAATTAATTCCAGTCAGCTGATAAGACTGCAGCTTGCCAGAGGCATGAATTATCTCGCCAATTCTGAATATGACAAAGCCCTGGATGATTTCGTTGCCGCTGGATTGGCTGGGAAAACGGCAATTAACAGTACCCAGATGATCTTTTCTCTAATCGAGCTGCTTGGAATCAAGGACTCGCTTTTCTGCGTCCATCAGCTGCTGTGCAGACCCGATCTGCCCACAGAACTTCTGCAGCAGGTATTTCATAGAATCGATCCTTTAACCGATCTTTCTGCAATTAATAAGGCCGTTGAAGCCGACTTTCGTCTGAGCCAGCTTTCTCTGTTTCTGGAAGAAATGCCCGGGCAAAAAACAATGCTCAATCAATCTGGGAATTCGGTAGATCTGCCAATCGATTTCGATCTTTATTTCGATAAAAACGTTTTCTGTCGAAAAATAAACGACCCGGCCGACGTCATGGTCAGGGCATTTGGTTTGTCATCAATTCAAGAGCGCTTAAAAGCACTCAATGATTTTCGGGCAAAAATGAGAGAACAAAATCATGGCTATTCTTCATTTTCTTTGATTGCCGATCTTCTTATGGCCAGATACCTTACCCTGTCTTCACAGAAATGCACCAGAGTTTCTGAAATTCTTAGCGATATTATTCTTGCCGTGGGACGACCAGATTCTATTGCGATTATTCACGAAAGCCTTGCAATCAGCGAAAATGCGAAGCTTCTCAGGCTTGCCGCTCTGATTCTGCAGCATCGGTCAAAAAGCGGCTCACTACCCAGGCAATTGACCGATATTGCCATCGACAACCCTGATTTCATCACAGATTCCTTTTCCGGCAAGCCTTATTTCTACGAAACAGGGTCTCAAAGCCTTAAAATATACAGCATAGGGCCAGACTTGCGCGACGATCATGGAATCAGCTCAGATCAAATAGACCACAGTGATATTGTGTTGATCATACCCACCAATTGAAGCATAACCCGACCTGTTCTTAATCAAACCCGAACAATTTTACAAGCACACAATAATTTCAACTCTGCAATAAGCTTTTCGCAGGCGAATCGTGCAAATTTTATCAACAAGAATGGTTTCGTTTTTCTTCTTCTCTGGTAAAATATCCACGGAAATTACAAAAAATTGCTGGAGGCTGGAATTATGAAAATGCTTTGTCTGGCATTCCTGACAGCGCTTTTGCTCACCGGCGCATCTTTCGCCGAAGAAAAAATCAGCTCTTACGAACCCGAGGTTTCGCTTTTTCAATCAGTTACAATTATCAAAGAATACCTTGAAACCAAAGCAAAGAACGACTATTCAGACAAATTTCTTCAATCGGTCAGCTACCATATATCAGAAGGTCATCCCCGAAAAGGCGCATGCTGGCTGTATAGTTTTGCATTCAAACAACCGAAGCTCGGTGGAAACATAAGTATTTACCATTTCATGGATGGGGAGATAATCGAGTTCCATCATGGCCCTTGATGGGTGTCTGCCTATGTTCAAGAAGCTGGCTAAAAATCACATTTTGCTGTAGGATAGCATGGTTAAAAATTTGACTGATGGCAAACAATAATTTAACTATGAAAGCGGAATCGGAAAAAAATCAAAAAAAATTTCCCTAAAGTGATTTTCAATTGATTTATATATGGTAGTTGTTTTTGATACTACCTATTCCATTTTATTGAGGTAGTGGAAATGAATAACAAACACCGGCTTATAGATCTGTTTTCCGGAGCTGGCGGAATGGCCCTTGGGTTCATCAGCCCAGAGTTTTGCGGTAGATTCCAATGCGTTTTAGCTCTTGACAATGATAAGTCATCTGGGCTGACCCATAAAGCAAACATAAACGGACCAACTATAACTGAAAACATCGAAACATGGTTAATGGCTAATCCCGTAATCCCTGAAGCAGATATTGTCATCGGTGGCCCACCGTGTCAGGGGTTCAGCTTATTGAACAAAAAGCGTATGGGTGACTTGCGAAGAGAGCTCTGGGAACCTTATATGGACGTTGTAGAAGCTTCAAGGGCCTCTGTTTTCATAATGGAAAACGTGCCGGAACTGCTACGTTCAGAAGAGTTTTTGCGCATTCAGCGCCGTGCCAAAGATTTAGGTTTCGCCATGAAGCAAGAGATTCTAAATGCAGCAGATTACGGAACCCCACAGCTCCGAAAGCGTGCAGTAATAATCGGTTGGCGCGGCAACATACCTGAACCGGCTTTCCCGCCAAAACCAACTCATGCTGGACCAAATTCTAAAAACACCCTACCGCCTTGGCGAACGGTCCGAGACGCCATCAATGATCTGCCAGAACCAGTCGGCACAGAAATACGTAAAGAACAACCTCCGTTAGACCTGCATTTCACACGCAACCCTACGGCTATAAGCATGAAAAGATACAGAGCTGTGCCGCCGGGAGGGAATAGATTTGACCTGCAACGCAATGCGCCGGATATTACACCAGGATGCTGGATACGAAAAACCAGCGGAGGAACGGATTTGTTCGGCCGCTTGTGGTGGGATAGGCCGTCTGTAACCATACGAACAGAATTTTTTAAACCTGAAAAAGGCCGTTATTTGCACCCTGATCAGCACAGGCCGATAACACACCGTGAAGCAGCAAGGTTTATGGGTTTCCCAGATAGTTTTAAGTTTTTTGGCAACAAAACGGATATTGCGCGACAGATTGGAAACGCCGTTTGCCCTCCATTAGCCGGAGCGCTTGCCCGGATGGCAACAAAATTACTTGATATTGCAAAAAAGAAAGATGATTATGAAACCTTTTATTCGGAAGCTGCGTGAAGATTTTCATAAAGAAGCATTTAACGATTTAATCAGGATTGATGGCGATAATCTGAATTTTGCAGACACATCCAGTCGACTTAGCAAACTCTTTGCTGCCAGCATAGTGCATGAAATAGGGTTAAAGGCAATAAACGGGAAAATGCCAGGGCAAACAGCTGGGCAACTATTTGAAAACAAGGTCAAAGAATTTCTGGAGAAAGCTTTTGGCAAATTAAACCATTTGAGACCGGGTAGATGGGGATATGAAAATGGTGCGAGCATAACAACATTTGAGCAATATTCTCACCTGACAGCTTTGCAAATAGCTGCCGCTTCGAACCCTGAATTAGCTGTTATTCTTGGTGGAGACTATATCATAAAGCCGGATATAGTTATTTACCGTAGCCCAGAAACTGATGAGGTAATAAATAAGCCATTAAAGTTAATTGATAAGGATACTGCTACCTTTACACCGCTTAGGGCTTCAGCCAACCGAAAAAAAATCCTGCATGCGAGCATTTCATGCAAATGGACCATAAGAAGCGACAGAAGCCAGAACTCACGAACAGAAGCTCTTAATTTGATTAGAAACCGCAAAGGGAATTTGCCACACATCATGGTAGTAACCGCTGAACCGCTACCAAGCCGTCTAGCCTCTATTGCGCTTGGTACCGGCGATATAGATTGTGTATATCACTTTGCTTTGCCGGAGTTGCAAAAAGCAGTTAATGATTCAGAACAAGAGGATTCAATTGAAATTTTAAATACCATGGTGGAAGGTCGCCGATTGAGAGACATCACAGATTTGCCTTTTGATCTAGCAATCTAACTGCAAACATGACCGACAAATTTTCCACTGCCAAGCGTAAAATAATTATGCAAGCAGTTAAGGGAAAGAATAGTAAACCGGAAAAAATAATTCGGAGCCTGATTTTTAAGTTGGGATTTCGCTACCGATTGCATGATTCTTCATTGCCTGGTAAACCGGACTTGGTATTCAGAGCAGCAAAGAAAGCAGTATTTATTCATGGCTGTTACTGGCACCGGCATAATTGCAAAAAGGGAGATTCAACGCCTTCAGTGAATCAAGATTTCTGGGAAAAAAAGTTTGATAACAATCGAAAACGTGATAAAAAAGTTCAACAAGAATTAAAGAAAATGGGCTGGACCACTCTTGTAATCTGGGAATGTCAGATTAAACAAGCAAACCGAAATTGTTTAATAAAAAGAATTACGCATTTTCTTACAGATTAATTTTAAAATATTGAAGTGGCATTGGTAAATAATCTGGACAGCAATAATCGCCAGAATCATCACTTTTGCGAAGGCAAAATGCCCGAAAAAGAATCAATTTAACTTTTTGCGCACGGATGTATCTTCTTATCTTGCAATCGATGGTATAAAAATCAAACCTGAATTCACAGAATAAAAAAAGCAGCTTCGCTGCCATGAAGGCGGCGAAGCTGCTTCGGTAAAGCAACAGTCGCGGGTTGGTTTACTGAAAGAAAGTGGTAAGACCGATTACCAGACGGTAATTGTAGCCATAGCGCTGATCGTTGGTCACGGCGATCGGCACGCCTACTTCGAGAGCGAAGTTTTCAGTGGGAGTGTAGCGCAGACCAGGGGTAACATCGACCTTCATGCCTTCGGCACCCCAGTCTTCACCGTTAACTTCGGCCATGACCGTCACATTGTGGGTGTGCGGGTATTCGATGCCGATGTTGTAATAAAACTTATCGGCAAGTCCATCGGGGTAAAACTGGGTGTTGGGATCGCCGGTCATGACATATCCGAGGTTCAGATGCGCCACGATCTTTTCGAAATTCTTGCTGAATGCGGTAAAAATTTCGAAGTCGGTTTTGCCGGTGCCCAGTCCTTTGTCGTCGTTTCCGGTGGGGAATTTGAAATCAAGTCCAAACGCTCCGCGCATCTGATATTTGGGGTTATCAAAGATTCGGTATTTGAAACCTAGATGCGAATCGCCGGCACCCGATTCCGAGATGTCACGGGTCCAGAGAATTCTTGACTTGATGGTGTAATCGATTACCGGAATGGTATAAATAACTTCAAGATCATCAGTCACCGAATAGTTGAAGAAAATCGGCAGTTCAAGCATGTCGCCACTTTCACCGCTGGCCAGTACCCGGTCATAGACCCGGTCAAGCGGAAACCAGCTTGAATGAAAGCCCATCTTGAATGAACCGGATTTGCTCACATCAGCCGAAGTAGTATGAATCAGACCGGTGAAACCTCTGAAGTTACAGGCAAGTACTCTACTGACCGCTTCTTCGAGTGGCACCATCATCATGGTGTCATCAGAAATCGGCGGCAAAGCAGTTCTTGACGGAACCGGCAAAGTGGTAACCGGGGGCAGATTCAGCGGTTCCTGCGAATATATTTCGCTGCCGCCGGTTGCCCGACGTGCACCGCTTTTGACCACTGGAGCCGGAGAAGGCCGTTGAATCGGCGCAGCAACCTGAGAGGTCAGGCCAGAATCATAGGTAGTATCGATGCTTCCGGTTATCGGCGGCAGGCTCATCTGCGGTGATGGACCACTGCCGTTTGCTGGAACGGTAATTGGCGGCAGAACCTGACTTTGCCCGTAGTATTCGGGGGCATCAACGGTTTCGCGGTATGGGTCGGCGCTTCGAGTCAGGGCCTGCTGCATTCCGGCGCTGAAACCATTCTGCTTCAACTGCCGAGCGGCATAGCCCTGCTGGGCCCAGACCGGGGCCGTTAACAGCCAGGCTGCCAATGCGACTATTGCGGTATTTCTTTTCATACCCAGCTCCTTTTTAGCCCGTCAGAAGCCGGCAGCACCGCTACCTTTATCCGACGAACATTTTACGGCGTATGATACGCCGCGTGTCTCATCGGCAGGTATTAAAGAATTGATAACAATTAATTTAAAATTTTTGCAACGACGTTGAAAGTCAGACCTTTGGCATCAGCGCCAATTTCGACATGGCCGCCGTGCTTAAGCTTGCCAAAAAGAATTTCTTCGGCCAGCGCATCTTTGATTTCCTTCTGAATAACCCGGGCAAGGGGCCTTGCACCATGGGCGGCATCGTAGCCTTTTTCAGCCAGCCAACGCCGCCCGCCCGCATCCAGTCTGAGCTCGACTTCGCGTTCAAGCAGCTGCTGATTGAGCTCGCCGATAAACTTATCGACCACCATTTCCATGATCGATTCAGTAAGAGCCTGAAAGGAAATAATGCCGTCGAGGCGGTTGCGGAATTCGGGTGAGAAAAGCTTCTCGATTGCAGCTTTGCCCTTCCACTCAACGTCTTTGTCATTGTGGGAAAAGCCGATCGAGCCTTTTGCCATTTCGCGGGCCCCGGCGTTCGAAGTCATGATGACGATGACATTGCGAAAATCGGCCTTTTTGCCCGTATTGTCGGTAAGCGTGGCGTAATCCATGATCTGCAGAAGAATGTTGAATACGTCTTCATGGGCTTTTTCAATTTCATCGAGCAGCAGCACCGAATATGGGTGCTTGCGAATCGAATCGGTCAATGCCCCACCCCGCTCATAACCAATATACCCCGGAGGGGCACCGATGAAACGGGCCACCGAATGCTTTTCCATGTATTCGCTCATGTCGAAGCGCAGAAAGTTAACCCCCAGATGCAGCGCCAGCTGCTTTGCCACTTCAGTTTTACCAACCCCGGTCGGGCCGGTAAACAGAAACGAACCAACGGGCCGGGTATGGCTGGTCATGCCTGCCCGTGAAATCTTGATTGCTCTGACCATGGCTTCAATTGCCTGATCCTGGCCAAAAATGACCTTCTGCAGCTCAGACTGCAGGTTCTGCAGTTTTTCGAGGTCAGAAGTGGAAATCCGTTTGGGCGGAATTCGGGCAATGCGTGCCACAGCTTTTTCAATGTCGGCGGTAACCACGCGCTGGCGTTTTTTGAAACGCGGTGAAAGTTTCAGAATGGTGGCTGCCTCATCGAGCACATCGATGGCTTTATCGGGCAGAAAATGCTCCTGAATGTATTTTGCCGAGAGCTCGGCAGCGGCTTTAATGGCCCCTTTGCTGTATTTAACTCCATGAAATTTTTCGTAAACCGGGCGCAGACCAAGAAGAATTTTCTGGGTTTCGGCAACCGTCGGTTCGTACAGGTCGATTTTCTGAAAGCGCCGTGAAAATGCCCGGTCTTTATCGAAGCTTTTGTATTCTTCAAAAGTGGTGGTACCGATACATCGGAACTTGCCCGACCCTAGTGCGGGCTTGAGAATGTTTGCCGCGTCGAGCGCTCCGCCGCTTACTGCACCGGCTCCAATGATCGTATGAATTTCATCGATAAACAAAACCACATTGGGAATCTTTTCAAGGCTCTTGATCGTCGCTTTCAGCCGGGCTTCGAAATCGCCGCGGTAGCGGGTTCCGGCAAGCAGTGCGCCCATATCTAGCGAATAGATTTTGGTATCGGTAAGAGTTACAGGCACTTCACCATTGTGAATACGCAAAGCAATACCCTCTACCAGTGCGGTTTTGCCGACGCCGGGCTCACCGACAAAAATTATGTTGTTTTTTTTGCGCCGGTTAAGAATTACAACCGCACGCGAAACTTCGCTGCGTCTGCCGATCAGGGGGTCGATAGCTCCACGGGCGGCCTTGTCGTTAAGGCATTCGGCAAAGTGCCGCAACGGATCCTTTACCCCTTCGGTTTCTGCAGCATCGCCGACTTCAGGGGCATCGGTTTCAGAATAGCCTTCGTCACCCTCTTCTCTGGCTTTGACGATGCCGTGCGAAATGAAATTAAGCACGTCGAGCTGGCTAACTTTCTGTTTCTGCAGAAAAAACACGGCATGGGCGTCTTTTTCGGTGAAAATGGCGGCGAGCAGGTCACCGGCGGTAGCTTCTTTTTTTTCAGAAGCCTGTGCCTGAACGATCATGCGCTGAAAAACCCGCTGAAAGCCAAGGGTTGGCACCGGCTCAACATTAAGATTGGGATCGACTTTCGGCACGCCTTTTTCGAAATAGTCTTCGAGATCGTGGCGCAGCTCTTCAATATTGCAGTCACAGGCTTTGAGAATTTTGATGCCAATCGGGTCAAAAGCGATCCCATAGAGCAGATGCTCAACGGTAAGGTATTCGTGACGCCGTTTCGAAGCTTCTTCAATGACGGCCTGAAGTATAATATCCAAATCTTTGCTGATCATTCTTTCTCCATATCGCATTTGAGCGGAAACCCGTTGTCGCGGGCAAGATTGTGAACCTGGGCAATTTTCGTTTCGGCGATGTCACGGGCGTAAACACCGGCCAGACCCTTGCCGTTGCGGTGAACGTGCAGCATTATCTGGGTCGCTTCAACTTTTCCCTTGCCGAACACCCGTTCAAGCACCTCGACCACGAATTCCATGGTGGTGTAATCGTCGTTGAGCAGATAAACCTTATACATCGGCGGTTTCGTGGTTTTATGCCTGGTTTTTTCCATGATCCCGCGTTGCGGGTTATTTTCCTGATCGGCCATTCAGCAGCTACCCTCCTTGAGTCGTTCAAGTTCAGCCTCGTTCTGGCTCAACTCATTATGAAGAGTTTCCCAGTTTTCCAATGCCTGATTTAAGTTTTCATTTAAATCTGAATGTCTCAATGAAATTTCTGCGATTCTTGCCGCGTCGAAATCGGTAGGCGGACAGGCAAGAATCTCTTCAATCTGCGCAATTTCGCTTTCGAAAACCGAAATCTCACTTTCGTTTTCCACAATATCGCGTTTGAGTCGCTGAATTTTGTTACTGATCTGTTTCTGCAGTTTTACGGTCTCTCGGGCCTGCTGCTTTTTATCAGAGACATTTTTTGCCTGTGAAGAATCTTCATCTTCGGCGCTTTCGCCCTGATAGAATTTGCGAGACCAGAGATACTGGCTGTAGTTGCCCTCATACATGCTGGCGCGACCATTTTCAATGGCCAGCACACGGGTAGCCAGGCTGTCGAGGAAAAAACGATCATGAGAAACGATAATAATGGTTCCGGGGAAATCGTCGAGAGCGTTTAGCAGAGCTTCACGGCTGTTAAGATCGAGATGGTTAGTAGGTTCATCGAGAAGAAGCAAATTGCAGGGGCGAAGCATCATGCGGGCCAGCCCCAGTCGGCTTTTTTCGCCACCCGAAAGCACTTTTACCTTCTTTTCTATGTCATCGCCCGAAAAAAGAAAAGCTCCCAGCAGACTGCGCAGGTTTGGCACCATATCGAAGGGCGTCTCGCGCATCATGCGGTCCCACACCGATTCTTCACCTTCAAAGCTGATTTCTTCATCCTGGGCGAAATAGCCGAAATGAACCCGGTAACCGAATTCAAGCTGCCCGCCCCAGGCGTTGTCTTCGCCGGCAATGATGCGCATCAGTGTGGTTTTGCCCGCACCGTTTTCGCCGATTATCGCCAGGCGGTCGCCACGGTTTATTGAAAAATCCAGACCGCGCAGAACCTGATGGTCGCCGTAGCTTTTGCTGATTTCCTGGCCGCGCAGCACCACTTCCCCGCTGCTTTCGCATTTTGGGAAGCTGAAATTGAGCTTGGGAATCGAGCGGATCTGCTCTACCGTTTCCATTTTCTCAAGCTGTTTGATGCGGCTTTGCACCTGCGAAGCCTTGCTGGCTTTATAACGAAATCGATCGATAAAGCGCTCTACCCGCTTTCGTTCGCGATCCTGGCGCTCCTGGGCCGCTTCCGCTTCCTGGGCCCACACCTCTCTGGCTTCAAGAAACTGAGAATAATTGCCTCTGAAGACCCTGGCACCTTCTGGAACTATTGCCACAACCGAATTGGCAAGCGAATCGAGAAAATAGCGGTCATGGGAAACCACCAGTATTCCGCCCTCGTAATTGGCCAGGTAATCTTCGAGGAAGGCTATCGATGAGATATCAAGATAGTTGGTCGGCTCATCGAGAAGAAGATAATCGGGTTCGGTCAGCAACAGTCTTACAAAGTAGGCGCGCATCTGCCAACCGCCGGAAAAAGTCTTGAGCGGATCATAAAAGCGGCTTTCGGGAAAACCAAAGCCCTTGAGCAACCTGATCGTTTTAGCCTGCCACGAATAGCCGCCGGCACGTTCGAAGGCATGCATCAGGCGTTCGTATTCATCCTGAATCGTGGCGCTGGCGTTACCCGATGCCATTTCCGCTTCGATTTTATCAAGCTTTGCTCTGATTTCGTCAAGCCGGGTAAAAGCCTGGGTAACTAGCTCCCAGAGAGAGAGGGTTTCTTTTTCTTTATCCCAGGCAGTATTTTCACCGAGGAATATTTCCTGGGGCAGATAACCGATGCGGCTCTCTTTGGGACTGGTGACCGAACCGGTATCTGAATGTTCCCAGCCGAGAATTATCTTCATCATCGTGGTCTTGCCAGACCCGTTACTGCCTACCAGCGCCACGCGGTCGCCGGGGTTGACGGCAAAAGTAACGTTAGAAAAAAGTTTTCTGACGCTGAATGACTTGCTGAGACTCTGAACTTGTAATGACATAAGCTTCTCTATGGAATGCATATTGTAGCACTAATAAACCAGCCTTTCAAATTTCACCTGCCTTTTATTTCCCAATAAAATTTTGAATTGAACAAATTCGTTTTGTTAGGTATATTGGCCTGAAAATTTCAAGGAGCTACCCCAATGAAAAAATTCCTGGCACTTCTGTTTATCATGTTTTTCCCATTAAGTTTTCTTTATGCTGATGGAGGGGCAGAAAGACCGGCTACTGCAGAAGAAAAAGCTTTCTTTCAGAATACCTGGAAAAAAATAGTCGATTTTCTGCCGCCCGAATCGGATGATTACGAAAAAAGCACCGACAGCTTTTGCGCGCCCACAATGCTTGGGGTTGGCCAGGAGAAGTTTCCATTGCCATTCAATTTCTTTTGCAGCTATCAGAACAAAACTGCCCGAAATAAAGCCATGGATGCTGCTAAAGCCCTTGGTGAGAATCCCGATAGCATGAACGATGTCAGTGAAAAGTTAAACGAGATTACCGAAGAAGTTCAGAAAGCAGCCATGGCAGGCGACCAGAAAAAATTGGCAGAATTGCAGAAAAAGATGGAAGAGATTGTTTCGGGCAACAATCCCATCGGAAAAATGAATGAAATCTCCAAAGAGCAGGAACGAAAGTCTCTAACCATAGATATATGGGTTAACGCCACTGGCTGCGATTATTATCTTTTCAAGGAAATTCCTGCACCTGCAAACGCCAGTCTGGCAATTCGCAGAGAAAGAGGCGAGAAACAGGACCCGCAGACAGTGCTGTTCTTCGGACCTTACCAGAAAAAAGGCGAAGGCGACAATCTGCAGATTTATGCCGAGCGCAAACCCGGCACCGGAACAAAAGTTCATTATATGTATCTGACTCTTGACGGTGAAAATGAAATCTGCGACGAATTCATCAAAAAAATGAATCTTGCCGGTCTGGCAGGTCTGCTTAAATAAAATCCCCCGGGTTTTTGACTCAGCCTGATAAAAGGGCTATAGTGAAAAAAACGGAGGAAAAACCATGTTTGAACCTTTTGTTTCATCCGGCTCGCTTTCGCTTCTGACCGATCTTTATCAGCTGACCATGGCCTATGGTTACTGGAAAACCGGGCATACTGAAAAAGAAGGGGTTTTCAATCTCTTTTTCCGCAAGAACCCTTTCAAAGGCGGCTTCACCATAGCTTGCGGCCAGGACCAGGCATTCAAGCTTCTTGAAACCTTCGGTTTTTCAGATTCCGACATCGAATATCTGGCAACCCTGAAAGGCAATGATGGCAAAGCCCTCTTCGAGAAAGGCTTTCTCGATTTTCTCGCCAGCATGAAGTTTTCCTGCGATGTTGAGACGGTTCCCGAAGGCAGCGTGGTTTTTCCCCATGAACCTCTTTTACGAATCACCGGCCCCATCATTCAATGTCAGCTTCTGGAAACCCCGCTGCTGAACATGATCAATTTTCAAAGCCTGATTGCCACGAAGGCAGCCCGCATCTGCCAGGCCGCCCGTGGTGAACCGGTGCTGGAATTTGGCCTGCGCCGCGCCCAGGGCGTAAACGGCGCGGTTTCAGCCAGTCGGGCTGCTTACATCGGCGGCTGCACCAGCACTTCAAACGTGCTTGCCGGCAAACTGTTCGGCATTCCGGTAAAGGGAACCCACGCCCACAGCTGGGTCATGTCATTCGATTCAGAGCTTGAGTCTTTCAGTGAATATGCAAAAGCAATGCCGAACAACTGCATGTTTCTCGTCGATACCTACGACACCCTTGATGGAGTTCGTAACGCAGTTAAAGTCGGGCTTGAGCTGCGAAAAACCGGCCATGAAATGGTCGGCATCAGACTCGACTCGGGCGATCTGGCATATCTGAGCATCGAAGCCCGAAAAATCCTCGACCAGGGCGGGTTTGAAAAAGCAATAATCTGCGCCAGCAACGACCTCGACGAACACATCATAACCAGCCTCAAACAGCAGGGCGCAACCATTACCCTCTGGGGAGTCGGTACCAGACTGGCAACCGCCTACGATCAGCCCGCGCTGGGTGGGGTTTACAAGCTTGTTGCCATGCGCGAAAAAGGCGGTGATTGGCAGCATCGCATCAAGCTGTCCGAACAGGCAATCAAGATTTCAAACCCTGGTAAACTGCAGATTCGCCGATATATTGAAAACGGCCTGTTCGCCGGCGACATGCTGGTTGATGAGCTTCTACCCGAGCCGACCAGACACCTGATCGTCGACCCGGGTGATCCTACCCGCCGCCGGCTTTTCGCCGACCCCGTAAATTTCAAAAATATGCTTGAACCGGCGTTTCGTAATGGCAAAAGGGTTATCGCCCAGAGCACTGCCGAAGATGCAAGAAATCGTGTAAAAAAAGAGCTGGCGCAGCTGCATGAAAGCATTCAGCGCTTTGTGAACCCCCATTCTTACCCGGTCGGACTCGAAGAAAACCTGGCAAAACTCCGCACCGACCTGATTATGGAAAAGCGTGGTTTCAAATAAACAATCGCTTGAAAGTGGAGAATTAAATGAAAGCACTGATTCTGGTTGACCTGCAGAACGATTTCATGCCTGGCGGCGCTCTGGCTGTAAATGAAGGTAATCTGGTCGTCGAACCGGCCAATCGCCTGGCCGAAAAATTTGAACTGGTAGTGGCCACCCAGGACTGGCATCCGGCAGACCACGGCAGTTTCGCCTCGAATCATTCGGGGCGCAAACCCGGTGAGATGGCGAAACTTGACGGCCTCGACCAGATTCTCTGGCCCAATCACTGCGTACAAAACACTCCCGGAGCAGAATTTCACCCGAAGCTCCAGCAGAATCTTATCACCAGAGTATTTCGCAAAGGAACCAACCCCAAAGTAGATTCTTACAGCGGTTTTTACGATAACCAGCGTCGTCAGGCCACCGGTCTGGGCGACTGGTTGCGCGAAAAACAGGTCGAAGAAGTCTATGTAATGGGTCTGGCAACCGATTATTGCGTGAAATTCACTGCCCTCGACGCAGTTTCAGAAGGATTCAATACCTGGCTGGTTACCGATGGCTGCCGGGGCGTAAATCTTCAGCCCGGCGATGTTGAAAAAGCCCTGGAAGAAATGCAGAAAGCCGGAGTTAAACTGATCGAAAGCAAAAAAATTGAATCTGCAAAATCCTGAACCGGAAAAAAAGCCACTCAACCGCTTTTTCAAGAATTTACCGGCATTCGCGGCTTTCTGGTTTTTTGCGCTTTCATTTGTGGCGATTCTGCTTTATCCGGGTGGAACCCAGATCGACCCCAACACCGCAGGCTTCAGCTGGCAGCATAATTACTGGTGCGAGCTTCTTAACTCTGAAGCCGCGAACGGCAAACCCAACCCAGGCATGCCCTTTGCTGCAATCGGCATGTGCTTTCTTGGGATTTCAATGTCGGCATTTTTTTATTCTCTGCCGATCTATTGCCCCACCACCAAAGGTCAGCAGACGATTGTCAGGTTCTGCTCGCTGATAGCCAGCACTTTCGCCTGCCTTCTGTTTACCGGTTATCATCACGTAATGCTGCTGGGCTTCAGCATTTTCACTTTTCTAACCATTTTGACAGCGTTGATAATTCTGACTGAAGCCCGTCAATATCTGAGTTTTTCGGCGGGACTTGCCGTTTTTCTAATGATTCAGAGTAACAACCTGATCTACTATCTGAACTGGCACAAGGAAATTCTGCCATGGTTTCAGAAGCTGACCATTTTTCTGACGGTTATCTGGGTGGTCTGGCTGAGCCTGCGCCTTAAAGACCCCATTTGCCGCGATTGATCTGACTTGTATCAAAATCAAAGCCTTTTTCGCTGGACAATTTTTTGAAACTGTCGATTTGCTTTACGACTTCCTGTCCTGAGTTAAAAAGCTGTGCCTTGGCATTATAAAACTCCTTGATTGCCCCGGTTTTCATTTTTGAGGAGAAAAAGCCACCGCCACCGGAGTTAACGACTTTCTGCCAACTCATATCGCCTTTGTTCTTCATATTTGCCAGAGCATTTTTAACTGCTTTGGCTCGGTCTTTCTGGGAATCAGAAAGTTTACCATCACAACCGACATCGAACATCGCTTTCGGATCAAGATCGAGAATATCTTTATCAAGGCTGTTGATACTGTCTTCAACGTCTTTGAGGCCATTGAACAGGTCATCTTTAACCTTTTTAAGCTGGCCGATGGTCATGTTCTGAATATCTCCCGCCGCCGCACTCCATTCGCTGGTAAAATCCTGAACGAGCTTGCCCGCATCTTCCTTGATTCCGCCCATCAGACTGCCCTGAGAGGCGAAAAATTTATTCACATCGCCTACATCGCGCCAGTGTTCATCTTTTTCAAAGGCGGCATCTTCACGCATAACCACCAGCTTTTCCTGAGAGAGAACCGGCGCATCTTCTTCCTTGACTCCGTCAAAGTTAGCCTTGGTTTTTAGACTGACGACAAGCCTGCCCGGTGCATCAGGAGTAGTGGAAATAACGAATTCATCAACATTGTTGCTTACCAGCCACTGTTTTCCGTCGTAAATTCTTTTTAAATCAGGCTTGATAAAAAGATATCGCAGAGAAAGGTCTTTATCTGAGCCCTGTTTTGGAACCTTTATTTCAAAAACATCATCACTGGGCTGCTTAAAGCTTTCACGGCGAGCCTGGCTCAAATCATGCTCCACAATTTTCAAAACTTTGTTTGATTCCTGTTTGACATAGTCTTTGCAGGCTGCCAGCGCCGCACGGTGTTGCGCCTGTTTCAAAACATAGTAAAGAGGAACAGATATCAGAGAAAGAATAAAGGTTGCCACCATCATTTCAACCAGAGTAACACCAGATCTTTTCATATCCATTCCTCCATTGTTCATGGTTTAACCAGCAAAAAGGACTTTTTTCTCAGAACTTCGGGGCCCCTGGCACGACTGAAAGAACATGAAACGTCTGCCTGAACCATGGTTTTATCTATTTTTCCATCTTTCAGAAGATAGCTCCAACTGCCCACGACCTTAAAATCCTTGAATTTCTGCTGAATTTCAAGAACTTTACCGAGGCTGATCGGATAGAAACCATCTGAGAGTTCAAATGGGCCGGCAAAATTCTTATCTTCTCCATCGGCTTCACTTCTTTCATAAAAACGTTTGAACGGCAGGGCGGTCAATTCGCTTTTAATACTCTCAAGAATGCGTTCGGCAATTTGAATTTTCTCGGTTTCGATGGCGGTGGTAGCGTCATCAGATGACATTCTCAATAAAGGAATAATGGCGATGATCAATATGGTAAGAGCAAGAGTTATCTCTACCAGGGTGACTGCTCTTCTCGACATGACGGCTCCTATAGTTTTTCAAACTGAAATAATGCGGTCTGGGCACTCAAGGTAACATAGTATCTGGTCGGATCCCATTTCGCAACCGGTCTGATCATTGAAAGCAGAGAACTGCGGCAATGGTTCGATTCGTAATAGACGTGCAGGTCACCCTGGCAGTCTTTACGGTTAAAGCGATTGACCACGAGATTTCCGCGAACAACCAGGCTGGCTCCGATGGGGTTCATGAGCCCCTTGTCACCATAGAGACAGGCAGAAACACTGCGTTTACCATAATGGTTCACGATAGCACCATTTCGCGCCACAATCGAAAACAGGGTGTTGTTGCCATTGGCATCCTTGTCTTCTCTGGTAATTTCAGCGTTGAGATGAACATTGGCGGCGGCGACGATTATTCCACGACCCATGACGTGGAGTGGTTTGGTTATCCAGAGATTGTCGTTAACGAAAGTAATGCCGTCACAGATGAAAGTCTCTTTGCCATTATGAATAATCGTGCGATTTTCGATGTCTTTGTTGAATTCCTGGGAGGAAGCGTAGAAATAGCTGGCTTTCTTGAGATACTGGGTCGGAGAATAAACATTGGCCGGCAGGTTTCCCTTCTTTTTGGGGTCCCAGGCGGTTTTGCCTTCGTCTTCCGTCTTATATGGCGGCCATTTGCAGAAGCCGTAAGGTTCTTTCTTTGCTGCTGCCCAGAACCAGGGAATCGGAATATCCATGCCGAGGAAGCCGATGATGGGAATTGGGGGAATGTAAATTTTTACCAGTAGAAGCTTGATGTGCGTATAAACTTTTTTCAGATAGCCTTCTACACGCATAGACATTGGAAATTCAAGATGAAAGTTCCCGAAAAGCAGGGTTCTGGCGAACATTGGTGGAATAGGCAACCAGTAAGTTCCCATTCCGCCTGGGTCACCGCCACCGAAATAACCCCAGTCAAAAGGTTTTCCTTTGTCCCAGAAGTTGTAGGTTACGCTTTTCATGCCGGGAATGATGTTATGACTATCGCCACCCGAAGGATGATCGCCGGCGCATGCGGTTTTCTGCCCATCGGGATGAGGCAGCAGCAGAGCTGCTATTTCCATTTTCTTGAAAACATCGAGAGCGCCCTCGCCGACTGGAAATTTTTCAAACATGGTCAGTTTCAGCAACATCTCTTTGGTTCCATTAATTCGCACCAGCCCCGGCAATTGAAGATTCTGGGCCAGTTTTCTGATTTCAAATGAAAATATGTTTTTCAGGGAATCCCAGATTTGTTCAAGTGAAGGCATATTGTGAATCACGATGGTTCCCATGCCTTCATTCCATTTAATCTGATCATCGCCACCCCAGTTGTCGAAATTTTCGAGAGCCTTTTCATAAAGCAGCTTGGAATTGGCCACGAAGAAGGTATAATCAGAGGCGATCGGCTGCACATCGGCAACGCGAAACTCGCGATGCATGACCAGTCGTTTTTTGATGGTCGCGCCGTCAGGATATTTGGGCGTATATTCAACTTCGGTAACCACCTCAAAAATGCCCTGCTTTTCAACCGTAATATCGAATGAAGCGTTCCCGGCAAATGCCTGCAGAAACTTAGGCAGACAATTCTGAATCGCTTCTTCGATGCGCTTGTTGATTGCGGTAAAATCGATTTTGAACTGAAGGGCACCACCAAAGAGCTTCTTGGCAATCTTTCGCGGCGTCAGGCCCAGAGATGTGGCGATTTTGTCAAATATAGCATCCAGTGGCTTCTGCAGAATGATACCAACCGGAACCGGAACCCCCTGAACGATAATCGTCAGATTGCTGATATCGGGAGCCTTCAGCAGAGGGTCATCGGGCAGAAAGTTGAGCACATCGATGTTGGGGAAACCGGCGTCTTCTTCACCAGTCGGATCGGTTGAATCTTTATCACCGGAAATGACATCGGCTGCGCCGATTTTGATCTTGTCGTAAATATTGCCAAGAAAGCCGGTAACTTTGCGCAAAGGCACTTCTACCCCGCCGACCACATAATCGGGGTTGTCGGCAAGAATGGCGAAAGCGTTTTTAATGCGTGCGGTGCAGGTAACCCGAACCCTTCCGCCAAGAGCGTCGAACATACCTTTCAAAGGCGCCAGGGGGGCCTTTGGATCTGGTGAAATGGTATCGAACATATAAACGATACCTTTTTCATATAAAGGCTTGAAAATCGTGCTGTTGAACAGATCGAGCTGAACATCAATGCCGTTTGCCTTGGCATTTTCAAAGCTTACCGGGTCAACATATGCTCCAGCAACCGGTGCAGGCAGACGAAAATACATGAACCAGCTTTTCAGAAGCTCATCGGGGTCGTTAAACAGACGCCAGAATGCGCTGTAATCATTCATGTTGTCTT
>JBMOKV010000101.1:0-3338 GCA_049325495.1 Candidatus Rifleibacteriota bacterium | reverse complement strand
CTGCTGAAAATTGTCTAAAGCGCTTTCATAATCATTCTGGTTGAATTTTTCATAGGCACTTTTTACCAGTTCTTCCTGGCTCTGCTGGTTCAGGCTGCCGTTCAAAACCAGACCGGCAATCAAAGCTGCCGAAAGAAGAAAAAGCCCGACCAGGGCCTTGATTCCGCCAAGTCGGGCTCTTTTTAACGGTTTAATACTCATCTTCTTCTTCAGGTTCGTCGAGTTCATCCTGAGGAATGGGAAGATTTTTCTGGGCTGTTTCATCCTGACGCATTTCACGGGCCTGGTTCACGAACCAGAGAATGATGCCCTGAGCGTTCTGGCTGCCGTAAATAATCTGTTCGAGGTATTTGTTGCTTTCTTCCATTTTGCCAAGAAGACGATAAACACCAGCGAGGATATACATGATTTCAAAAACCCTTGACTGGGGAATGTTTTCTTTGGGCACCCGGGTTCCATCTGGCAGGAAAGCGTCTTCAACGCTGGTTGCCATGTTGGTGATCGTAAGAAAAGTTGCCGCTTCAGTCAGATACGCTTTTTCATAAGCAGCAAACCTTTCCTTGTCTTCAGGTGTGGTTGCCATCTGAAGGGCATCTCGAGCTGTCCAGGCCGCATTCAGATAGGTGTAGCCAAGAATTCGGTGATTGGCTTTTCTGGCTTTATAGCATATGGCAGCCAGTTCCCATTGGCGGATGACGGTATCGAGGTCGCATTCCTTCTGCAGCTCGTTTAATGGTTTGTCCTTTGCGAGCAGATTGGCTGCAACTTTACTCAACAAGGGAGAAATTTTGCGCAGAATGGCAATGTTGGCGGGAGTGAGCTCTTTGAGCTTTTCCGATTCAACGTCTTTCCAGATCTGCTGGCCGCTTGAAGCCGCTCTGACACGGTTGTTGGCATCCCACTGGGAGCGATGGGTGTCGAGCAAAGCTTTTCGCCTGGCTTCTTCAGCATTCATCAACGGGCAGAAGTATTTATCTTCGCCGGCATAAAGGCAGTGGGGGCACACGCAGATGTTGAAAAACCTTGGATTGATCGAACCAAGATAGGTTGGACGATAGTCAATGTCGCGTTTATCAAGGCTGAACTGTTTCTTCTTCAGCAGATAGCGTATAAAAGTCTTCTCGCATATCGGGCAGACTGTTTCTTTGGGCATGAATAGCTTGTCATTCAAAGACATAATTTCACCGATTTCTTATGGCTTAGTTTGAAAATAAACTTGCAGATTAACATACAGTAAAACTAAATAATTCGCAACAGTTTATGAACCTGAGGAACCCATCTGACCTCCCGGAAAAAAGGCCGGAAAAGGTTGATCCATTCAAGAATTGTGTTGGTATCCCAGTCGTTGAAGTGAGACGGGGCATAGGCAAATGGTTGAACAATAAGATTGAAACGGGAAAAATTCAGGCCGCGAATCTGCTCGAGTATAGCATCCGAGTCATCGTTTGAATCGACCAGAATTCGGAAGTAGGTCGAGCGCGGGTCTGCTTTGGCAATAATCTTCTCGTGCTTTCGCCGCAGTTTTCCATGGAAACCCCAGCTGCGTGAAATTTTCAGATCGACGCACCAGTAGCTGAACAGGTCATACAGCCTGATAAATTCATCGGGCAGCAGCCCCGAAGTTTCAATGAATACCGGAACTCCCCTTTTAATAAAGTGTGGCAGCAGCTCTGCAAGAAAATCAGGTTGTTCCAGGGGCTCACCACCGAGGATCGAAACACAGAAAAAGTCTTCGAACCGGTAAAGGCTGTCGATTTTCTGCATCAGCTTGCTGGGGGTAACCGGATTAGCCATGCGATGGCTTCTCAGGCCCGGCCATGGCCTGATTTGAAACGACTCGGGATTCTGCTGATATTCAGGAAGCTCGCAGCGTCTGCATTTTAGAGAACAGCCTGCCAGCCTTATGAACAGCTGCATGGTGCCGATAAACAAGCCTTCGCCCTGAATCGAGGCAAAAACTTCGCTGATTTTACCAGTTACTTTTAACTTCTTCAATGTTTGTACCAACCATTTCAAATAGCTGCCATTCAGAAATAATGGGAATTTTCAGTTCAATGGCCCGGCTTTTTTTACTTGAATCGAAATCTTCTGTCTCTTTGGAACCGATGAGAAGATAGCTGGTTTTGTTGGAAACCGAAGATTTAACGTTGCCGCCATAACCCTTGATCAGCTTTTCCAGGGTCTTGCGGGGCAGTTCTGCCTCACCGGTTACCACAAAAGTTTGACCATTGAGCCGGTTTTCTCGGGTTTGCCCGCTGGTGCTTTCTTCGGGGCCCTGCCACCATTTATTGATTGCTTCGATAAGGGTCTTGCCCTCATCGGACTGCAGGTAACCGATGATATTGTCGGCAACACGGTCGCTGATTCCATCAATTTTCATCAGCGAATCACGATCGGCCGCACAGAAAGCGGCAAAAGACCGGGCAAAAAAATCGGCAATCTTGTCAGCAATGACAATGCCCACATTGGCGATGCCAAGACCGGCAATAACCTGACCAAGCCTGGCTTTTGCCGCCCGGCTGATATTGCCGACAATTTTCTCGGCCGATTTTTCCCCCATGCGTTCAAGCTTGAGAAGGGTGGCAAAATCAAGACTCAGAAGATCTTCGACGCGGCAGATAATTTTTCGTTCAAGCAGCTGCTCAATCAGCTGTGGCCCGACGTTCTCGATTTCCATCTGGGTAATGAAGTGCAGAAGCTTTCTGGCTACCACTCCCCGGCAGCCGGGATTATTGCAACTGACCTGAGTTGTGCTGTTCTCCTGGTCGGCAGTGCAGATAGAGACCGGCCCCCCGCATTCGGGGCAGGTAAGGGGTGGCTCGATCAATTTTTCGCTGCCATCGCGGTTTTCAACAATGGCGGCCACAATGTAAGGAATAATGTAGCCGGCCTTTTCAACGATTACCCGGTCGCCGACCCTGATGTCTTTTTCTCTTATCTGGTCGATATTATGAAGAGATGCCCTGGAAACAGTTGTGCCGCCAAGCTCTACCGGTTCAAGAACGGCAACCGGGGTCAGCTGCGAGCGCCCAACCTGCCAGATTACCTGACGAAGCACTGATATAGCACGCTCCTGTGGATATTTATAGGCAATGACCCAGCGTGGTGATTTGCTGGTAACACCTAACTCCTGTTGCAGAGCCAGGTCGTCAACTTTCAAAACGACGCCGTCGATATCGAAATCGTAGCTTCGCCGTTTCTGATCTATTTCTTCGATGAACTGACCGATCTCTTCCAAGGACTGGCAGAGCCGCCAGGCATGATTGGTTTTGAAACCCTGCCCGGCCAGAAATTCAAGGGTCTGGCTGTGCGTTTTGAAACCAAGTTCATTTGCCTGG
>JBMOKV010000100.1:0-3343 GCA_049325495.1 Candidatus Rifleibacteriota bacterium | reverse complement strand
TCAATATGGCGCAGGCATTACTTGGCAGCAAGGTTAAGCTCAGAAGCCCAAGAGGTGAAGATTTTATCGTTACGGTTCCCCCTGGAAGTCAGAATGGCGATTCTTTGCGGCTTCGCGACCAGGGTCTGGGCGGGGATCTGTTTATCAAGCTCGAAGTCAATGTTCCCAAAACTCTCAGTGATGCCCAGAAAAAAGCCTTTGTCGATTTTGCCGACAAAATGGGCTGGAAATATTAGTTAACACCAGCAAATGTTTGACCTGCCGTGCAGTTATGGTAAGATAGCTGCATGATCAGATCAAAACTTACTTTTTTGCTGTTATTTTTTCTGGTTGCTACCTGCAGTTCAGCGCTTACCCTACAACCGCTAAAAGGAGTTACGGTTTTACTCGACCCCGGACATGGCGGAACTGACCCTGGTGCAATAGGCCCTTCCGGGCTCAAGGAATCGGACACCAATCTGCGTGTTGCGAAATACCTAAAAACCCTTCTCGAAGCCGATGGGGCTGAAGTTTTCATGACCCGCGAAAACGACCGGGCATTGACTCTTGGTGAGAGGGTTGAAATCGCCAGTCGCCTGCTACCGGATCTTTTTGTATCGGTCCACCACAACGCATCGCTTAAGCCGCGAAAAACCAATCGCAGCGAGATTTATTACAACGCCCTCGATCAAGGTTTGTCGCAGCGGGCCGGTCAGTTCATGATCGATCGCCTTGAATCTTTTGGCTTCGGTGAAGAATCACTGATTGTACCCGGCGGATTTTTTGTTCTGCGTAACAACCCGGCTCCATCAGTTCTGACCGAAGGAAGCTATATTTCCATTCCTGAAATCGAAAAGCAGCTGAAAACCGGCAAAGCTCTGACCAATCAGGCAGAAGCTCTTCGCCGGGCAATTCGCGAGACTTTTTCCAATGGCCCGTTGAAGATAAAGCTTTTCCTTTCTGAAACGCCGGTGAAAATCGACACTCCTTATTTCAATTTCATTTTTACGGCAAGCAAACCGGTAACCAGGGTAAGGGCAAGACTCACAGGCGCCGAGCAACCCGGCTTCGGATTCGATCTTCTTCCCCCAATAGGCAACACCTATCGGCTTTATAACAGCAATCCCCTCAAAAGCGGCGAATATGAACTGCAGCTGACTTTTTACGCAAAGGACGGCACGGTTGCTCCCCGCATCAGTCTGCCACTTTCAGTAAATCTTCCTTTTGGAAAAGGTCGCATACGCGGCGTTGCCCCCTACGTGCCCGCCGGCTTCTGTGGGAAATTCCCGGTTATTGTCGATCTTCATGACCCTGATGGCAATTTGAACCAGCGGTCTGTTCCACTGGCAATTTTTTACGGGAACAATCAGGAATTGATTACAAAATCTGATGCTGACGGGCGTTCTTTGATCCTTCTCGACCTGAAGGGCGATGAAAAGCACCCGCTGGAAGTTCGTGCGGTTCATGACAGTGAAATTCTTGCCCAGACTTTTATTCCGGTGCGAAAACCTGAAAGGCGCTTTGTTCTTGGCAAGGTCATGATGCCTGATCAAACTGGCCTTGCCGGGGTCAGAATCGATTATGGCCTGAAATACGTGATTACCGAAAAAGGGGGATATTTCTTCATTGAATATCCCATGATTTATGACAATATGAAGCTTAACCTTGCTCCCCCTCCCGGGTTTGCAGAAACTGAAACCTGGATTAAAACCTCTGGAGTACCGGTTTTTTACCAGAACATTGCCCTAATGCCCGTATCGGCCAATCTACTGGGCAAGAAAATTGCAGTCATGGCACCTGCCGCTTTCGATCCGGCAGTAAAAAGCCTGATCGATGACCTTAATTTTCTGGGAGCAGGGATAACCAAACTCAGCATGCCTGAAAACATGGCGAAACCTGAGTATCAGGCAGTTCTCGAAATAAATCTCGATAAATCCATAAATCTGGTAATTTCTCTCAAGCCCGAAAAAATCACAGAGATAAATGCCAGGCATTATCATCGCGGCGGAAAAGGCAAGACAATTGCAGATCTCCTTGCGAAAGAAATGCTCAATTCACCGAGTGGCCTGAAAATTAATGTTACACCGGGAAGTGATTATGAAATTTCACACACCGGCGCAACCTCAATGGTTCTTGCATTTCCGGAAAAAATGCCTCCCGGGAGCATGGAACTTGTTTTGAAGCATCTGGTAAAAATTTTAAAATCATCGTTTTAAAAATTTAATTAATGAGGAAATATGGAACAGGAAAACAAGAACAATCTGACCCCTGAAGAAGTCCGCTACCAGAAAGAAACTCATTGCCCAAGCTGCGGCAGGTTTACGGGCATATTCACCCGCTGCCCTTACTGTCAAGCATTGATCGAAAAGCGTCTTTCAATCAGAGTTTTTAAATGGATCGCGGTTTTAACTTCAACTGTTGGTCTTCTGATGCTGCTTTTTTATGCCAGACACGTAAAAACTCCACTGGCAAAGATCAGCCAGCTTGGACCTCTGACCAACTTTGCCCACGTCCGCATTCAAGGTACGGTTGAGCGCAGTTTCGGCGTTCATCCGACCTGGGGTTCATTGGGATTTATTCTGGAAGAAAGAGAAGAAGGCAAAGAGCCTTTAACTATAAGGGTTTCAGCCTATCCAAAAGTTGCAGCTGAAATTCAGAACCGAAATCTGGTACCCGCTAAAGGTGACGAAATTTCGGTTGAAGGACAGGTTCGCTTTCAGAAAGATTCAGCAAGTCTTCTGATCAATGCTCCCGAGCATATTTATTTTATCAAACGCAGTGAAAATACTCCCGAAGAAATCAAGATCGTTGAGCCTGACAAGATTGACCACAAGCATCTCAACACCTTCGTTACGGTTACGGGCAGTGTTTTGAGCACCAAAACCTTCCCCACCGGAACCATTATAAATATTGACAACGGCGCTTCCGGGCTTCCGGTATGGATTCCGAAAAATGCCGCTGCGCCCGAAGACCTGGTTCTGCACCCCGGTGATCTGATCGAGGCCACAGGCAAAGTTGAAACTTTCAAAGATAAACTTGAAGTAAAAGTAATCAAGGAAAATTCTTTCAAAGTGGTTTCACGGGTCAGCACCAAGGTTGAAGGGGGAGATTGATGGCTATCCTGGAACATCTTCTCAACCCTCAGTATCTTGATTTGTTCTATTTCAGTGCGCTGGGCGTGGTTTTCTCTCTTTTGATTTCTTTTCTGCCAGCCCTGCACATCTATAACGTAATCGGCATCTTTCTGATGATCGTTCTGAAGTTTGAAGCTACTGTTGCCCCGATGCAGCTGATTTCTCTGTGCATCGGCATGATCGTCGGCTATTCGATTCTGAATACGGTTCCCGCCACCTATTTCGGGCCC
>JBMOKV010000099.1:0-3351 GCA_049325495.1 Candidatus Rifleibacteriota bacterium | reverse complement strand
CGCCAAGGGTATTGGCGGCAAACAGGATTTCGATCAGGCGATGAAATGGTATCGACTGGCTGCTGATCAGGGCGATGTGGTGGCCATGTTCAACATCGGCCAGATGTTTTTCGCCGGTGAGGGCGTGATCCAGGATTACCGGGAGGCTCTTACCTGGTTCAGAAGATCAGCTCTGCATGGAAATTCAAACGCTCAATTGAGACTTGGCAATATTTACCTGTCAGGAAAAGGCGCGGAAAAAGATTTTAAAGAGGCGGTCCACTGGTTTCAAATGGCTGCTGAAAACGGTGAAGAAAAAGCCCAGTTTACCGTTGCGCAGATGCTTGAAAAGGGCGAGGGAACCCCAAGAGACCTGCAGTCGGCGGCTCATCGTTATCGACAGGCGGCCGGGCAGGGAAATGTTCAGGCCCGCCTGCGCTACGGCAAAATGCTTTATTCCGGTGAAGGGGTCGAAAAGAATTTTGAAGAGGCGATCAGGTTTTTTACTTTGGCCGCCGAGCAGGGTGCTGTTGAGGCAAATCAGTTGCTTGGCCGAATGCATGCACGGGGCGAAGGAGTGAAGCAGGATTATGTCATGGCAGCGAAATTTTACCGCAAGGCCGCTGATTTTGGCGATTTGACCGCTCAACTGATGCTCGGAAGTCTTTTTTCAAAAGGCCTGGGAGTAGCGAAAGATGTCGTTCAGGCGCATGCCTGGTTCAATCTGGCAGCGGCAAAAGGCTTTAGTCTCGGAGAAATTTCTGCGGCCCATTGCCGTGACGAACTGGCCAGGGAGATGACCATTCAGCAGATAGAAATGGCTCAGATTCTGGCCCGCGATCTGCAGACGCTGATCAGTAAGCATCTTGAGAAAAAACCAGCCTGAATACATAGTGGTCGTTGAGCCCATTCTATGGGTCGAAATGACCGGGAAAGAAGATTTATTCCTTATTCTGGCCAGCTTTCAGAAGCTTTTTTACGCCGGCCAGCAGACCTTTGGCCAAAAGCTGCTGATTTGCCGTTTCCTTGATGAATGCCGCATCACTGGCGTTGTTGAGATAAACCATCTCAACGACTACAGCGGGTACTTTCGCAAATATCGAGCCGGTAAGTGCGCCCTGCTTCGAGCCAACGAAGGTGTCAGAGTCGGTTTTTATCGGGTTGAGCTTAAGCCGGTTTTCCAGTGTTTCGGCGAGACCTTCCTGCAGATATCTGGCGGCTTTCCCGCTTGCAAGCATTACGTCTTCGGATGGGCCGGTCACCCCCTGAACGGTTCCCGGTTTGTCGGGATAGTAAAGAGTGCAGCCTGAACCGATCCCTGAATCGCAGTGAAGTCTGATTAAAACGATTGCACTTGCATTATTTGCTATTTCAGCCCGTTCACGGTTGGTTACCAGGGTATTCACTTCATTTTTGGTTTTTATTGCTTTAAAACCAGGCTCGGCGGCAATCAGCTTTTCTAACTCAAGAGCAGTTTGCCAGCAGATATCCAGCTCGGTCAGGCCATGATGAATGCACCCCCTGCTGGTTTCTGAAGGGTGTCCGGGATCGATTGCTATAATGGCAGGTTTTGCTTTGTTTTCTGCTCTGATATCACTGGCAAGACCCAAAAAAACAAAATATACCGATAACAAGGAAATTACGAGACTATAATCGAACCTGTTCATTAATCGCTCTCCAGATTGAAACAAAAATTTAAAACCCATGTATGAATTACAGAATGCCAAGGCCCTGGTAGGCAGAAAGGAAATTTGCTGAAAACTCTTCAATCTGTTCTTTCAGAATTGTCAGACTGGTATTTTCGTCGTTAATGGGGCTTCCGTCCTGAACGAATACTATACCGTTCTTTTTATACCACTGCCACATTTTTTCAGCCCAGACCGTCTTGTCAAACCCTGAAACTGCTGCCGTGTGGAGAAGTCTTGCATGCTCGGGCATAACCGCAAGGCCGCCGCCGGTAACCGGACTGCAAAGGTAATAAAAATTGTTATTGCTGGTCATTGCCTTTTCAAGAATCAGTCGGTTGTACCTATGGGCGGTTTTTTTTGCCCGCTCGATAACTTCGGGTTTCTGAACAATTCCTATGCTGAAATTACCTTCGAGAATCATGATCGTTTTAAGAAAGTCGCTTCGGCTTGAGAAAAATGCAGAAGTTGCCGTGAAAGTTTCATCGATGCTGGCAGGCTTGAAGTCTTTGAGAAACTCAAGAATGGCTGCAACCGGTTCTTCTGGGAGCTCGGAAAACAACGCCGCCTGCTTTACCGCTCTGGCCGTCTGCAAAGAATTTCTGAGAAGAATTACTCTTGTCTGGTTGATCAATTCGTCGATTTCAGACTGGCTCAGGGTTATCCCACCCTTCACCCAGTAGTCCTGGCGGAACCGCCGGTTAACCATTATGTCCCGGGCAGTTTCGCGGGTCACTTGATCGGGAATTTCAGCAAGAACTTTCTGTTGCTCATCGGTCAGGAAATGCTTGTTGAAATTCTGTGATGGAATCGCGGTGCCGGAAAACGACAGTAATGCTCCTGAAAGAAGCTGATGAACCTCGGAAAAGGACATGGGTTTCCAGTTGCCGATCAGGTATTCATGTGCAAGATAGGCTTCAGAGTCCGAGGGAAAATCCTGGATGGTTTGCCGGGCCAGAGGAAAAACCTGCCCGAGAAGAGGGTTGCGATTGATAAAAGATTTGATGAATTCAAGTGAAAGCCGGGTTTTTTCATTTCTGGTCAGCCCCTCACCAAGTGCCCTGGTAGCATAGCTGTGCATCAGTTCACGGTAAGGCAGCATCTGTGAATGGCCGGGGAGTGAATTATAGCCAAGATAGGCTACTCCACCAGGCTTGAGTTTTCTCTTGAGAAAATCGACGATTATTTGGCGGTCGTTGTCTGATATCCAGGACCAGACACCGTGCAGTGCGATATATTCAAAGTCTGGCAAATCGGTTCGACTACAGAATTCGGAAAAGGACTCGGGCATGAAAGTTGCCTGGATCCCTGTCTGGGAAGCAATCTGCTGCGCATAAAACGCCTGGGATTGATTGAAGTCTGTTCCCATCCAATGCGTGCAGCCGCCGGCAGCATGAATCAGAGTTGATAGTCCGTAGCCATAGCCCAGTTCACAGGCATTTTCAAAGTGGCTGGTTACCCCTTTGCCGGAAAAGGCCAACATCAGTTGAATTCTTGCGGGGTTCAACTCGGAAGTATAATGAATCACATAATCGTTTTCATAGTTTGATGCATTGAGGGAATTGTTCATGCTGGCCATCCTGTAGCAGTTTCAATGGGCTGTTGCAAGCCTTGTGCAGGCACATTGTAGCATAATTTTTTGGCGAATCCAGCATTTCGTTATTAATGGTCTTTGCCAAGACAAAAC
>JBMOKV010000098.1:0-3362 GCA_049325495.1 Candidatus Rifleibacteriota bacterium | reverse complement strand
CGACCAGCCAAACAAAATTGCAAGAGGCGCAAAATTTCTCGGCAATATAGCTCTGGGGCCAATCAAACTGAAAATCCCCAATATTATCTGCCCCGATCAGAAAATCGGCAATCGCCAGGCCCGGCTTGAATCGCAAAATCTGGCCAAACCGGGCAAAAAGGGAGTTTACAGTGCTGAAGAGCTTGCCGGCATGACTGCCTATGATATCAGCAGGCTTGAACCGGTTGCCGACCATATTGCCTATACAGGCGAAAAACCTGGAAATCAATACCAGAATTTTCTCGATCATACCCTGAAACAGATCAGGGGCGTCGACGAAAAATATGCCCAGTATGATTTCAAACATGCCCGCCGCGTGCTTTTCTTCGACGAACTCAAAGAAGATGCCACCTCACCGAAAATCACCACCAAAGACCGCTATGGCCTGAAATGGAAATTGAAATGGGGTGATGAGGTTCACACCGATGTGGCACTTACCAGACTATACATCGATCTTGGCGGACGCTATACCGATCTCAAGTTTTATTCGGGCCCCGCTGAAACGATTCTCGTTCTTGAAAAAGCGGGCAAGAATACCATTGCCGCAACTTTCGACCAGCTTGCAAATACTCTTTTAAATTCAAAATTTGAATTTCATGCACATCGTTACCTGCTTCCTGAGCCTGTCTTGAAAGACAAGACGGGCAAAGTTCTCGGCTCAGGCATCATCGACGAAGAAATGGCGGAGCGGGAAGGCATTCCGGCTGAACATATCGGATGCTACTACGTTCTTTTCAAAGAATGTCAGCTTTCCCTTTATAATCCCGCGATCAAACGCCTGGGCGGAGCGGCGCTGAGCAAAACCGGTGCTGTTGAAGACCGGGTGGCCCGCAGTTCCATCGTTTTCAATTCATGGATCAAAAACAAGGATATGAAAGACGACAACAGCCGGGTCGGCCTGCTTTACAACCTGGAAACCGGAGCATTCGACCAGCAGGTTGAATTTCAAAGTGATCTGGGCTGCACCCTCGGCTCCCTGAAACCTTCAGGAGACCTCAACCGCTTTGAAAAGAGCATGATTATGCTGATGCCGCAGAGCATCAATTTCTTCATGCGCCCGCTCTATATTCCCCAGGCCTGGAAGGAATGCACCTGGGCCGATGCCCGCTGGATGGCAATGCGCATTGCCTCACTCGGCCGCGAAGACCTCGAAAGAAACTTTGCTGATTCAGGTTGGCCGGCATTTTCCCAGAAGCTGGCAATCGAAAAACTGATTAATCGACGCAATGAGCTGGTAAAAGCATTCAAACTTGAAGAAGATGGATTCAAAGAATTGCCCTGTGATCCAGAATTCACCCTTACTCTTAAAGGCAAAGGCGGAACCGACCAGCCCGTGGTTAAAGGCAAAATCAATGCTGACAGCCCGACGGTTCAAAAGCTTGAGGCCGAAGTTCACCCCGAAGGTCTGGCTAATGTAATCAGCCGCAAAAACGACTGAGAAGGCAAAAAAATCCCCTGCCGGGTTTCAAACCCGACAGGGATTTTTTTTTATTATATATTTTCAAAAATTCTGAAAAAAATGGTCGCTTTGAGATTTAATTGCGGGCCGGCACGCGGGCCGGCCCCTACGAAAGCATTTTTTTCGGGCGGAGAATTTATTTGAGCTTGAAGGTTTTGCCGATCAGTTCTTTGAGATCAAGGCCTTCCTGGGTGTTTTTACCGGCAGCGTCGATGCTGTCCTGAATGATCAGCAGCAGAGAACCGTCATTCTGTTTGAAAGAATAGACTTCCTGAGAAATCGAAGTGCCGCCGAACGTGGCGATGACCTTGGTTCCCGGGACTTCCATGCCGTCAACGGTCATACTGCAGGGTGAAACCCGGGCATTTTCTTCGCCGTATCGGGGCTGCAGAAGGTTGGCCATGGTTTTGTGATCCATGTCCATGATATATTTCTGAATCATCAGAATGCCGCTGGTTCCTGAAAGATTCCACATTTTCACGTTTTCGTCGGCCAGATCGGCGTCGAAACTGAAATTCTGCGGGTATTTCAGGGTGATTCCCGCATAATTGAATTCTTTGTAGGGTTCAACCGAAACTTTAACGCTGGGATCTTTGAATTCACCAGAGATGGTCGCGGCTTCGCCAGCTTTAATCGTGCTTTTAATGCCACCGTTTATTTCAACCACAAACATCGCGGGCGGTTCGATCGACTCGTCGATTTTCTTCGCTTCCTGAGCACCTGCCAGACCGGTAAAGGCCAGAATCATCATTGCAACCAAAGTTTTGACCGTTGTTTTTCTCATAATGCCTCTTTCTCAGCGCAGATATACGCCGTCTTCTCCAATCTTGCCAGGGCCATTCAGAACAAAAATCCCTGCAGAATTGCCTTTCACATGAAAACTGATGGTGCCGTTGCCGACCTGAATGTTGTTTCCGGTCACAGCGTCACGATACAGACCGTTACGAACTCCCACAACCGTTATATCCTGCCCATTACCGGCGGCCAGCCCAACTACCGCATAACTTTGACCATTGTTGTAATCACGAACGAAACTCATTCCCGAGCCCCATTCGCGGGTCATGCTCATTGGCGCTTTCTGCAGGGCCGGAATCTGCCGGCGGATGCGGTTGAGCCTTTTAATCTGCTGGTAAAGCGGATGCGCCTGGGTTTTTGCCAGTGCAGGCCCGACGAGATGATCACCGAAATAGGCTCGACCAGTGGTATCGAGGGTGTCGTCATTGCCGCAGATATCCTGCGGAGCGCCGCGCATGAAAGCTATTTCTTCACCGTAATACAGGCATGGAATACCGCGAATCGTCCAGAGCAGGTTATAGGCAACCGCTGCCATCCAGTCATCGCCTTTAAATCGATATTTGAAATCGTTATCCGGGCCCACATCATGATTCTGCAGGAAGGTCACGAGATTGGTCGCATTGCCGTAAACCCAGTCCATGGACAGAACGCCTTCGATGCCATTCAGCCGGCCATGGCTCAGATTGTCGCGGAAAGTTGAAAACAGCGAAAAATCGAGAACCGAGAAGCCTGAATCGGGGCCGGAATTTGGGTTTGCACGGTCGTTGCCCAGGCGGGTGTACCACCAGGGTCTGATATCCGAAGGCCCGTTGTCACCGCCGAGGTCACCCCAGCCATGCCCTTTGACCAGACATTCGCCAAATACGAAAAGGCCCGGTTTATGTTTTTTCCAGGTGTTTACGTAAGTTAACAGGTCGCCACGTTCGAGGTGCTTGACCGTATCGAGTCTGATGGCATCGACACCCATGTCGAGATAAGCACAGATGGCGTCGTTAAGATACTTTCTGACATTTTCATTTTCAGTTGCCAGGTCGATGCAGTCGCCGGCCATGTGCTTCTGCTGAAGCGG
>JBMOKV010000097.1:0-3364 GCA_049325495.1 Candidatus Rifleibacteriota bacterium | reverse complement strand
ACGCCCGCTATGCTTTCCTGGTAAATACAATGCTGCCTCATTCCGTGCCTTTTGTTCATTCAGGCCAGGAACTGGGTGAAACCATTCCTGTAAACACCGGTCTCGACTTCTCGAACCAGGACCTGGAAAAGCTAAAGGGCAAAAAACTTGCCTTGTTCGATCTCTGTGGCTACAACTGGGATGGAACCCATGCCATGTTTCCGTTTATCAAAAAAGTAATTGCGTTGCGTCATGCACATTCTGATGTGGTTTCGCTTTCCGGCCGTGATAGCTTTGCAACCGCTCTGACCGGCCAAACCGACGTTATCTGCTTTTTGCGCCGTGGCGCAGGCAAACACCTGGCTGTCGTATTCAATCGAGATCTTGAACATAAGCTCAAAGGCGAACTGGAGCTCGAATGGGCTTTACCGAAAGAAGCGAAAAAAGTACGCAACCTTCTTGCCGAGGCTGGGCAAAAAAGCGAGTATGAAGTTCTTGATGGGCGTATCCCCTACGACCTTGGACCAGGAGAATGTGCACTGTTGATCTGGTAAATTAAACATTTTTTTGAGGATGCCACTTTGAAAAATGGATATAACGATTGAAAAAATTGTTGAACTGCTGAATTCGGAGAATTCTGAGTATCGCAAACAGGGAATTCTGCTTGCGGCAAAAATGAATGCGGCTGGTCTGGTAGATCAGCTGACTCGAATTGCCGGTGCAGATCCCGATCAGGATCTCAGAGTTCTGGCCCGAAAGGCGATAGACCGCTTAAAGTCAAATGCTGCCCCGACTCAGGCGGAAGATGAAAAATTTGCCAATCAGCATTTTGAACAGCTTTTACAATCTGAAGATCCCTATGCCCGCTTTGCCGGGCTGAAGAAAGCGCTGAATCAGAACAATTCGATTGCCCGGCTCTGCATTTTGTCTGCTTTGGAAAAAGAGCAGGTGCCACAGCTCAAAGCATCGATGGTGATGGCGGCTGGACGATTTGCCTCGCCCGATGATGTTGAGCTGATCAGCGCATTCCTGCGCGATAACGATTCACGGGTACGGGCCAATGCCGTCGAAGCGCTGGCCGCGATAGGTGGTGAGGCGGCCAATCGTTATATCATTGCAATGATGGCCGATGAGGATAACCGGGTAAAAACCAATGTGGTCAAGGCGTTAAAGGGTCTTGGCGGCCCTGGTCTTCTCGAACTGTTGCGCCGAATGGCTCAGGACGACCGGGTCTGGATGAGGGCTTCAGCTGTTTTTGCTTTTTCCCGCATCAAGTCGCCCCAGTCTCTTGTTATGCTGGCACAGGTGGCTTCATCAGACCCTGAAGAACAAATCAGGCAGAAAGCTGTTGCTGCTATCAATGAAGAGAAAAAAGAGGGAAACCCGGCCGCGGCGGTAATTCTTGAAAAATTAACCACCCAGGTCGCCGGTCAGGAAAAGGAAACTGCGCGACAGATCGAGACGGTTCTTGCTCCTCCCAGTGAATCCAACCTGGTTTTGCAGCTGCAGAACGAGGATCCCTGCCAGCGTTACCTTGCCCTCTCAGAACTCAGCAGCGATTTTGAAAAATATGCCGAGGCTTTTATCGCAGCTTTTCAAGAGGAAAAGGATTCTTTTCTTCTGTCGATGATGCTGACCCTGGTCAAGGAGCGTCGCCCCCCCCAGACGATCAATCGCTGCATTCAGCTATTGAAGCACGATGACGACCGGGTTCGCGCCAATGCCGTCGAGGCAGCAGCGGCGGTAGAGGTTGTCAGCAGCGCCGATTACATTTTCCCTTTGCTGAACGATAAAAACAGCCGGGTGGCGGCAAACGCCATTATTGCACTGGGTGCGATTGGCCGGGTAGATATTTTCGCCGAAGTGAAGAAACTGCTCAACAAAGGTCGCGAGGCTTTCAGGCAGAGTGCTCTCTACGTTATTTCGCTGCAGCGCGAGCAGCAGTATGTTGCGCTTCTTGAAAAGCTGTTGTTGGATTCAAGCCCGAAGGTTCGCGATAAGGCTTACACCATTCTCAAAACTTTTGTTACCGACAAGGTTCCTGGCGCTTTGCGTCTTTACCAGGACGTTGAACAGCGGATCAGTCTTGAAAAAAGCCGTGAGACCTTTTTCGAAAACAGCCTCGATCAATTGTTCAGCAGCCTGGTGCATGCCATTAAATCTTCAGACAGCAGCCAGAAAGATGAGTTCGTGTTCGAAAGAACTCCCGAGGCTGAAAAACAGTCTTTGATTCAACTTGCCCGCAAAGCGCTCGAAAGCCTCGACCATAAATACATCGATGAGCGCACTGCTCAGATGCTTAAGAAAATCGAAGATGAGCTGCTTTCAATCGCCAGTCTCATTGAAAAAACGGGGCAGGCCCATGAAGCCAGGGTCGAAGATGCGGCCCGCCGAATGTCAGAAATTGAGCTGCTCAAAATTGAACAGAAAAGCCTTAAAGCAAGAAGAGACGCAATTCTTGTGGCGTTTGCCCTCGACATATTTGGGGCCCGTTCGAGTCTTGACAGTAAAAGCCAGGCATTTCTTCGGGTTGAACTGGCAAGGGTTGAAGGAAGCCTTTGCGCCCATGTTCCTGCCGGTTCTTTCTCGATATTGCCCCCGGATGAGGCTTCTGTCAGCGAGATTTTCGATTTGACCATGCGTCTTTATCAGAAACATGTATGGATTTTCTCATTCGAAACCGGCCGCAAATTCCTGCGGTTTTTGCTGCTGATGATGGCTGCTGGTTTTGTGTTTGGGACCTTTCAGTTCATGAGCACGCCGGTTGCCGGATTTTTTGCAATTCTTGCGATTCCATATTGCGCTTATAAAACGCTTGGAATATTTGTCGAGTGGAAGATTTTGACTGTCTGTATGGTTGACGATTTCGTTCATGGTCGAGAAGGTTCGTCATCAGAGTGGCACAGCAAAGTTGCTGAACTTTATCCCCATGTGTTTTCCAATTCACTGCGCAAGTATTTTTATCTCCTGGCCTGGTCTGTTACGGCGCTGATGATCGGTGGAACAGTTATCGCCAGCGGTGAAAATTATCCTGAAATTGTTTTCGTTGCGCCTTTGACCAAGCTGATCGGTTTGCTGATGATGATTTTCGTCATGGCTTCGGTATATTTTAAATTTATGCTCATTGAACCCGTCAGCGTTCTCGAAAACAAGGCAGATCCGTTCAATGTTGCCGAAAAAATCTTTAATCAGAATAAAGTCAAATTCTCGACGCTGATTATTTTTTCAACTTTCATTATGATGCTGATTTCCGGAACTTCAACCCAGATGCTTACTTTTCTGGTTCCTGTGTTGCCAGGCAAGACCACCGAAATTATTTCTTCTTTTCTTGCCGTTATTTCCGAAGTCTGCCTATTTCCGATAACCTTTTCCAGTGTGGTAATCT
>JBMOKV010000096.1:0-3364 GCA_049325495.1 Candidatus Rifleibacteriota bacterium | reverse complement strand
TATGGGAAGTGCGCCCAAAGTTGATGCGCCGGTGATAAAGATTGCTGAAGAACCTGCGCAGAACGAGTTAAGACAGCTGGTTGAGCATGGCGATCTTCAGCATTCTTATATTCGTATGGGTTGGCATGTTCCGGGAATGCAGAGCGAAGACCGTTTTGCTCTTGCATTGATGGCGAGAATATCTGGCGGCGGCGTTTCTGCATGGCTCTGGAAAGAGCTGGTGGAAAAAGAGCAAATAGCGATTTCCGCTGGAGCAGGATACTTTTCAAGCCAGTTTCCCATGCTTTTCCAAATTGGCGCTCTGACTACCCCTGGAAAGGCGCGTATTTTCACTGACCGGGCCAAAAAGATAATTTACCGCTTTCTCAATGGTGAAGTTACCCAGGAAGAGCTGGATAAGGCAAAGCAGCAGATAATTGCCAACGACATCTATGGCAAGGAAACCGCTGAAGATTATGCTCAGCAGATTGGCCACTATGCTCTGCTGGCAAACGTTGAAGATGTCGATAAGTTTGTGGAAAAAATCAGGGATGTCACTCTCGAAGAACTGCAGCAGGTTGCAGTCAAGTATTTCCGCGACAGCAATCTTTCAATCGCCCGTTTCGAACCGGCTCCTCCATCGTCTGACAGCGCGCCTGAGATGATTACCCTTGATAACGGCCTGCGCCTCATTTTAAAAGAAAATCATTCTTCGCCGATTATTGCCGTTTCGGTTAAAGTTGGTGCCGGTGGACTGCGGGAAGGGAAACGTGAAGCTGGTCTTGCCAACCTTACGACTGAACTGATGTTCAAAGGTGCCAATGGCATGAGTGCTGAAGAAATTGCAGAAAAATTCGAGAGCATGGGTTCGCGTTTCAATTCACGTGCCAGCAAGAGTTATACGGGTTTTCAGATGCAGTCTCTGACCGAAAACTTTATTCCGACTCTGCAACTGTTTCTCGATATTCTCGAAAATCCGGATTTCCCCGAAACCGAGTTTGATAAGCTGAGAACCCAGGTTATGGACTGGATTAAATCAGAAGAGGACGATCTGTATAAGTTCACCGCAAACAATGCTCTTGAAGCTCTTTTTCCGGGTACCCCCATCGGTTATTCAACCTATGGTAAAGAAGATGACGTCAGTCGTTTAAAACGCTCTGAAGTCAAAGATTTTCACAAAAAATACTTCGTGGGTTCCAACATGGTTGTAGCGATCGTTGGTGATTTCTACTCACGTGAGCTTAAAGAAGAATTGCTCAAGCAGTTTGGTCGATTCAAAGAAGGCAAAGTAAAAGATGTGGAATTGCCCAAATTCAAAGACATTACCGAACCGGTTGAAGTGAAACTTCAGAAAAACCGTGAACAGGCGCAGATTATTTACGCTGCCCGCACTTTCCCCGCAAAAGATGAGAGAACCCCGGCAATAACCATTGCCCAGAACATTCTTTCCGGCAGCATGTCTTCGCGGCTGTTCAAAAATTTGCGGGCCAAAGACTCGCTAGCTTACGGCACTTTCGCATTCAATGTTGGAATGGCCAATACCGGTTACTTTCAGGCGACTATCAGCACTGCAGCCTCGAAGGTTGCTACTGCAACGATGCGGCTCAAGGAAGAAATCGACAATTTCCGCGAAAATGGCTTTACCGACAAAGAATTTGATGATGCGAAAAAATACATCATTGGCCAGCATGCCCTGTCGATGGTTGATAATCTATCACTGGCCGACACCTACACGTCTGATGAATTCTTCGGTCAGGGTTTTGATTTCAGTGCCAGATACGCCGATGTAATCGCTTCAACCACCAAGGAGCAGGTTGCTCAGGTGGCAAAAGATTATCTGCTGGCCAGCGGATCATATGTTCTGACGATTACTCAGCCTTAAAACTGCTGAAACAAAAAAAGCTCTCGAAAGAGAGCTTTTTTTTGCTGCAGGTTTAGTGGTTTTCAGGAACCATAACGGTCTTTGATCTTATCGAGGATCATGAATCCGATTGAGACCGAAGCGCGCGAAAGAACAACGGCGATGCTGAAGAGAAAAAGGGCAGTCAGAATTGTCATTCAACCACCTCGCTCAAATCACTGCTTTAAGGGGAACCGAATCGAATTCGATTGCTCTCGAACGCATTGATTCAAGGATGGCCGGGCCCAGTTTGGTAACGCTGCCCGCGCCAATGGTAAATACCACGTCGCCCGGTTCAACAAAGTTGAGCAGATGATATTTTACATCGTCGATGTTTTTGACCATTTTTACTTTTCGTCGGTGGGCAACCGGCATGTGGTCAAGAATAACCTTGCTGGTTACGCCTGGAATAGGCTTTTCTGAAGCAGCATAAATATCGGTAATAAACAATTTATCGCAGCTGTCGAAGCAGCGGCCGAATTCCTGTGACAGGAAAAGGGTGCGAGAATAGCGATGGGGCTGAAAAACTACGACAACCCGGCGTGCGCCGAGACTTTGCGCGGCTTCAAGGGTGGCTTTGATTTCGTTGGGATGGTGCCCGTAATCATCAATAACCGTAACCCCGTCGAATTCCCCTTTGATTTCGAAGCGGCGCCCCGCTCCGGTAAAATGAACCAGTGCTTCTTTGATTTCTTCAAGGCCCATTCCCAGGTCAAGGCAGAAGCCGATGGTTGGCAGTGAGTTCAGAACATTGTGGCGGCCGGGAATCGACAGATGAATGCTTCCCAGACGGTTTCCGCCCGCTACCAGATCAAATGTCGAGCCATAGGGCTGGTATTTGATGTTTTCGGCCATCAGATCGGCGGGGATGTTGATTCCATAAGATACGGTGCGGAGAGTTGCCGGCATTGCCAGATTTCTGCATATCGGGTCGTCGGCACAATAATAAAGCGTGCCTTCCGGGCCAATATGGCTGGCAAAAATTTCAAATGCTTTTACAATGGCATCGAGGCTTGAATAGTGATCCATGTGGTCATTATCGATATTGGTGATAACGCCAAACTGGGGAAAATACTTGAGAAAGGTGGCGTCGCTTTCATCTGCTTCTGCTACGAGAATGCCAGAGCTTCCCGGGCAGGCATTGCCATTCAGCGCAGGAACATTGCCGCCGATTACACAGGTCGGGTCTTTGTCGGCAAGCTTAAGTACGGTTGCGATCATTGAGCTGACCGTGGTTTTGCCGTGGCATCCGGCTACTGCGATCCCACGGGTGGCATCGAGGAACAGTTCTGCCAGAAGATCTGAACGGTGAATTACCGGCAGATTATGTTTGCGGGCGGAAACCAGTTCCGGGTTTTCCTGGCTGATTGCGGTAGAAACAACTACGCGGGCGGTTGTTGCCGGCAGATTGCGGGCGCGGTGGCCTATGTGAATACGTGCGCCAAGATTTTTGAGTTCCTGGGTGCGATCGTTTTCTGCTACGTC
>JBMOKV010000095.1:0-3379 GCA_049325495.1 Candidatus Rifleibacteriota bacterium | reverse complement strand
CCGCTCTAACTCTGCCGATTTCATGGCTTGAGTGGTTGTGTGGTGCCCAGGGGAGAATTTCTCTCGATGACCAGGCTACCGTCATTTTTTCCAGCGGCAGCACTGGCGAACCGAAAGGTGTGGTTTTGTCTCATTTTAACGTGGTCAGCAATGTTGAAGGGGTTGGCCAGGTTCTCGCTGTTGATGATAAAGATCGGCTTCTTGGCGTTTTGCCGCTGTTTCACTCTTTTGGCTACATGTCACTGTGGTTTGCGGTTCGCTATGGTATGAGCATTATTTTTCACCCGAACCCTCTCGATGCAGCGGTTATCGGCGATTTGTGCGAGCATCGGGGCATTACTTTCGTGATCGCCACTCCGACGTTTTTGCAGATTTACATGCGTCGCTGCAGCCCGGGCCAGCTGGGAAGCGTACGTGTCGTGTTCACCGGTGCCGAAAAACTTACCGACAAGCTGGCGATTGCTTTTGAAGAAAAATTCGGGGTCAGACCTATAGAAGGTTATGGAGCAACCGAATGTGCCCCGGCTATTACGGTCAGCACTCTCGATTATCGCGGCCAGGGAATTTACCAGACTGGCTCAAGGAGAGGTTTTGTCGGGCACCCGGTTCCGGGAGTAACGGTGCGGGTTGTGGACCCGGATACCAGAGAACCAATTGCCCCAAACAAGCCGGGAATGCTGCTGGTGAGAGGGCCAAACGTAATGCAGGGTTATCTCGGCCGGCCTGATTTGACTGAAAAAGCCCTGGTCGATGGCTGGTATGTTACCGGGGACATTGCAATCATGGATGAAAGCGGGTTCATCAGAATTACCGACCGGTTGTCGCGGTTTTCCAAGATCGGCGGTGAAATGGTGCCCCACGGCAAGGTTGAAGATGCTTTACACGAGGCTTATGGCTCTGAAATCAGGGTGTTTGCGGTTACCTCGGTGCCTGATGAGCGCAAAGGTGAAACGCTTGCCGTTCTGCATACTATAGATGAAGATAAAATAGCATCGGTATTGGAAAAAATGGCGACGATGCAATTGCCGAACCTGTTCATTCCCAAACGTGACAAGTTTGTGAAGGTAGAAAAAATACCGGTTCTGGGAACCGGAAAAGTCGATTTGCGCGGAGTCAAGGAGCTGGCGACTGCGGCTCTTGTTTCTTCAACAATTGTTTGAAAAATCTTTTTGAAATAAAAACGAGGGCTGACAGGACGATTATAATCAGCACGGGCCAGAACCACAATGAAGTGCCGTTGCCGAGAACAATTCTTTCTCCGGTCTGCCGGTAGTATTCTGGAATTTTACCGATTGAACCGGTTTCAGTGGCAAAGCTGGCTGCATATCTGGCGGTGGCTTCCCACAGCTTGAATTCACGGTTACCATTTCTGATGATGGTCTGGTCAAGCTCAACCGGCCTGCCATCCACGTTTTTCAAAGTCAGATTCAGTCTCGGCAGCTTTTTTCCTACCATCGGCAGGTAGGTGGCGAGGTAATGGGTGGTTACTACATGATACAGTTTTGAGTTGTCATTAATCAGATGTTTGAAATTTTCGCCGGTTTGTACGCCGGAACCGGTGTAAATGCTTGCGTTAAGTATCGCTTTATAAGCAGGCAATGGCTTGTTCAGCACCGGTATCCAGAACCAGTAGGCGCGATTCGGGTCGTAAAAGTAGCTGAGCCCTGAGAATTGCAAAAAATAGATATCATTCCAGAGAATCGGCAACAGGGTGCTGATTTCGAGAAGGTTCAGCAGTTCAGCCTCGGTAAGATAAAACGAAACCAGGGCATAGCCTGGCTGTCGGTCAAGGCCGCAGCCAAGACTGGAAATGGTTATAAGGTCGTAAAGGCTTACATGGCCTTTTGCGACTTCAGACTCTGCCGGTATGATATTTCCTCTGATGATGCCATTGGCGTGCAGTGCCACATCGACCCTGCAACCTTTTAGTTTCTCGACCTCGATTCGCATTGCATCAGTTATGAAATTGCCGATGTTTGTTTCGCTGCCGGATTTATGCCTGAGCAGTGAAAAATCAGAACAGGCAACCGTCCGGTTTATATCAGAGATTTCCCCATCGGTGAAACTGGCGATCATCGTGTTCAGGCCTGCAATTGCTTCGTTGACTTTTTCAGCGGCTGCGGCGTTTTCAGGCAGACTTTCGTCGATTTTATGAAGATGAACAGAATTCGAACTATGCAGTTTCAATTTCTTTTCGTTGCGGTTGAAAGCCAGGTTTAGCTCGCTGGCATTCTGAAGATAAGCTCCGCTGTGCATGATAATGGTTTTGCCCTGAATTACCGGTTCAGGTGTTTCTATGTGGTTGTGTCCGCCAAGAATAAGGTCTATGTCGGGAACTGCTCTGGCAAGCTCAATATCTTCGTAGTAGCCTGAATGGCTCAGGGCAATGATTACTTCTGCCCCTGCTTTTCGCAGTTCGCCCACCGCTTTTTGCGCACTCTGGTGCTGGTCGGAAAAGGTCAGAGGTTTTGCTGCGGGCGAAAGTCTGATGGCGTCTTTGCCGATCAGGGCCATGATACCTATTATCAGGCCATTTTCAAGAGTCATCAGGTGGTAAGGTTTGATATTGGCCTTTTCGAGTGGGTGTCCGGCGGGAATCTGAAGATTGGTTGAAATTATCTGAAGCGGGGAATCTGGTTTCAGGCCGCAAATCAGGTAATCTGCAAGAGCTTCCGAACCGAAGTCGAATTCGTGGTTTCCCAGTGTCGTGGCGTTGTAACCGAGTGCTTGCAGCAGATCCAGCTCCGGAGTCTGGCTTGCCAGGCTGAGCCAGCTGAACGGTGTTCCACCCAGAAAGTCGCCGGATGAAAGAAGAACCACCGGTTCGTCTTTTCTCTCGTTGCGGATTCTTTCTATTAACGTGGCGAGGCGGGCGAAGCCGCCCAGGGCCTTGTTTCGCGGGCCGCTGAGATATTCGGAGTAGGGAACCGGAACCAGACTGGAGTGCTCGTCGCTGGTGTGGATAATCGTGAAATTCAGATCTTGAGCGCTTAATCCCGCAGAAATTGTCAGTAATAAAAATAAAACAAAAAATTTAAAAATAAGATTGAAAACAGACTGGGATTGTTTAGTCATTTTTTAAGGTCAGCAAGGGCTTGCAGTGAGGTTGCAACATGCCAGGCAGTGCCTAGAGCGAGCGCTGATTCGTCGGGCTGGAATCTTGGGTGATGAAGGCCGAAACTTTCTTTTGCGCCCGGATCTTTTACTCCGAGAAAAGCGAAGCAGCCAGGAATTTTCAGTTGATAGAAGGCAAAATCTTCGGCACCCATAGCCGGGTCTTCTGAAACTATAGCTGTCTCGCCCAAAAGGTCGGCGGCGGTCTGGCGGGCTGTTTTCCAGCAGTCAGGGTCGTTAACCGTCGGTGGATATTCGGCGAGGG
>JBMOKV010000094.1:0-3387 GCA_049325495.1 Candidatus Rifleibacteriota bacterium | reverse complement strand
TTTTTGAAAAACTTCTTGAAAAAAACACCTGAAAACTATGATTGTGAGTGGCTTGGATTGGTACATTGGATTTTTTTTTTTTCCAGCAAAAGTACTGTGGCTCTTGAATCCTGAGTGTACGCCACTTTGCGCAAAATTTTTTATTGACCATGCCCGCTTCGTTTGTTATTATCGGCTTCACCTGAATTTTTATTAAGAAATATAAAGTTTGCGTCTGGGGAAATTTAGAGCATGGGAGCCTTGAGTGCTTTTAAGGTAATGAAGTTTGAAGACTTCAGTCAGGATATTGCCATCTTTAGAACTTCAAGAGTTTGCAGAGTTCTTGGCAGTCTGTTTCTCTTTGCCGGCTTGAGCATCATTTTCAAAATTTTGTTTGGAAAAATTATGCTCAGTTTTTATTTCTGCACTTTCAGCCTTATTGTCGCCGGAGTTTTCATGATGGCCGGGCTGGTACTGGTAACCTATAGAAAAACGGTAACTATGAATTCAATTGAGAAAAAAGTCATGATGGAAGAAACCAGCATACTGGGCATACGTTCAACCGCTTTCCATTTTGACGAGATCATGAGTGTGGAAGTTACCCGTGATTCAGAATGTCTATTGTCAAATCATGCGACGATGTGGGTGGTTAAGGCATATCTGCAGCATGATGATTTTGCAGTAGAAAAGATATTTGCTACCATAAGCCCGACTGAAGCAAAATCTGCTGCCCAGACCCTTGCCTTTGCTGCTGGCAAGGATCTTGTGATAAGCTGTCAGCCTGAAGAGCGTCTGATTTTTGGACGAATTTAAAAAAATGTTTTAAATAGTCAGCGGCTGTATGGCTTTTTGTAATCAAGAATTTGTCTGATTCTTGCTTTTTTTGCTTTTATGACTGCCATCAATGCTTCAATGTCAGATTTTTCTGCCAGACGGTCTGGTTTAACTTCGGCAACCGCATCTGCTTTAAGGCTAAGCACTTTTGCCATTGCAGAAACAGCTTCAAACCAGCTGACTTTTTCACTGGCCCTGAGGTTTTTTTGATACCCCAGCATTACATCAAGTGTCTGAAGTTTCTTCAAGGCATTGTATTCAGGGCTGGAAGGCTGAACATCCAGGTAATCCAGGTTTTCTCCAGAATTTGGCAGTTCAGATACAGGAATAAGGTACTCAAGAATCAGCGCCAATTGACCACGATTGACCTGATTTTCGGCGGCAAAAATTGTTTTAATCCTTATCTGATCGATTGTCTGCTGGTTTCGCCCCATAATTCCTTCGATCATGCCGGTCATGTCGTTGACCGATACCAGAGAATCACCATCAAAGGCAGGTTTGAGCTGGATTTTGTCGAACGCGCCGGCATCGGTAAGGATTTTGATTGAATCCATGACCGGATGATTCAGGGCAAGATCAATAAATCTGATTCCTTTTTCGGAGCGATTGGCCATCATTTCGGTGGCGGCCATTTCATAGAGTCGATAGAGGAAAAAGACGGCTTCGCGGTTGGTAAGCCGGCGCTCTGCCCCGATCATTCCATCAGGATATCCGCGAACTACGAATTTTTGCTGTAACATTGCCATGGCCTTGCCATATTTTTCAGGCACACGATAGTCTCGATAATTCAATGGTTTTTCACCGGAAAGTTTTATCAGGCCTTTGTCGCCAAGAAGCATGGTGGTGCGAAGCAAGGCTTCGATTGCCTGTTTTCTGGTAAAGGTTTTTTTCTTTGATTTTTCCATGATTCCGGCATATTCAAGCGCTTTCAGCTCTGACATTTCAGCGAGGCCAATCTGTTCGATTACGGTTGAAAGCTTTTCTGCAAAGCTGTTACGAGTGCAGGCTGAATTCAGATGTTTTTTATTGCAGCTTTCTGATTCAATCAACCCGGCTTCGATGCCCAGCCGCAATTCACGGGGAATTGTTGCCAGAGAAAAACTGGCAAAAACCGACGCAATAAGGTTATTTCCCGCGAAAATTGCGAAGATTAGAATGGCGCTGAAAATACCAATGATCGAATATCTGTTTGCCTCTGACATGTATATGCTCCTGAAGTTTTATTATCTGTCAGGTTTATCGGCATTTTCCTCTTCAGAGGTTAGAGGCTGAGCTGCCAAAAACAGGTTTAAGATTCCCAGGGTCATGGCGAAAACCGAAAGGAAAATTCCAACGTAGCCACCAATGAAGATTCCGTAGTTAAACAAGAAGTGAATTATGATATTTTTGGTCAAACTGCCGCCACAAGCCAGTGTGGCTCCCAGTATTGCGTGCAGGGGTTGGGAAAAAAACAGGCGGAACAGCAGTTCAGGCTCTTTCAGATCATAAAGCCATAGAAAAATGAGGGTCTCAGTAATCCCGGTTAATGCCCCGATGAAAAAGCCATCGTTTGCCGATTCAAGGTCAAGAAGGTCGGTTGCCAGATAACGGGCAATCTCTTCAGCCAGAGGGGCTGCCAGAATGATGGCCAGCCAGAGCGAAATTGAAGTTCCCACTGTTTTTTCAAGCAACCAGGCAAAGAGGAACAATGCCAGCATCAGAGGGCTGCGCAATAGCAGTTTTTTTGCATGAGAAAGACTGCGTTCGCCGGTGATCCACCATGCGCCAAGCAAGGCCAGACCTGCAGACAATATGGAGATTATCTGGGCTGTTACAGAGAGTTGCATTTGCAGCCTTTCTTCATTCAATTTTGTGATAAAATACATAAAATTATCGGCAAGGAGTTGCTAGAGTGAGATATATTGCAAAACAAACTTTTTTTCTGGCTTTATTGCTTGTGCTGGCAGGAATTTTGTCTGCTTCAGCGGATAAGGGCGCACATTTTACCCTTGATAATGGCCTTCAGGTTTATATAAAAGAAGCCAAGGCTTCACCGGTCGTTGCCATCAACATCTGGATCAAAGTTGGCTCGGTAAATGAAGAGCCTGGTCAGGAAGGCTATGCTCATCTGATCGAGCACATGATGTTCAAAGGCACCACCGCTTTTCCTTATGGGGTTCTCGATAATGAAGTCAAGCAGATGGGTGCAAAGCAGAATGCTTTTACTGCCAACGATTACACCTGCTATTACCTGGTCGGTGCCAGTCAATTTTTTGAACGAATGTTTGAATTAGAATCTGATGCTGTATTGAACAGCGTTTTTGATGCTGAGGAATTGAAAAAAGAATCTCAGGTCGTAATTGAAGAATTGCGCATGTCGCTTGATGATCCCGGCAATCGTATCGTTCAGCTGATTATGAAAGAGGCTTTTAAGGTTCACCCTTATAAAAACCCCATCATTGGCTATTTACAGAATATCGAACAGGTTACCCGCGACAAGATTTTTGGCTTTTACAAGAAATTTTATGTGCCATCCAATATGTGGGTAGTGATTGTTGGCGATGTACAAACAGATAAAGCGCTGGAAATAGTTAA
>JBMOKV010000093.1:0-3416 GCA_049325495.1 Candidatus Rifleibacteriota bacterium | reverse complement strand
TTGGCTCGCCCGTTTCAATGATTTTTTGCAGAGTACTGCCTTCTAAATGCGACTGATAGCCAAGGCCCAGCAGCATCGGTTCATATTCTGATTTTGCCCAGATTGAACGAACGTTGGTACGGTCGTCAGAAATAACTGAAACCCCGATTCGGTCATAAGGTACATGGTTTTTGAAACCATGGTAAAAATGATTGAGAACCTGATCGAGAGTGGCGCCGCGGTTCAGGTCTGCAGTGATGCTCAATAAATCTCGCTGAAACTGATTCATGTATACTCTCCAGTTGTTAAATCTTAACTGTTGCAAAATCCAGGAATTTTTTCAGCAGCATGGTGCCGCCCCCCTGGGAAACAATGTTTTTTACCTGTTCAATATCCTTGATATAAGAACCGCTGAACTGGGTGATCCTGGTGTCTTTACACGCCTCTGGTGCCATGGGGGTCGAGGGCCCGAGAATGGTGGCCGCCCGGTTTCGCTTCAAGGCGGCGAAAAGGCCATCGGCTGTGTTGTTGATAATACTGGTGGCAGTGATGATGGCCACGTCACATTCTGCAAGAGCCTTGAAACCCTGCTGAGAATTGAGAACTTCCGGTTTTTCCTCGTCCAGTTCCACAATTTCAAGGCGGCAGCCCGTTTCTTTCAATTTCGGAATAATCGGGGCAAAATATCCGACCATGACCACATGATCCGAGTTTTTAATCTGCAGCAGAGAAGTGGCTTCTTCCGATAAAAGATTTCTTTTTACCTTGCTGTTGAGCGCGTTGAAAGTGGCCAGGCCTATTGCGCGTTCAAGCAGGTTTTCACTGTCGAGCCAGCTCAAAGTTTCACTGGCCTTCAGGCCAAGCAGATTGCCGGCCTGACGAAGGTGAGTGCAAGAACCCGATTGTCGATTGTCGGGGGTCCAGGCCACACCGCTGCGCCCGTCACTAAATTCGATGCAGCTGTAACCAAGGCCCAGCCGAAGATCTTTTACCGTTGCCTGTTCTGCCAAAGGCAAAGCAAAGCCAATTAGAGATTGTGCAATTTTCATAAATCCGCCTTTAAATTGGGTATTAACAAATAATACCAAACCGGCGAGAAGATTGGCAAAATATTATCAGCCAAAGATGCGACTGAGGTCGGCAGCCATTTCCTGAGTTATTTTCGCCATTTCGGCCCGCTTCTTTTTCAGGAAAGTTGGAATATTGGGCTTTTTAATCGGCGACAGTTCGCTGATCTTGGCGCACAGCTCACGCAGGGTCAACTGGTAATTCAGCGGGGTTCGCGGAATATCGATGTGCTGGTCCATTTCAAATTTGATCATGGCGATGCGAAAATCGGTTTCGTCAAAAAGATAATCAAACTGATCTGCAATTTTTTTGTCAGGGTCAAAACTCTTTTCAGAATCGGCTTCGGCATCGATAAAACGCATGAAATTGGTCAGCAGTTCTTCCATCATTGGCCTCCATCAAGCTTAAAGTTCATAGGGGGTCAGACTTTCATAGCCGTCTTCGGTTACGACTATCGTTTGTTCGAATTGTGCAGATAATGAACCATCGCGGGTTATCGCCGTCCATTCATCTTCCAGTACCCTGAGAAATCTTTTGCCAAGATTTACCATGGGCTCAACCGTGAAAACCATGCCGGGTACCAGGGTAATGCCGGTTTTGGGTTTGCCGAAGTGGGGTACATCGGGCGGTTCGTGAAAGGTTTTGCCGATACCGTGACCGATAAATTCGCGTACTACCGAACAGCCCTGGCCTTCGGCGTATTCCTGTATTGCCCAGCCCACGTCGCCGAGGGTGTTGTCAGGCTTAACCGCTGATAAGCCGCGCTTGAGCGATTCCCTGGCAACGGCAACAATCTTTTTGGCCTCTTCCCCGCATTCGCCCACAAAAAAAGTCATGTTTGCGTCGGCATAAAAACCATGCAGAATTGAGGTTACATCAACATTGACGATATCGCCTTCCTTAAGCACGCGGTCTGATGGGATTCCATGGCAGATCACCTCATTGACCGAAGTGCAGACGCTTTTGGGGAATCCCCGGTAATTCAACGGGGCCGGAGTTGCATTGTGCCTGATCGTATAATCATGGACGAGGCGGTTGATGTCATTGGTTGTGATACCCGGTTTGACGAAATCTTCAACTTTTTTCAGGGTATCGATGACCAGAATCCCGGCCTTGCGGATTCCTTCCAGATCCTGTCTTGTTTTGAGGCGGATCCGGTAATTCCGGTAATAAAGATCTGCAAGGTTTTCAACCACAGGCATTTCTTTTTTGCCTGTCATACAGCATCTTTTATATTTTTGTCCGCTGCCGCATGGGCATGGATCGTTACGTCCCGTTGTACTGGGCTGATTCATTCCTTCCTCCGAAAACTCAGACATTCTCAGTCCTGAGTTTGCCAAAGTAGTATAACGCTGCAGCGGCGAATAAACAACATAAAAAACTTGCTATCTGCAAAGTTTAAATTTACTATAAAGCCTTGTATTTTTCAGCCTGTACACCGGAGGTCACAATGATGAGAAAATGGAGAATCGAAGACTCGGCCGAGCTCTACAACATCGAGGGTTGGGGCATTGGCTATTTTGGGATAAACAAGAGCGGCAACGTCACGATCAGACCTGATCGCAAACAGAAACAGGCCGTGTGCATCAAGGAAATCCTTGATGAACTCGCTCTCAAAGACGTTTCCTTTCCTGTTCTTCTTCGCTTCCCCGATATTCTCGATGACCGCATTGAAACCATTTCGAACTGCTTCCGGACCGCAGCAGAAGAATACAATTTTCAGGGCAATTACCATACGGTGTACCCAATCAAAGTTAATCAGCAGCGACCGGTCGTTGAAGAACTGGTACGCTATGGCAAAAAATTCAATATCGGTATCGAAGCCGGTTCGAAGCCTGAACTGCATGCGGTGCTGGCCATCATGGATAACCCTGATGCAATCATTATCTGCAACGGCTATAAAGATGAAGAATTTATCGAGCTGGCACTGCTTTCCCAGAAAATGGGCAAGCGAATCTTCATCGTCGCAGAAAAGTTCAATGAACTGCGCCTGATCGCCCGTCTGTGCAAAATTCACAAAGTTCAACCCAATATCGGTATGCGCATCAAGCTTGCCGCATTTGGCAGCGGTAAATGGGAAGATTCCGGTGGCGACAAAAGCAAGTTCGGCCTCACTCCCAGCGAATTGATCGAAGCCGTGGATTTTCTTAAAAGTGAAGATCTGCTCGATTGCGTCAAACTGATTCATTGCCATCTTGGCTCGCAGATCACCAATATCAGAAAGATCAAAAAGGGCCTGAAAGAAGCTTCGCAATTTTTTGTCCAGATGCGCCGACTCGGTTGCGCCATCGAATACGTCGATATTGGGGGCGGTCTTGGCGTTGATTACGACGGCACCCGCACCACCATTTCTTCAAGCATAAATTATT
>JBMOKV010000092.1:0-25611 GCA_049325495.1 Candidatus Rifleibacteriota bacterium | reverse complement strand
TCCCAGAATATGATTCCAAGAGAATAAATGTCTGATTTAACCGATATATTTCGACTTCCGGTGCATTGTTCTGGTGACATATATTCGGGCGTACCGACTGTCATGCCGGTTTTGGTGAGATTCGCCGAGGTTTTGGCAATGCCAAAATCAAGTATTTTCACCAGACCGGCGTTTGTAATTATTATATTGCCCGGCTTAAGGTCACGATGGATAATGCCTTTTTCATGGCAGGCCGCAAGGCCTTCAGCGAGCTGCAACATGATCGGAACAGCTTTTTTCCGGTCGCTGTCGAGGGCCTGCTTAACTTTGCTCAAAGGTTTCCCTTCAATATATTCCATTACCAGAAAAGGCCGACCGGTTCTTTTGTCGCGGGATGAAGCATAAATGCTCATCACATTTCGATGCCCTACCGTCGCCAGAACCTGCCCTTCCTGAATGAAGCGGTCAACGAGTGAACTGTCACGGGTAGTCGAATCATGAAGTACTTTAATGGCAACCGTTCGGTTCAAAGCCGTGTCAAGAGCTTTGAAAACCTTGCCCATTCCACCAGTTCCAAGTTCTGACTGAATCTCGTAGATTTCACCGATGATTTTTTCATTGGCAGGCCTCACGGCTTCTTTTGCTATGGTTGGCCGCTCTGATGAATCAAACTCGCCAAGAATGTTTCTTAATTCACTGAGAATTTTTGGAACTTCGGGGCGATCATCCGGTTTTTTTGCGATCATCTGGGAAATCAGATGTTTAAAAGCCTTGCCGGTTGATGTTTTTTCCAGTTCCGTGAAATCGGGGGTTTGATTCAGATGCATCAGCGCTATGGTCAGGGCCGGATCATCAACATGCCCTTCAATTTTGAAAGGCAGGGTTCCTGATATAATTTCAAATAGCATGATTCCGGCTGCATAAACGTCGGTTTTGGGTGTGATATCCTGCTTGCCCAGACACTGTTCCGGAGACATGTAGTGGGGAGTGCCAAGGGCGATACCGGTTTTTGTGCTGCGCGATGCGGATTTGGCAATGCCAAAATCCACAATTTTCAATTGATTGTTTGAATTTATCAGAAGGTTTTCAGGCTTCAAGTCGCGATGGATGATGCCTTTTTGATGACAGGCATGTATGCCGCCCATTAACTGAATAAAATGATTCAGCAGTTCTGATGGGTTCTGTCTAAGGGAGTCCTGATACTTATCAAGGCTCATTCCATCTACGAATTCCATTACCAGGAATGGAATTCCCGAGGTTTCTTCAACGTCAGAGGCGTAAACCGAAATGACGGCAGGGTGGTTGATTGTTGCCAGTATTCTGCCTTCGTTTAAAAATCTTTTTACAATTTCTTCTTCCTTGGCAATTTCGGGCAAAAGAAATTTGATGGCAACTTCGCGGCCAAGATTAACATCGAGGGCACGATACACCTGCCCCATGCCGCCTTCGCCGAGTCTTGCTATAACTTTGTAGTTTCTGCCAATTATCTGATCTCTAACAAACATGCACGACAATTTACGCCAAACCTTTTGCAAAAATCAACCCACCAGCAAAATTTAATCATTTTTCATGGAAACAGGAATCTTTAACAGGCGGTGCAATGATGGGTGAAAAAGGTTGGCAGTATGTGATAAAATAGCAGTCATGGATGACAAAACCAGCCAGAGAATAGACACAATTGCGAGAGAACTTGAAAAGCGACGCACCGAGCATGGCAGCGGTACGGCCCACGGTCGTGCGGTCAGAAAACTGATCAGAAGAATTCTGATGTTGATTGCCCTGGTTTCCTTCATTCTGGCGGGTATTTTCATCTTTAACTTTTTCCGGCTCAATTCAAATCTGGTTGAGGGCTACATCAAGCAGGGCATTATTCCAAACCTTACTCAGGGCCGTTTTGCCATGACCATTGGTCCGGTTTCCGGCAATCTTATCAATGGTGTAGAACTGGAAAGCGTGTTGATTCAGAATCCACTTTTCAAAGGAACCTCGGCTCTTATGACCATCCCCAGAATTTCAATGAAATACTCCCTGTGGGGAATTTTCTGGGGAAACATCACTCTTGAAAAACTGCAGATCGAGAATCCTGTCGTTACCTTGAAGAGAGACGCAACCGGCCGTGCAATCTGGGATTTTGCAGCGGCAGAAGATGTGGTGGCTGGTAATGATGGAAAACAGACAGACTGGCAGAAAAGAGCCGCCGCTCAGGCTCTGGCCGACAACTACCTGACCGATATCAATGTGCAAAACCTTTCAATTCTTATCCCAGAACCGGGCGAACTGATTATCGATGAATTTGTTAAAAGGCTGGTGAGATTTCCCACCAGAACCTATCAGATAAGCGGGGTGGGCATGACCCTCAAAAAATACCCGGCAGATAAATTTGTCTCACATATTCTTTCGATAACTACCCCGGAAAATCAGAATTTTCTCCGGTTTCAAGTTACGAGAACTAAGCAGAGTGGCAACTTCACAGCGTCTTTTGATGCAATCGGCCAGAATTTTAATCTGGCCGTAGAAAACCTTGGTCTCAAGGGAAGAAAGGTTAATTTTTACGATGGGCGCATGAAAGATCGTCTTAATCTTGAGTGGGTAATAGAGCGCGGCCGAAAAAGCCTGCCAGAAAAAATTTCAGGTTTGAGTGGAGTACTCAAGATTCCCGACTTCGCTTCAGTTTTCACCCCTATTCTTGCTTTGGGTTCAGAGATTAAAGGGGCGCTAGAACTTTCCTGTCAAACCTCCAATGGGAAAAATTTATATGATTCTGATCTTGAGTTGAAGCTTGCCGACATAAAAATCAAATTGCCTTTTTTCCCTGAGGTTCAGGGGCTCGATGCGGAGATTGCGGCCAAAAACAGAATTGCTGAACTTAAAAAGCTGCAGATAAAAATTAAGAACATCGAATCAATCCATCAGGGCAAAATAGATTATTCGGACGAAAGCAATATAAAAGCGGACCTGACCGCTAATGTAATGGGCGATCTGATGAAACTCAACGGAAATTATTTTCGCGAGAAACCAGGATTACACCGGCTGTCCCTGAATGTTTTTCGAAACTCAGGGCAGGCAAAAATCGATTTAAACCGGCAGATTGAAGGAAAAAGCGTTGTTTATCGCGATTTTAAAATAGAAGGCGGCCTCGAGAAAGATGGTCGAGCGGTAGATATTCTGCCTTTGAATATTCTTCCTGACCAGATTGGCAATCAGATTCTAGCATGGTTTACCCGCATAGACCTGATTGGTCCTCTGAAGATCAATACAAGTTTTCCAACAATCGATGACTGGAAAAATGCCGATCTCGATTTCAGCTTCAATGGTGCACGTATCGTGAGTCGTCAGAATGCTGCTGATCAGGTGCGAATCGATGGCGGGGCAAAATTTTCAAACGGGGTGCTTTTACTGGAGAATTTAAGCGCTTTAATTGATAACCTCAGGTTCAAGGCCTCTGGTTCGGTTGAAATAGCTGCACAACGTCCTTTTGTAAAGAGCTTCGACCTGGATATGAATGGTGGGGTAGAAGGGGCTTCATTTATTATTACCTCGGAAAGAACACAAAAAAGTCTTGGTTTAAAACAAAAGCCTGATTTTGACCACATTGAGCTTAAAGGCAGCAGATTTTTCTCTGCAACCCTAAATTCAAAATCTTCTTTGAATCGAGTGAGTTTGGACCTGGAAAAAATGAGACTGGTTCGTCGTAAAAAGCCATTGTGGCTTGATAATTTTTCTGCCGAGTTTACCACCGGTTTACTTGAACCTGCTTCCGGAAAACTGCCCGGCGCATCAAGCCTTACCGCCGCCGGTGATCTTTTTGGTGTAAAAATCAGCGCAATGGTTAAAGCAAATCTTGCCTCGGGAACTATAGATGAGTTGAGCTGCAAGGGTGGGGGCGACAATTTCTCAAGAATACTTGAAGCGGTTGTTTCTCAACCGGAAGGGGAACATTTTTTCAAAAAGTATCCGATGAATATCGGTGGTGCATTTGATTTTGCCTTTCTCGGCCGCGGATTATTGAAGGATCCTGAGCTCGAAGGCTGGATAAAATTTCCTGTTTTGAATTTGTCCTATAAGGATTTCCTGGCGAAATTGCCATTTCATGCCATTATCAAGACATCTGATCAGAATTATGCAGCTGAAATTTCCGCAGGAAAAGCTTTTATTAAAGTTAAAGATGTAAACTTCGATCTTGGTAAAACTATGGCAAAGGCCGAATCAAGAAAGTTTTTCTCCAGTCGCGATCCAGAGATAAAGTTTTCAGCAGACTCAGAAATTTTTTCCACCGGCATGAAAGCGGCGGGTGCAATTAACCTTGCAAGCAAAAAAATCAACAAATTCGAACTCAACATAAAAAGTGGAAATATCGAAAATCTGGCCCGAGAAGTAGCTCGTATCGGTCAATTTAAAATTCCATTTGAGCTTTCTGGTAAATTTTCAGCTGACGCAAGCCTGTCAGGGAATCTCTTTTCTCCAGATTCAGATGGAAATATAAATTTTTCCAGTATCAGTCTGGATTTTCCAATAGAATCTGGCGGTCGCCGACATAAATTAACCGCAAGAAATCTTAATGGCAAGGCAGGTTTTGTTAAAAGGGGAAATGATCTTTTCAGCATTGACGTCGGAAAAATCAGTGGAAAAATACTGGATGCGGGAGTTGACCTGTCAGGAAAGGCTGGTTTGATCAGAAAAGGGCAGGGGCTTAAACCGGTTTTTGAAAAGATTGTATTGAAGCTGGACGGTCTAAGGGCTTCAGACCTGGCAAATTATCTGATAGGCGGCTTTTTGCCACCTGAATATGCGAAGAGAATTAACGTGAATAATGGTTTGATCGATGGCAACTTCTCGCTTAGCGGCTCTTCCGACAAAATACTTGCCCTTGGCCAGGCCAGCTTAACTGATGTTTCTATCGGTTATTCGGCACTTAAAGACAGATTTGAAAAAGTAAGCGGACAGTTACAGTTTGAGGGTCGGTCTGACGGATCTTATGCCAGAATTGGAGTAAATGACTTTTCGGCAAGCTTTGGGCGGTCAAAATTCAAGATTGATAAGGGGTTTATCGAAGACCCGCTTTTTTCAGGCAAACTAATGCTTGAAGGGGCAGTTGAAAAGCTCTTTCCAACCGATCTTCTGGGCATGATGGGAGGGATGAAAATAGAAGCCCTGAGTTTTCCCGAAGAGGGATGGCTGGATGGGAAGCTTGAAGTGGAGGGAACCCTTGCCGAACCCCGGTTAAAAACCCAAGTCAGCAGCAGCAAGATGAAAATTTCCTGGAAAAGTGATGGTCAGGAATTTAACTTCCCCATTGGTCAGAACAGTCTTGAACTTGCGTATAATGCTGGAAACGGGGAATTTCTGGTAGATAAAGTCAAGCTAAGCCTTTTAAGTGGTTCAATTGAATTACAGCCGACTTCAGGAATTTTTTCCCGGGAAAACCCTTTTGTTTTCAAGGCTGAAGGCAATCTTTCAGGCATCGATCTGTCAAAGCTTGAAATGAAAGATGCTGATTCAATTAGGGGTATAATTGATGGTAAAATGAAGGCCAATTGGGAAAGCAATGGTTCGCGCGATGCTGTTTTTAACCTGAATTTCAAAAATTTGTTTATTCCCAAAATCCCATTAGTTGATCCTAAGACCATGGATAAAGTTGGAGTGGATTTTATCGAGCAGCCTGATTTTCGTGAGGGACAATTGAATTTTTATGTTACGACCGAAGAAGATTCAGGTTTTGCGGGTAAACTGCTTATTGCAGACGGTTTATTTGCTGGCCCGCATATGCGGCTTGAACTGGGCAACAGTGAATTCAACCCGGTGGCACTCAAACTTTCAGGAAAGCTGATGCTGAATCCCCAGAGCCTCAGGCATACTGATCTTGGCAAAAAACTTGGACGCTTGTCGGCCACCATTCAGGATCGTCAGACCGGAATTCCTTTTGTCGATCTGAATCTTTCTGGAACATGGGATAAACCTGAAATAATTTCCGGAGCTCTGCAAAAAAATACGGAAAAAAGAGCGAAAAGAAATTTCATTAAACGGCTGTTTGGTTCGCGAGGACCTCACAAGGCCAGCGTTGAAGAACTGATGAACTGGTTCCCCGGCTGGCAGAAAGGCATGTGACATGAAAAAAAATGCCATTGTTCTATTTATTGTTCTGGTTTTTCTTTGGTCAGCGGTAAAGAGCTTTGCCGCTTCTGCAGAAATTCCTGAACTGGTCAGGCCGGGGGATCTTTTTATTGTAAGAATAACCGCAGATCCAGGTGTTGATCACAAAATTTCCATCGAAACCGAGCAGGGGAAATTTCAATTTATGGGCGCGGTTCAGGGAACGCCGGATATTCAAATGCACAATGACAGTCTGATTGAAATAGAACCGAAGAGTTCAGGTGGTGAAATCTGTTACGAGCTTAAATTTCTTCCCCTGGGTTCAACCGGTGGTTTTGTTATAATCCGTGATTCTGGCGGTGAGAAGAAAATTGAGGTGAAGGTGGTTCGCGATGATTCTTCCAAAAATTATTCATGGTTCATTCTTGCCGGTGGAATCGCACTTCTGTTGATTGGTTTGAAAGTCTGGCGTTTTCAAAAGAGTGCGCCGGCGATGATGTCGACAAAATCACTGTTTATGAACTTTGAAGAACTTGAAAAGGCAAGAAAGATGTATTTTGATGACAGTCACAATAAAGAAAATCAGAAGTCAGATTCTGTTGCAAGTTTGAAAGAACCGTCGATCCCAGTTTTAGAAACAGTTCAACCGGCTTCTGAAAATTCTGAAACGATCAAAGATCCCCAAAGAACCTCACAGCGTTCTGTGGTTAAAACTGAGCTCGAAGAGCGGGTTGGAAGCCTGTCGGGAAAAACTGCCGCCAATCATTTGAAAATAGAACTGACCGACGAAGGCGGCCAGAGATACGAAGCCGCCGGTGAAGTGATAAAAGTCGGTAGAAGACGAGATAATCAGCTGGTGCTTACTGGCTCTGAAATCAGTCGCGAGCATGTGATGTTTTTTAGAAATGCAGATAAAGTAATGCTTAAATCTCTCACCGACAGCAATGTTACGCAACTAAACGGGCAGGCGGTTAAGGGGGATGTGCATATCGTCTCTGGAGCCAAACTTAATCTGGGGGGAACGGTTTTTACCGTTCAAATTAAAGTTTGATTTTGCTGGCTTTTCAGTTTTTAACCAGGAAATCCTGAGACGCAGTGCGGCGATTGCCCGCCATGTCTTCAACATTCACAACACAGCGGTAGAGACCGTTGTTCAATAGCCCGGTGTCGAGGCAATTGTAAGAATCGTATCCCCTTCTAACATCCCCCGCAGTTAGATTAAGTAGAAAAAAACGGGGGCCATCACTGCCGTTGGCAAAAAGGGTATATCCATCGGCTTCGATTCGATCTCGGTAGATAATCGATGCAAATTGAGTACGGTCGCCGGAAAAAGGCAGTTTGTCGAAGCGATAAACGAGGCGATTTCTTATTGTTTCGGGTTTTGGGGTCATTCTGATTATTTCCAGAGATGCAGAATAAACCGAATGTCGATAAGCTGCATCGTTCATTCGATCGGTAATGCCTGCAATGATGCTTATTCTTCCGCGAACAACCGGATAGGGAACCCCTTTGAAAATACGGTTTCGGTCATGATCGACAAAGAATAATTCATGGATCTCGGGAGCATAGTAGTCTTTGGGCAATGCAAGCATTTGGGCAGGATTCAGATAGACGCCATCAGAGGCCAGAATTTCAACGTGAATATGATCATAATTGACGGGTTCTGGTTTAACCGATACCGGCCAATTGCCTACCAGGCCAAGTTCTGCACCCTTTTGAACAGGCTGGCCCTTCTCTGCGAGAGAAAAAACCATGGGTGGAACAGAGTTGGGGGCGATATGTCGAAACATCCAGAGATTTTTCTGAGCGTCTTCAACCGCTACTTCGAGATATCTTGTATTTGAAGTTTCGCTACGGCGGAAAGGTCGTCGGATATAGGTAAACTGCAGAGGCGAAGAACTGGCAATAATTTGATAAGAGTTGATGTAAACCTGTCCTGAAACCGGACTGAATACGGGGGTGCCGGCAGGAACGCAGAAGTCGGTGCCGCCGTGCAGGTATGGCACTTTGTGGTAGTTCTGGTAATCATAAAAATGACCACCAATTTTAAACGGTACTTTGAAAATTGTGCGATTGGTTTGTGCAGATAGGCTGTGGCTTAATAATGTGCTGAAAAACAACAATAATAAAAAATAACATTGAAAAAGCCCTTTGGAAATTGGAGCGGGCCTTTTGATTTCATTTATGAATAATACAATTTTCATTTGATTCGTTTGTTTATTGCAATTTTAAGCGGACCGCGCCATGGCATTAGCGCATCCTGCGCGTCACACGTTGGTCGGCTCCTACAATCGAATTTTATATTGATTTTGTTGAGATTTTATTCACCGATTTTATTAAAAAGAAATCGCCCGATTGCACTTTTGGGTGCATTCGGGCGAATTGCAATGACAATTAATTAAATTCAGCGAACCGATGGGGCAAAGGTGGCCTGGAAATTGATTCCGGTCAAATTGGCTCCGTTAACGGTCACTTCTCTTTCGAGAGGATTGTAAGAGTGGTTTGCCTTGGTGGGAATCAGAACGTAGGTTCCGTCAGGTACATTGGTGAGAGTGTAATTGCCGGCGTTGGTTCTGGTTTCGGCAATCATCTGGCGGTCAGCTTTGCGGTAAAGGGTCATCATGGCATCGGTCTGACCAGAGAGGCCGTCAGCGGCAGTTACAAAACCTGAAATCGTGTAGGTGGTAACGACTTCAGCGGTAGGGGTGTTGTTGTTGACGGTATTAACTTCAGTAGTTACTGCTGCAGTAGTGTAATCGGGAGCAACGGCTGAGGTTGTTTTGGCAAATTCGTTGGTAACCTGGGTTACGAGAGCAGAAATGTCGGTATTGCCAAGATTGAATTCAAATGTCTGATAGGTATCGGTGGTTGCTTTATTTTTCCAGGTATCGAAAACCAGGGCTTTTGCCGTTGAGGTTGGGTTAACTTCAAGGTTCTGGGTGCCGGTTTTATCTGCGGTTTTAAGGTATTTCACCCCTTCAAGCAGCTTGGTAGTACCGTTATAAAAAACTTTTACCCGATATTCATTGTAGCCATCGAGCTGAGAAATCTGCGGGGTGGCTTTGAGCTGGCCGTTGGCCGTATCCCAGGTGATGTCTGTGGCGGGGATTTCGGTGCCGGTTCCCTGTTCAACGCCATCTTTGAGGGGGAAAATCTTGATGGTTACCTTAGACTTGTCAACTGCTTCAGAAAGGGCGTATCGGATGTCGGCGCGGGTGTTTGCTGCGAAGACGGTTGGTGCGCCAGCTCCACCTGAGGAAACAATAATAGCCAGGGCAAAAACTGCCAGGCCGATGCCGAGTCCGTCGTCACCACCAAAACAGCCGGTCATGACAATCATGCTGCCGATAAAAGCAACGAGAATAAGAACACTGATAACTTTTTTCATAGCTTGAGGTACCCTCCGTAAAGATTTCGGCCATAGTAACATTTTAAATGATTCAATTCAACCCCATATGTTTTGAAAGCACGATCAAACAAACGATTGATTTGCCACAAAATAATACTCGATGAGATTCATTTATTCGTTTTAAATTGCTGGGCGACCATGAAAACTTCACGGCTGCGGTTTAAAGAGGCCTTGGGATTAAAAGATTTTACAAAGCCGAACAACTTTCGGGTTCGGTCGAGCAGTGGCTTATATTCAGCACCCTCAAAAACCTTCGCCACGAATGAACCACCTGGTTTCAGCAGTTTCTCAGCAATATCCAGGGCCAGATGAACCAGGAGTGCCGAATTTTCTGTATCCGCATGATGAACTCCGGTGGTATCGGGGGCCATGTCGCTAAGTATCAAATCAAGACCTGAGGGGGCAAGATCGAGAATTTTCTGCTGATTCTGCAGGTCACGGATATCGCCCTGAATGATGGAAACGCCATCGATAGGCTGAATTTCAAGCAGATCGATGGCAATTATTTTTGCTTTTCCTGAAGCTTTGCGCATGGCATATTGCGACCAGCTGCCGGGGGCTGCGCCAAGATCAAGAATTTTGAAGCCGGATTTGATCAGTTTGTATTTCTGATCGATCTCTTCAAGCTTGTAGGCGGCCCTTGACCGATAGTCGTCTGCTCTTGCCTTGAGCAGATAATGATCGTTCAGCCGGTTTTTGAACCAGGCTTTTGCTGCCATCAGTCGAGACTTTCTTCGGTCAGCCTGAGATTGAACATTCTTTTCTCTGGTCGGGCTTTGATTTCTTTAACCCGCTCAATGTGCGAAATAAGCGCATTTCTAACGAGAATATCTGTTTTTTCGCGGTCAGTTACCGCCTTCAGAACGGTGAAACCATCCCCACCGCCGGCAATAAAATCGTTGAGGGCAACCCGGTAGGTTTTCTTCTGGTCAAGTGGGGTTGAATCAGGGAATTCGACTTTAACCAGGCGTTTCATCGGTTCATTGGCGGGATCGTAGGTGATTTTCAGGTTGGACGGGTAAAGATATCCGTAGTCTGGACCGACAACTCTTTTGAGACCATCAGCTTTAATACTGTAGTAAGTCATCGCATATTCCTTGTCCGCCTGATCCATGGGAGCAAATTTGTTGGATACCGCTCTTTCAAGCATGTCATAAATCTGGGCCCCGGTCATGTTGAGAATTTCAATGCAATTATCGAAGGGTTGAACCAGAAATGCGCTTTCCACATTGAGTTCTCCTTTGAAAAGCGGTTGTCTTATTCCTCCGAAATTGATGAAAGCCAGGTCTGCATTAACGGCTTCTCTCATCGCATCAGCAAGGAAAGAGCCTTCAGGCGAATCGCCACCGTTAACCCCGCGATAGAGGTTCACGTGACTAATTCCGAGAGATCGTGCCATTTCTATTCTGATTTCTCTCAGATACTCTTCTTCGATCATGGCTAATTCTGTATCCATACCAATTTTTTCGACGTAAAGCGGGTGCGAAATCATTTCAATAACAGGCTTTTCGCCTTTTTTCAAAAGAATTTTCACTTCGGAAGTATATTCCAGTGATGCTCCTGAGTGGACTATAGGAGTATTTTGCGGGCCGGAGCGCACGAGTTGTGAAAGCAGAGTGTGGCTGTGACCGCCGAGAATAAGGTCAATACCGCGGACCTTTTCGACAAATTCCAGATCCGACTCATAGCCCAGATGGGAAAGGAGAATAATGAAATCTACTCCGCTGGATCTAAGCCGGTCGGCAATTTTCTGGACAATAGGCTCAGGTGCCCGAAACTCAAGATCTTTAACATTTTTGGCAACAGAAATTGAAGGGGTTTCGGGGGTATCGACGCCAATAATCCCAATTTTGAAACCTTGGTGGGCAAAAACCCGGTATGGTTCTGCAAATGGAACCAGCCGACCGGTCGCTCTTTCAAAAACATTGCAGCAGATAACCGGGAATTGGGCCTTTTCCATTTGCTCTAGAAGATTTTCATAAGAATAATCGAATTCATGATTTCCCAACGTCGTGGCTTCAAGTCCAATTCTATTCATGAAATCTATCATTACTGCGCCTTTGGTTCTATCCACCACTGGAGTTCCCTGAAAGAAGTCTCCACTGTCAAGGTAGAGAATTCTGGCATTGGAATTCGCAGGATCTTCCCGATATGTATCCATGAGTTTTTTAAGGACGGCAAACCCGCCAATCAAGGGCCGCGGCTCTTCTTTAGCGGTTGGGTCTGCGTGGGCGGCGATACTGCCATGTGTGTCGCTGGTATGAAAAATTATCAGTTCAGCACTTGCAGCAAGAATCTGCAGGGGCAGAATCAATGAAAAAACTAACGCAAAAAAAGGCAACAACGCCTTTCTATTTAAAAATGTGAACTTCATTCCTTGCTCCGTTTAAATATTTATTTAATTTTCTTCTAATACAAGTTCAATGTGATGTTTATTTACTGAAATAAAATTTGCTGTTACGGTATTTCCGCTTTTTAAATCAGTTATTTCGGCCAGGGTAATCGGCAGAAAATCCTTGGCCAGGCTTTCGGTGTTGAGAATGTCACTTAAACGACTGTTTTCATAAAGATGAATCTGTCCGGTGATTTTATGCTGTGGGGTAAAGATGGTTACTTTCAGCTGTTCGTTTTTGTTTTTCATGCTTCCACTCCTGTCAAATTTCTGCAAATCGGCCTTCGGCTTCAGCCAGAACCGTTCCGTCTGGCAACAATACGCTGGCCCTGGCAAAATGCAGATTTTTGCGCTGTCCAACTTTCGTAGCAATGAACTTCAACGGAATGCCGATCGGTGATGGGCGATGAAAACGAACCCTGATGTCGGCAGTTACAACCTTGATTCCTCCGTCCATGAGAGCATAGGCCATTGATTCATCCAGCAATGTACTGAGAATACCACCGTGAACGATTCCTGCATAGCCTTGAAAGGCCGGCCCCGGAGTCCATGAGAATGTACAGGTGCCGTCTTTTACCGATTCCTTCATGGGGATATGAAGACCAAAATCATTGCGGTTTCCACAAACGAAGCAATGATCATTGTCAATTAAATTGAGTCCTGAGGCATTCCGATGCTCGATTTCATGGCGGGTTCTTTGAAGTGCCGAGGCAATTTCAGGGCGGTTGATCGCCGCAGGGGTACAGTTGGTGCCCCTTTCAAAAAGAACGAGGTTGATTTTTTCCAATCTTGCCTTGATGGTTTCGCTTGAAGGCACCTGATATTCAGGGTATGCAGGGTCTCCGGTCAGTATGGGAACTGATCCCAGATCGTTCAAGCCGGTCTGGGCAAGTTCAGGGTAACGATAAAACAGATGAGCAGGGACGGAAAGATGATGAACCGGAAAAACTTCTTTTGCTGCGATCAAGGCTTTTTCAACCGCAGAAAACGGCAGGGGCGGGCGATTGCTCATTTCACTGCCGGTAACGGGTTGAAACGGTATAATCCTGACGTCCTGAAGATATGGGTCGGCAGTGCAGAATCTTCCTATTTCGTTTATATATCTGGTTCTTTCTTCTTCTGTTTCACCTATACCTATGAGGAAACCAATGGAATAGGGAACACCTGCCTTATGCAGGGCTTCTATGGAAGCTTTTCCCGTACTTGGGTTTCTATTTCTGGCTTTTTCGTGCGCCTGTCCTTCCTTCGACAAAGAAGCGGCAACCAGGTTTATTCTTACCAGGCAGCCCGCATTCGCAAACCTTTCCGCAGTGAATTCATCAATATAACCAGTGGAAAGAACCGGCATAAGATTGCGCTCAAGCGCCATTTCGCAACAACGAATAAGATAATCGGATAATGATGAAAAGCCGTTGCGATGCAGTTCTATCTGAATATGGGGATACTCCTGCGGTGCTTCACCACTGAGAAAGACTACTTCGGTTGCGCCTTGCCGTGAAAGATCGTCGAGCTTGAGTCGCAATTCTTCAATTGCGAGAAGCGGGGCGTCTTCACGATAAAATGAACAATAGCCGCAACGCTGATGGCATGTTCTTGTAAGCTCTATCGATGAGCTGAAAATGTATGAAATAGATGGGCTGTTTTTCATGCCTAAAGGTTACCATATCCGGAAAAAAAATCAACTTGCTAAAAAGTTGGAACTTTTTAAGAATAGACAAGTCAAACCTGATGAAAGACAAAATGGAGGTAAACGGTGAAGGCTTTACCCTTGCTGCTGTTGCTTTTATTGCTGCTGCCGATGCAGTCGATGGCTCAATATGAGATTGAAGCCCAGATAGATAAACCTGAAGTTGCGTTTGGTGAGTCGCTCAATCTGGTGATCAGCATAACGCATTATATCGGAAACGGTGGCGTGGCGCGATCCATGACTCCCGAAATCAATGAGATCCCGGGGTTTGATATTGCTTCATCCCGAACAGGTCATAGTACCAGCTTCATTAATGGCCAGGGCGTAACCAGAAGCCAGGTGGTTCTTGAGCTGGTGCCGAGAGAGCCTGGTCAGAAAGAAATACCTGCGTTCTCGTTTTCAGGCCCTGATGGCCAGATATACAGTTCCAAACCCATTTCGGTTAAGGTTCTGCCACCAGAAGATCAGAAACCGGAAGAACCAGCGCCGACTGAAAAAGCAGCACCTGCCGGAAATTCCCTTTTCCGATATTTGATGGCGGGCGGAATTGTAATGATAATTGTATTCAGTATTCCGTTTCTGCTGTCCTACATTGCCTCTATTTCCGGTAAAGCTGCGCATGATTCAGGAGCAATCGAAGATGCGGAAATTGTTGGTTTTGCAGATGAATCCAGGTCAACGCCGGTAGAATCTGCTCCCAAACCACGGATTCGAATAAATTTTCCACAGGCCCTCGCCGCTCTGAAGAGAAAATCTCCCGAAGCGGATGCGGAATTTTATCGCGAGTTTTTCGATATTTTCAGACAGGCGGCAGTTGGCAGCAGCGGTAGTTTGCGAGAAGACATGACGCCTGACGAAATGATGATGCGGATCAGGGAGCTAAGCCCGTCTGAGACGACCAGACAGGCAACCATAAGGTTGGCCAATGACCTGGAAATGGTTATGTATGCCGGGAAATGCCCGGCTCGTTCTTGTGCTGCAATCGAAGAAGATGCCCGGACTGTTCTCGCAGTAATTGATTAAATTGATACGGAGTGAAAGATGAACGCAAACGCTGAACTTCAGACAAGAATCGAAAGTGCACAAAAAACTGTTGATAAAATCAGAACTGAAGTTAGAAAAGTTCTGGTTGGTCAGTCAGAATTGCTTGAAAGCCTTATTCTGGCACTGATCACCGATGGCCACATTCTTCTCGAAGGGGTCCCGGGCCTGGCCAAGACCCTGGCTGTCAAAGCCCTTGCCAGAACCATCAAAACGGGTTTTTCGCGAATCCAGTTTACTCCGGATCTGTTGCCCGCAGACTTGATCGGCACCAGGATTTTCGACCCTAAACGCGCAGAATTTCAGACGCATAAGGGTCCAATTTTTTCAAATTTTATCTTGGCAGACGAGATAAATCGGGCTCCGGCAAAAGTTCAGAGTGCTCTGCTTGAATCTATGGAAGAGCGGCAGGTGACCATCGAACATGAAACCTTCAAATTGCATGAACCTTTTCTGGTTCTGGCCACTCAGAATCCTATTGAAACCGAAGGCACTTATACATTGAGTGAAGCTCAGGTTGACCGTTTTCTTTTTAAAGTTCAGGTAGATTACCCTTCGTTTGAGGAAGAGCGTTCGATCGTGAAAAAGATGGGACTGCAGGAAAAAAGCCATGGAATCGAAATTGTCGAGCCGGTACTGGCTGCTGAAGAGGTGATTGGTCTGCGCCAGCTGGCTCGCGAAGTTTATGTCGATGACAAGATCGTCGAATACATTTTAAGAATAGTTGATGCAACCCGAAACCCGGAAAAATACTCGCTGAACCTCAAGGGTTACATCAGATACGGTGCGTCGCCACGCGCGTCAATTTATCTTACCAGGGCGGCGCGCAGCCGTGCAATGATGATGGGAAGGGTTTTTGTGAAACCCGATGATGTAAAGGCGGTAATGACTGAAATTTTGCGGCATCGCGTTATTCCTACTTATGAAGCTGAAGCCGATGAAATTACCTCTGATGAACTGGTTAGAAGAATTCGTGATGGCGTTGCGGTGCCTTAAGGGAGAAAAATTTAAATGCTGCCGAAAGAGCTGCTTCGCGAAGTAAGCCGAATAGAGATAAAAACCAGGCACCTGGTCGAGTCGCTTTATGCTGGCGGATACCGGTCGGTTTTCAAGGGCCGGGGAATCGAATTCGCCGGAATAAGGCAATATTATCGGGGTGACGAATTTCGTTCAATTGACTGGAAGGTAAGCGCCCGCACCGGGAATTTTCATGTGCGCGAACATATTGAAGAGCGTGAATTGCAGGTAATCGTTGCCCTCGACCTGTCTGCATCCATGGAGTTCGGCTCGGGATCAAGAGAAAAGCGTGAGACTGCAGTCGAATTCGCAGCGGCAATGAGCCTTGCTGCGGAAAAAAACAATGACCGGGTTGGCGTGTGCATGTTTACCGATGAAGTCGAAAAGTATGTTCAGCCAGCCAAAGGCAAAACCCACATACTCAGATTGATTCGCGATCTTCTTTATTTTGTTCCGAAGAGAAAAAAAACCGATCTCAAGCCGGTGCTTAATTTTCTTAATACGACGGTGACGCGTCGATCGATTATCTTTCTGGTTACCGATGCCATCAATCTCGCTTCAATTGACCGCGAAATAAGAATTACCTCTGCCCGTCATGATCTAATTCTGGTTCTTCTGCGTGATGCCCGCGAACATGAGATTCCAGACGTGGGTTTAATCGAAATTGAAGACCCTGAAACGGGCGACGAAGCCATTTTCGACACTTCAGACCGCCCTGCGGTTGAGGAGTTGATAAAAAGAAGGCAGAAAGCCGAGTCGGCACTCACGGGTCGCTGTCGCCAGCTTGGAATAGACACAATTGAAATTCTGGCGGGCGAATCGGTGGTTAAAGCTATTGTTAAGCTTTTTTCTGAACGGGAAAAGCGCATGACCCTTGCAAAATAAGGAATCACGAGGTTTTTATGAACAGTCTCAGAGGAATTGCCAAAAAACTCGATGCGGTGCTGCTGCTGGTAATGATTGGACTGGCACTTTCATTGGTTCTGGCCTGGCATTATTATCAGACCCGCAAGATGACCGGTTATGAAAAAGAGCAGTTCGCAGCTGAACTTCTTGCTTATGATTTGCCCGAAAAAGCTGCTGCTATTCTGGAAGAATCGATCAGTCGACAGCCCTATGCACAAAAAAGCCTGAAAATGAGGCGAGCTCTGGCTGACATTTACATGAAAGAATTGTATCAATATGAAAAGGCTTTGGGTGAGCTTGTTTTCATCAGAACTTTTTCCCCTGAAACTGCATCGGCCACTGAAAACGATATTCGTTTCTGTTTAACCCGTCTTGGCCGGACTTACGATGTAGATCGTCGACAGATGCTCGATAAAGGCATTAACCCCGTCGAGAACCAGGTAGCATCAGATACGGTTGTCAGAATCGGGAACAAACCAGTCATTTCAATTGAAGATTTGCGTGAAAGAATGAGGCTGATGAATATTGATGAAAAATCTCTTGATAAACAGCAGATTGATGCCCTGATTCAGGCAATGGCTCGCGAAAAACTGCTTAGACGCGCTGCCGACCGCGATGGTGTTGAACGCGACCCCCAATTCATCAGACAGATAAGAGATTTTGAAAATGATCTCAAACTGAAAATTTACCTTGAAAAACACGTCCTTGGAGACATGAAGATTTCTGAAGACCAGATAACTGAATTTATCAACAAAAATGCCCGCCAGTTTATCGGCAGTGACCGGGTAACCTATTCATGCTTCGCATTTTCTGATGCCGGTCTGGCAGAGACTTTTCTAAGGCAGAAGCACGGAGATGAATCTACGGACTTGACGCCCGCAGAAGTTCTTGCAGACCGGATCGAATTACCCGTTTCGCAATTGCCGCAGGAGATTCGCAGTCTGAATTTCAGCGAGGCTGAAAAACACCAATTTTTTGGCCCATTGCGAATGGGTGAAAAATATCTGGTTTATCAGATACATAAATTCGTGCCGGGTGAAAAAATTCCCGATGGTCAGATCAGAGAAATTGCTCGCAGAAGCCTGACTGAGCAAAAGCAGCAGGAACTGCTGGGCCGCAGAATTGCTGAACTGGCAGCACAGGAAGAAATGAAAATTAACCAGCAGGTTATCGAAAATGCTTTTTTCAAAACCGCTTCGGAAAGTGCAGAAACAAACTAAAACAAACAATGGATTAAAATGAAAATTCCTGATCTAAAAGATAAGTCTGTTTTTCTGCTTTCGGCAGCAGCCACGTCATCAGCAGAATTGCCGACACTTCCCCCGGGCGAAGAAATATACGATCTGATGCCGCCGGTTTCCGTTCCGTTTTCATGGTTGCAGCTTTTCAGCCAGGTTTTTTTCTGGGCATTGTTTCTTCTGATGATGTATGGACTCTACCGATGGCTTCTGGTGGAGCCAAAGCGACAGAGAATAATACCCAGGCCCGACCCTGAAAAAATGGCGGCCCGGGCAATTGAACGCTTGAAAATCTCACCCGTCTGGCAGAAGAGGCAGATGAAAGAAATCTGCGAATCTCTTACGGCAATTTTGAAGAGTTACCTTTTTGAACGTTATGAGATAGGTTTAGGCGTTGCTGCAACCTCTGATGAAATGATGGCAAGTCTGGTAAACAGCGAGCCGGAACTTCGTCGCAGGGCTTGTGGGCTTTTTGATGACTGTGACCGGGTTAAATTCATGGGTGATCAGATCGATTCAACGCCTGAAAAACTGCTTGAAATTCTGACTGGATTGATCAAGGCCGAGGGGTGGAAAAAATGAGATTCAACAGTCAGGAATTCTTTCTGCTTCTTTTTTTGATCCCCATAGTGCTTGCATATAAATTTCTGGTTCAGCAAAATGCCAGGAAGGGTGGAATCAGGTTTCCGCTGGCATTTCTTTCAGCGGGCATTCATCGGTCCTGGCGTTCAAAATTGGGTTTTCTGCCTGACCTTCTGAGGCTTTGTACTCTTGTTCTCGTAGTATTTTCTCTAATGCAGCCTCAGTATGGAATCGAAAGAGAAGAGGTCACCCGGCAGGGCATTGACATCATGATCTCCATGGACGTATCAGGAAGTATGGCAGCCGAAGATTTCAAGCCAGATCGGCTTAGCGCTGCCAAGAAAATCACTGAAAGTTTCATTTCCGGCCTGGTCGATCATCGACTGGGACTGGTTGTGTTTGCCGGTCTTTCGCTGACGCAATGTCCTCTGACGATTGATTATGGGGTGGTAACCGAGTTGTTGCGGCGTACTTCGCTTAGTATGATCAAGGCTGATGGCACCGCCATCGGTGATGCAATAATCAATGCCGTTTATAAGCTTGCCCCTGAAAACAAGGAAAAACGTGATAAAGTCATTGTTCTATTGACCGATGGTGAAAATAATGCGGGAGTGGTTGACCCGCTTGAAGCCGCAAAAATAGCCGCTGACAAAGGGATAAGGATTTACACTATCGGAGTTGGCAGTATTGAGGGGGCTCCGATTCCCATTTATCGTGGCGGAAGGAAAATGTATGCCCAGAACAATGATGGATCTCTTTACATTCCAAAAATCGATGAGCAATTGCTAAAAGACATCGCATTCATGACCTCAGGGCTGTATTTTCGGGCAACTGACAATGAAGCGCTTGAAAAAATCTATCAGAAAATTGCGTCGATGGAAAAGGGAAAAATTGATGTAAATCGAACCGTTCAATATTCAGAGCGTTTTTACTGGTTCCTCGCCCCTGCATTTTGCCTGCTTCTGGTTGAAATTTATCTGCGCAGTAGAATTTTCCAAAGAGTATTTTAAATGTTTAAAAGTAATGAAAACATTCTGATTTTATTGGCTGCCGTTATCTGGGTGGCTTTGCTCTGGCGTCATGCGGCAGCAAGCCTGCAGCGCAAGCGAATGAATTTTGCCAGCAGCATAATGATGCAGCGCATCGCCGGGCATCAGCCGACCCGTCGCCCAATTTTCAAATGGATAATGATTCTGCTGGCCATGCTGTTGCTTGGCTTCGGCCTGGCAAGACCTCAGGGTGGTTTTACCGAGGAAGAAGTAATGGGCATGGGCTTTGATCTGGTTGTTGCCCTTGATATTTCAAAATCCATGAATGCAAGAGATATTGATGGAAATTCGCGACTCGATGTTGCCAAGGCAATTATTGCCAGAATGCTCAACGGACTGCGGGAAGATCGGGTCGGCCTGGTTGTTTTTGCGGGCGAAACCATGGTACAAAGCCCATTGTCGCGAGATAAAAATTCTTTTCTGACATTTCTTGAAAGAGTCAATCCCGATCTTCTTGCCCGTCAGGGAACCAACCTGGCCGGGGCAATTGAAACCGCAATCGACAGATTTGACATGAATGCTTCGCAAAGCCGTGCGATACTGGTGTTTTCTGATGGTGAAGACCCAGATTCCAAAAGGGTTGACGCGGCAATTGAAGAAGCTGGGCGAAAATCCATACCGGTCTTTACTGTGGGAATTGGCAGTGAAAAGGGAGGTTATATCCCCGAAGGCCAGACCTGGTTTGGTGAAATGGTTTACAAGAAGCATAATGGCCGTCTTGTTGTGTCAAAGCTTGAAGATGCGGTGCTGAAAAAAATAGCCGATGAAACCAACGCCCAATATTTCAGGGCAAATGACATTTCAAGCGCGAGAGATGTGGTTGCCGGCCTCGATGGTATTAAACGTTCAGCAGTTTCAGGCGGATTCAGGCAGGTTAGAAATGAGCTTTACTGGTTCCCGGTTTTGCTGGCATTTTTGATTCTGCTGGTGGAATGGATGATATCAGAGCGGATTCCCTATGCCAGAGAAAAGGATCACTGGTTGAAGAGAATATGAATAAACGTTTAAAATTTATTTTTGTCATATTTTTATTTTTAATTGCCGGCCAGGCATTATCCGCAAGTCCTTCGGGAAATGTTTCCAGGGGACTTGAGTTTCTTGCAGCCGGGAAACTTGAAGAGGCTGAGAAGGAATTGCAGCAGGCGAGATTTTCTGAACCTGATAATGCAGCGATTAAATATAACCTGGGTCATGTAAGATTTCGCCGTCGCCAGTATGACGATGCGGCAAAATACTTTGCCGATGCGGCAGAAAAAGCTGAGAATGCCGATCTTCGATTTAACAGTCTGCACAACCTTGGCAATGCTTCTTTTCGTATGGGTGATTATGCTCTGGCAATAGATGCTTATAAAAAGGGTCTTGAGATCAAAAATGACAAGAAGACTGAATACAATCTCAAGGTTGCAGAAGAGAAGCTCAGGCAGCAACAGGAAAACCAGCAGCAAAGCCAGAAAGACCAGCAGAATCAGCAACAGCAGAATAAAGATCAATCGGGCAATGAACAGCAGAAAAAAGATGGGGATCAACAGCAACAGGGTCAGCAGTCACAGAATGGCAATGAAGGCGATTCGCAAAAACAGTCTGATGAGCAGAAGCAGGATGGTCAAAAACAGGGATCAGAAAAAAAATCATCCGATGAGGCAAATTCCGAAAAAAAACAGGAAAACTCTCAAAGCCAGGATCAGAAGGCGAATGAAAAAAAACAGCCTGACGAACAGTTTTCTTCACAGGAAAAAGCCGACAATGACCAGCAAAAACAGGATGGGGTGGAAGATTCTCAAGATCAGAACCGCCAGGATGTTGAAATGGCACAGGAAAAAAATAAAGACTCATCGGGTCAGGAGTCACAGCGGGCAAGAGCCCTGAAAAACCGAAAACTCAACCCCTATATGATCGAAAAAATGATGCGGGAAATGCAGGAAAGGGAAAAGCAGGCTCAGCTTTATTATCGCAATGATCCTCAACGCATTGAAGAAATGGATCCGTTCAACATGAATGCCCAGCAGCTTCAGGAATGGATGAAAAATCGAGGGCGACCAAAATCCAAGGAAACGGATGAACCCGACTGGTAATCAGTCTGCTATGGAAATTGTTCCTTCACCGGATTTTCGGGCATTGTAAAGTGCAAGCTGGGCTCGGTGAATAAAACTTTCAAGGTCGTCTTCCGAATTGAGCTCTGTTAAGCCAAAGGAAAACGAGGCCTTGATTCTTTGCTGGGTCAACTCAAGATTTAGCAGCTTATGTTTAAACGTTTTTATGATTTTTTCAGCCTGAGAAATTCTGGTGTCTGGCATAAACAAAACAAATTCTGCAACCCCAAGAGAGCCCAGAACGTCACAGCCTCTGATATGTGATTTCAGCTCTTCTGCTGAATCTTTCAAAACCTGGTGAGCAATTTCATTGCCATAAAGGTTAATTATTGATTTGAAATTCTCCATGTCCATGATCACCAATGAGAGTGGTTTTTCTGTTTCCAGGCAGATTTCAATTTCTTTTTCAAGCCTTGAAATGAAAAATTGATGAGTATATATGCCCGTTTCAACGTCAAACTGTTTCAATTCAGATATAAGACTCAGCAGATGTTGTTTTTCAAGTGAAGCAGAAATGGCTCCCGCCATAGCAAGAAGAAAATTGCGGTGTCCTTGATCGATCTCAAATTCCCGATCAAAATAGCAGGCAAGAAAACCGAAGGTGCGGCCTTCCCAGCCTATGTGTGCGGTGACACACATTGCGTAGTCGTTATCTATCTTCATTTCGAGATAGTCGTCATGTGGGTCGCCAGGTTTTATTATATTAAAACTTTCTTTGAAAAAAAGTCGGCCAATGGTATTACTGCCGATCTTGCGATGAAAGTTGTTCATTGCCGAACGGGAAACGCCGAAAGAATGAGAAATGTCGAGATATGAAGTTTGTTTATTCTGCAGGGCGATAAAGCCGCGAGTTGCCTGCAGCTGCTGTTCAATGGTTTTGAAAGCTTTCTGAATGAGCCTGGTTGCATTTGGCTCGGTGAGGTAGCCTTTTAAGGTATGAGTAAGCGCTATCAGCAGTTTTTCCTTCATTGAATCCTCTTTCTAAGTATATTCAGCTTGGGCAGAACTTCTCGAAGCATTCCTGCAAAAGCTTCAATTTAAAGAAAATTTCTTCCAGTTCGTCGTTCAATTCATCATTGCCAGGGTTGAATTGCGGGTCGGCGAGAATTTCCTGCCGCCTTTTCTGCAGAAGCTCATAAAGCGCATGAAGCTGGCTGCATAAAATGCTCTGAGAATAGGTAACTTCAGATTTTTTCATCAAATTCCTCTCTAATTGCCGAAAAGCTGGGGTTTATTCAGGTTTTCCCGGTGGAAAAAGGCCTTCCCATGCCCCTTTTAGCCCATATTTTATTTCACGAAAAGAAGGCGGAGTGGTATTGCCGGTTATGGGCTCTTTCAGCATTTTATAGGTGCTGTAGCCAAGTGTACAAATTGTCTGTTGCAGGAATTTGTAAGGCTTTGCCCACCATTTTGCTTTTTCGACCTGGAATCTGGCCCACCAGTAATGTTCTGCATCGCGCAGGGGTATATTTCTCGGGTCTATTCTGTTGCGGTCAGCCAGCGATTCATACCAGGCTTCTTCCGGATCGGTGAATTTTTTCCGGTAAAATTCTATGGCCTGTTCAGAAGTGCCGTTTATTGGCGGATTTTCATTTTCAAGTTTTTCGATCGCTTCATGCCGGGCGTTTGAATCGGTGCTGACGGCGAAGGGATCCTGGGCACTTGAGATCAGCGGCAGGAAAAACAATAACAAAAAGGTCAGGATTCTAACCATAAAAAGCCTCTGTTTACAAAATTTTCTTGGCCACTATCTGTTTAAATAATAACATTAAAAAAAGTAAAAAAACAGAGGTCGTATTGCCTGACCTTGTATCAATAGTATACCCTTCAATCTCAGCGAATGAATCGAATTTGGTAACGAAAAGGCGGACATTGAGCCAATTTCAATGCCCGCCAAAATATTTTCGAAAGGTTTTTGGGTGAGTAACCTCGATATTACTTCTCTTTAAGAGCTTTCTGGTTGATTTCTATAACTTTCTTCAGCATTTCTTCTGCTTTATCGAGCTTGTTGTTTTTTCGATACATGTCGCTCAGGGCGAGTATTAGTTTCGATGCGGCCTGCGGCTCGTCCTTTTCAAATTTGGCAACGCCTTCAAGCATGATTTTTTCTGCGTCATCGAGGCGATTGTTCATCAGGTACAAGCGCCCGATTTCATGATAAATGGGAATCACCTTTTTCATTATCATGAATGGCTTTTCATCAGGGCCTTCTTTACCAACAGCTGAATTTTCTTCAAAAAGAGCCAGAATTTTTTTCAATTCGGCGGCAGCTTCATCGATTTTTTTCTGTTCTTCATATACTTTCGCCAGCTCTTTGTGGGCTTCTGCTATTGCCGAAACAGCATTTCTCTGCTTTCGAACCTTTTCCATTTCCGGGTTGTTGTGACCGGGAAATTTGCCCATACGTTCCATTCGTTCGCGGTTTTCCATCATTTCATCAGGGCCGGGTCTGTCCACTCCCATGCCCATTCCTGGTCGGCCTTCTCCCGGTTCCATGGGACCGGGCTGCGCATTGGCCATGTTGAGACCTGCAATTATCAGGGCGCTCAAAACAATGCTTAGCCAGAATCTCGATCGTTCCATAAATCTTCCTCCTGGGTTTCCTCAAAAAATGAGGGTATTTTTTCGTTTTCAACGAAACTTATAATTTTTGAGTCGTGGTAATCAAAAAAGGTTACATCAGAAAAATTTTTCTCGAAAAAATCAGGCAGCTTTTTTTCATCAGAGTCTAAAAAGCTGGCAATTTCAACTTTTTTTGATGAATCAACGGTTGGTGGCACGCTCATCAACTCAAGAATGGCAAACCCGACTATGATCGAAAGACCAAAGACCAGGCCATATTTGAGGCCATTGAGAAAATTGCCTTTCATGGTCTGGTCTTCCTGCGGCGCATCAATATTCTCCCGGGAAGAACCAATCGGCAACGATTCTGGCATGCAGCGTGCGGTCGCATTGTTCCATTCTGCGGCAGAAAGGCCTTCAGGCGGGGTGGCAAGCTCTTTTTCAAGCCATGCACAACAGGAGCTGCAGCTTTGCAGATGGCTTTCAAGTGCTGATAGATCCTGGTCATCAGCAATGATTTTCATGCGGAATTCTTCACAGTTCATATGAATTATCTCCTTGCCGGCAGTTTTGCTGCCAGAACCGGGCAAACTTCTGACGTGCCCGAAACAGGCTCACCTTTGCGTTTACCGGTGAAATTTCAAGTATCTCGGCGATTTCTTCAATTTTAAGTTCATCCCAATAGGCCAGCATCAGAATTGATCGGTCTTTTTCAGCCATCAGATCAAGAATTCTGCTGGTATCGAGCTTTAATTCGCTTTGTGCGAAGCCTTTTTCCGTTTTACCGGAATCGAAACGAAATTCAGCTGGCGTCGCTTCCCTTTTTTTTATGGCTTTGCGGAAAAGGATCTTGTAAAGCCAGGTGCGAAGCCTGGCCTGGCCTCTGAAGCCTGCGAGGAAGCGGAAGGCGTCGCTGAAGGTTTCCTGAACAAGGTCTTCGGCTGTTTCTCGTCGGCCGGTGAATTTCAGGGCATGGGTGAAAAGGCAGGCGGAATGATTGGCGAAGATGGCTTTGAAACCGTCTTCTCTGCCGTTGAGGGCCAGTGCTATTGCTTCTGAATCGTTCATCAATTTAGTTAGAGTATGAATTTTGCTCTCAGGTTACAAAATAATGGGAAAATTTTCTCGAAATTTTTGCCAAAAATAAATCGCCCAGCTTGAACTGGCTTTTTGGGCCAGGGCAATCCGGGCGTGGAGTTTTTCGAGATAAGGCCTAGCGACCTACATACAAGACTTCTTCTGAAAGCTCAATGCCGAAATCATGCATAACCTTTTCTTTGAGAAGCTGGGCAAGCTTTTTCACATCTTCAGCTGTGGCTTTTCCTTCATTGATAATGAAGTTGGCGTGTTTGTGGTAAACCGAAGCGCCGCCGACCGACATTTCTTTTGCGCCAGCCTGCTCGAGCACAACACCGGCTGCTCTGCGGCGATCTTCTCCGGGGAGTGGCGGAAGATTTTTGAAGAAAGATCCGGCGCAGCCAATCGAGCGGTCCGGGTGTTTGCTGTGGCGCTGGGTCATGATGTCAGCCATTTTTGCATGAATTTCTTCACGAACGCCGGGCTCAAGTT
>JBMOKV010000091.1:0-3446 GCA_049325495.1 Candidatus Rifleibacteriota bacterium | reverse complement strand
ATAGCTTGTTGTCAGCTTCTTTGGTGAGAAGAAGCTTGCGTATAACGCCGTCTGGATTCAAGGACTTATATTCCAGATCGATGAAACCCTGAACCGAAAGTGGTGCGAGAAACTGGGGTATAGGCATTTTGGCAACCACTTTTTCTGACATTTCAAAAGATTCCGGGTCGAGAATCATCTGCTTTTGCATGGTCTGGGGAAGAACCACGCGACCAAAGTTTTGAATTGCTTTTTGAAAGGCATCATCATCTTGAGGACCCAATACCGAGGGATCGTCGAACATGATGTCGAAGGCAACCGTTTTTGCTCCGGCGCTCTTCAATACTTTCAGAAGGCGACCATGAACTTCGCGGGGCCATGGCCAGGGGCCCAGTTCGGCGATGCATTCATCGGTTATGCTTATAAGTACTACGTCGTGATTTTTGGGGAGCTCCTGACGCTGTTTAAATCTGAAATCAAGCGCATCATTTTCAAGCTGCATGAAATAGCCAAAATAGAACAACAGAGAAAAACCAATGGCCATGAAAAAACCGAGCAGCAGTTCCCATAAAGGAAGCATTGCTGCCGGTTTTACTGATGTGAGCTTGATTATTTCCTGTGATTCCAGCAGCTCAGATGAATCCGAGCTGCTGCCAGTATTTTGATTCATGCAGTTTTAAACGATTATTTGCCGCTTGGAATGGCGATCTGGGCTCGAAGCTTTTTCATTTCACGAAAAGCTTCATGAAACATTTTGTCGGCTCTTGGAAGCAGGCGAATCGCTTCTTTGTAATTTTTGATGGCTCTTTCGATCTTGCCGATTTCACAAAGTTTGTCGGCGCGGTTTTTATAAAGCTTGCCCAGCTTTCTTCTGGAATCAATGAACTTGTCTTCGAAAACGTTTACACCGGTGTAGGCAGGGGCAAACGGATCGGTGACCGTAAACGAAGAATAAAGATCGAGTGCCTCTTCGTAATCTTTAACCGCCGCTTCCCATACTTCGGGTGATTCGAATTCTTCTACGTCGGTAACTTCTTCTTCTTTAAGATTGAGTCTGATTTTTTCAGAAAGCTGCCCAAGAAATGCGTTGTAAATCGAATCATTCTGATCCAACAGCAGCTGGGCACGTTTCAACAGGGCTGCGGCCTGTTTGAACTGTCCCGCATGGCATGATTTATGGATTTTGGCGAGATATGGCCTGATCAGACTGCGTTTACATTCTGTAAGATTTTCACGGATATAGGCCGAGAATTTATGGCTTTCTGGAAGGTTTACGATCTTCTTCAGAGCTTCCTGATATTCCAGAATCGCTTCAGCGTAGTTGCCTGAGTTTTTAAAGCTGTCACCACGACTGACAAACGGGGTTAAGTCAAGATGAATCAGGTGGTCCTGATGTTTTGCTCTGGCTTTATCAAGAATCTCCTTGATTTCTTCAAGAAACTTGACGTTGTCATCCTTTGCAAGTCTGGTAGCTTCTTCAAATTCATCAATCGCTACCTGATAAATTTTATTTTTGAAGGCAGCCATGCCTTTTTCTCGATGAACCTGAGCAAGGTGCTCATTGACTTCTTCCAGGCGCTGGTCGATTTTTTTCTTGTATTCAGTCTGCTCCGGAGTAAGCGGGGCATCGGGGTCTATTTCACGCATAGCGTTAAATTCTTCGAGGGCGCGAAGATAGTTGATCTTGGCTGAACCCCATTCAGCAGCTTTTTTCATGGCGTCGCCTTCATCGATCAGCGACTGGATAACCTGATTATTTTCACTGTTCATTGGTCTTCTCCTTCAAACAAACGTCGATTCATCTGTCTGTATCAACGGTCTTTTTCATTCTTTCTGCCGCTTTCTTAGCGTCAAAAAATGTTACACCTTTGCCTTCCGGTTCGCCGGCGCGGTCATACGCACTGGCAGCCTGCTGATAGTCTTCAAGCCGATAATGAATGTAACCCAGCAGTGAGTTTGCCTCTTCGTTATCGGGGTCGAGCAACAGCAGTTTTTTTACTGCAGTTTCCGCTTCGGGAAAATTTTCTGATTGAACATTTACCAGAGTCAGATCCCACCAAATTTGCGGGGAATCGGGATACTGAACTGCAAGCTTTTTCAGGTCTGCCAATGCAAGATTGTATTTTCCATCTTTCATCTTTCGGCTGGCCTGCAGATAAAGGTTGTCTTTCTCGATGGCTGATCCGGTTTTTGCCGGCTGTTTGACTGCCGGCTTTTCCCTCAAAGGCTTCTGATTTTTCGGGGGGCCGATAAGTTCTATTTGCCCGTTTTTTCCGGAGTAATGCAGAAGGGCTTTAACTCTGGAGCCGTATTCTGACGCGGGAAAAGCAGCCATAAATGCTTTTCCCCAGCTGATAACCGCCTCATGAACCCCGAGAACGGCGCGCAGTCTTATTGCCTCATAATAAGCGCGTTCAACGTTAACCGATGTCGGGTGCTGGTTCAAAATCTGATCGTAAAGCTTGCAGGCTTCGAGTGTCTCGCCAAATTCAAGAGTCAATCCTGCCAGATCGAAAAGAATCTGATCCGTTCCGGGTTTTCCATGATTTTCTTTCAATTGGTCCTGAAGCCGAAGTATTTCTGGAACCAGATCATCCTTGTTTTCTCTGATTTCGACTGCGAGGGCTTCTCTAAGAGTTTCGATTAGCGCGGAATCAGGTTTGGAAGCAGAAATTGCCGGTCGGGGAACTTCCATTGCCGGCTTCACCGGCTCAACTGAAGGTTCGGAAGAAGGTTCTGCAGGCTGAACCGGCTTTGCTTCTTTTACTTCCTCTACGGGTTTCTCGACGATTTTATCTGTTACTGCTTTGGCAATGGCCGTTTCTTTCGCCGGTTCCGGTCGGGGTGACTGCGGTTCAGTTCTGCGCACGGGCATGGTTTTTTCTTCGGTTACCGGGACTGAAATGTGTTTCTGTGCCTGGTAAAAAGATTGGGCCAGCTCGTAATATGGGCTGGATCGATGATTCTTGTGGATCTCGTCAAAAAGCCTTCGTGCTTTTTTCTGATTGCCTGCAAAACTTTCGGCCTGCATCAACCGGTAGGTTGCTTCGGCCATTTCTTCTCCACTCAGGTCGCTCTCACGCAATTGCTGATAAGTGATCGAGGCCTGGGAATATTGACCGGATTCAATCTGACAGTCACCAAGCATAAAGCGGGCAAGGTTTTTCTGCATGTCACTGTTGGCCTGCTTTATCGCTTTCTGCAACTGTTCTGCAGCAAGTACTGTCTTTCCGGCAGCTTTGTTTTTAAGGGCCAGTGACATCAGGTCGGTTGCTTTTTCGGCGGCAAAAGAGCAGCCGACAGCGGTTGCCATCATAAACATCAAGAATGCAGGTTTCTTACCTGTCATCATATAAATCCTGTAAGTATTAGTAGTTTTGACGCTGAATAGAATAAAACATACAGGCTTATTCCAGCAAGTACAATTAATGCAAAGTCGCCGGGATAAAATTTTCCAGACGCAGAAT
>JBMOKV010000090.1:0-3463 GCA_049325495.1 Candidatus Rifleibacteriota bacterium | reverse complement strand
GGCGGCAATATAGTCAGGCCTCTCGCGGCCTTCAGAAAAAAATGCCCGGCAGGCCTCAGAATACAGATGGGCAACGTAGCTATGCCCGAGAAGAGCTTCCTGAAGCGACGGCTGCCCCATTAATCGATGGATTCGGTCGCGCATCGATGGGGAGAAAGGCCAGCCTGCGGTCCAGAGCAGGGCAAAAGATCCATCTTCGCCAAACTCGACCAGAGCTCCGTCTATGCCATCACCACTGGTACCACTCATCATTCCCAGAATTTTAAGTTTTTTCATTTTAATTTTTGCCGGGGGCGCAACTCCTTATTTGATCAACGATCTGCAGACCGGTCATTTTTGCTTAATCAAATCGATTGTGCTATTCTAACAGAAATTGATACAGGAGGCACTTCGGTGGCTGAAACAAAAACAAATAACGAAAAACAGAAATCACTCGAAATCGCGATTGCAAGTATTGAAAAACAATTTGGAAAAGGCGCAGTCATGCGGCTTGGCAGCTCAAGACACCTGCAGGTCGAAGCGATTCCAACCGGTTCACTTTCTCTTGATTACGCGCTTGGTGTGGGTGGCGTACCCCGTGGCCGCGTCGTTGAAATTTTTGGCCCGGAATCATCGGGTAAAACCACACTGACCCTTCATATTGTTGCCCAGGCCCAGAAAGCCGGTGGCCAGGCAGCATTCATCGACGTAGAACACGCCCTTGACCCGTCATATGCAAAAAAGCTCGGTGTCGACATTGACAATCTGCTGATTGCCCAGCCCAGCAGCGGCGAAGAAGCTCTTGAAATCACCGAAATGCTGGTAAGAAGCAACGCCATCGACTGCATTATCATCGACTCGGTAGCCGCACTGACCAGCAAGGCTGAAATCGATGGCGATATGGGCGATGCAACCGTTGGCATGCAGGCACGCCTGATGTCTCAGGCAATGCGCAAACTCACCCCGGTCGTCAGCAAATCGAAAGCAGTCTGCATTTTCATCAACCAGATCCGTGAAAAGATCGGCGTAATGTTTGGAAATCCAGAAACAACCCCGGGCGGCCGGGCTCTGAAATTCTTCTCTTCGGTTCGCCTCGACATTCGTAAAAAAGATCAGATCAAAGAAGGCGAAGAACCGGTTGGTTACGTTGCCGAAGTTAAAGTGGTCAAGAATAAAGTTGCCCCGCCATTCAAAAAAGCGAAATTCGACATCATGTTTGGCACCGGCATTTCGAGTGAAGGTGAAATTCTTGAAATCGCCGAATCGGCTAATATCATCAACAAATCAGGCGCATGGTATTCATACGGTGATATCAGAATCGGCCAGGGTCGTGAAAATTCAAAACAATTTTTTAAAGACAATCCTGACATTTTTGCCGAAATCATCATCAAGGTCAAAAAAGCCCTTGGAATGATTGAGGATAAAGCGGCCGAACCTGCTGCAGACGAAAAGAAAAAAGCGGCAAAAAAATAAATCAGTATTTTGCTGAAGCTGTCTCAAACGTCTGTTTTTCAGTCTTTTGAGACAGCTTTTTACTATCGGGAGCCTTTTTTTGTTTAAGCCGGAAGATTTTTTAAAAAACACTCTTCTCTTTCTGCTGCTCGTTCTGCTACCGATCGCTTCGAGCTTTTTCACCGTTTCGGAAGTTCTAGACGAACTTTCGACCAGCAGTCGTGAAGAAGTTCTTGAAAAACTGACGAACCGTTGCGAAGTCGTTGGTGCCAGCGCCCATTCAGAAGCTTTTTTCAAACCAATTTTCAATAATATGGTTCGGCGTTTCTTTGAATATGGCGAGAACGATGGTGAAAAACTCAGCAAACTTGGCCGTGAATATAATAAGCTGGCTGGCGCAACCATCGAATCTTTCGCTTTCAACTCAAAGGCAGAGCTGGTCAAAAGCGATTTTTCGTCACCGGAACTTTGCGATGCGATGATCTTCCTGTGGGAGGAAATCAACGGCCTGGAGCACACCAGATTCTATGATCAGGTTAAGCCATCATTGCAGAAATATTTTGGCCGAGATTTCCAGACCCGCATAGTAAAAAACTTGCGCAACCAGATATTTTCTTTCGTAGCCGGCAATCAACCCGGCATGATTTTTCACTCGCTTAAACGGGAAGCGGGGAAAGAAGGGTTCAGGGGTCTGTTTCTGATTGTCAGAAATCTGCCGAATCATATAGACATTTTAAATAAATCAATGTCAAGCACAGAATTCAAAGATGCCAGCCTGGCGATGATAAGCAATGGCCCGGACAAACAGATTATAAGTTCAAACCTGGATTCGAAAAAGGTTCGGGACATTGAGCTGCAGATGCTGAAAGAAAATACCAATATCGTTGAAGAATCCGGTTATATCTGGAAATTAACCACTTTCAGCGATTTTTCCATTATGGCAGCAGGCCGTTTTGATAAAAATGTATTTGAAATTCTCAGAACAATTGCACTTTTAGTATCGGTCTTTTTTGCTGTTCTCGGTGGTGCCGTCATTATTCGAAGCCAGGTTTCATCATCCCGAATCTGGGTTTCCATAAGGCTGAAGCTGGTTGCAGTTTTTCTTTTTGCCGTATATCTGCCTCTGGTTGGGTTATTTCATTTGAGCTTCAAAGGTCTGCAGGATCGTCGGCAGGTTCTTGAGAATGACGCCAGAAAAGCAATGCTCGACACGCTTTACCAGATTGACTCGGATTTTATTACGAAAGAAGCGGAGATTAAAGCGATTTTTGACCGGGTTTTTCATGATCGCACCTGGCAGGGCAGATTATCTAAAGACTGGGCAGAAAACGACCGGATGATGAGAACGGTTGCCAGGGTAGATACCAAAGGAGAAAGCTTTTTCAACTGGCTTGAGATCAGAAATACCGATCTGGAGCAAATTTTCTGTACAGCTCGGGGCGAGGCAAACAATCGCATCAAAGATTTGAATCGGGTTATGGCGCAGATTTCCCTCGAAAAATTTGCGCCAGATAGTGTAACTCCGGTTGGCAAAAGAATGCGCCAGTCTGACTTTCTGATCAGAAGTATAATGGAAAATCCGGTGCTCGGGTTCAGCCACTATTTTGAAGTTCCCGGTGAGCTGGTAGAAATGGAATTTGAAGGAGCATTTCTTTACTGGTACTGGAATTATTATAAAAACCCGGTAGGCAGTGTTGTTTTTTTCTCAAGTAATACCAAAGCCCAGTTCAATGCGGTCAATTACCTGGAAAAGAAACTTCTCGAAAGGTTTCATTTCGGCAATTCCCAGCTTGAACTGGTTTCTTATCACCCCTCTGAACAAAAATGGGTGCCATCAGGAAAAGAGATTCACAGTGCCATTGAAATGCTGGTTAAAATCGGCATTATCAATCAACGAATCACCTCGACCAAAATCGAAATTGACGGGCAGGCTTACCTGGCAGCCTGTTTTCCCGGCATTAAAATCCGGGATGTTTTTATCGCCTGCCTTTACCCGGTTGCTGAAATCAACTCGAAAATCGAAATGATGCGG
>JBMOKV010000089.1:0-3465 GCA_049325495.1 Candidatus Rifleibacteriota bacterium | reverse complement strand
GCAAGGGTAAAGGTTTCTCCGGAGCGATGGAAAGACACAATTTTAATGGTCAGCCGATGACACATGGTGCATCTGACTACAGCCGCGCGACCGGTTCCGCTGGTTCAGGAACGAATTTGTCAAGAACCTGGAAAGGCAAAAAATTTCCCGGTCAGTACGGTAATGTCAAACGAACTGCACGTGGTCTGAAGGTTGTTAAAGTTGACGAACAGAAAAACCTTCTGTTGGTGCGGGGTTCAGTTCCCGGCGCCGCCAATGGTCTGGTCGTTATCAAGCACCAGGCTTAAGGAACGGAGGAAAAAATGGAAGCCAAGATTTACAAAATGAATGGAACCCAGAGTGGTTCACTCAAACTTAATGATGAGATTTTTGCCACCAAGGCACATCCTCAGACCATCAACGACGTTGTAAAAGCACAGCTCAACAATGAGCGCCAGGGTAATGCCTTCACCAAAACCAGAGGTGAAGTGAATTTCAGCACCCGCAAGATCTATCGCCAGAAAGGCACCGGTCGTGCCCGTCATGGCAGCATCAAAGCCGGCATCTTCGTCGGTGGCGGCACCTGCTTTGGACCCCGCCCGCATGCTTTCGACATTCGCCCGCCAAGAAAAATGGTTGATCGCGCAATTATCGGTATTTTGACCGAAAAAGCCAATGAAGGCGCCATTCGCATTATCGAAGGTCTCGATTTCACCAGCGGGAAAACCAAAGATGTTGCAGCTTTCCTTAAGAGCCACAAAATCGAAAAGGCTCTCCTGGTTGTTCCCGAAATCAATGCTAACACCAGACGTGCCGTTTCCAACCTGAAGAATGTTAAGGTTGTCGTTCCGATGCACGTTAATTCGGTAGATCTGCTGAAATTTGGCCATGTTGCCATCAGCGATAAAGCCGTGAAAATGCTCGAGGAGGTCCTGGTAAAATGAATATGCCTCAGGATATCGTAATCAGACCCATAGTTTCAGAAAAAAGCTATGACCGCATGGGCGAAGGAATCTATCAATTCCGCGTTGCCAGAAATGCCAACAAAACCCAGATCAAAGATGCCGTCGAAGCTCTTTTTAAAGTAACCGTAACCAAAGTCAATACAATCAACGTGGTTCGTAAACCCAAAAGACGTGGGGTTTTCCATGGTTATACCCCAACCTGGAAAAAGGCCATTGTTACCCTTAAAGAAGGCGATTCAATCACTTTCTTTGAAGGCATTTCCTAAGTAGGAATAGGAGCAAAAAATGAGTATCAAAATCTATAAACCTACCACCCCCTCACGCCGCTTCATCACTGGGTTTTCATTTGATGAAATCACTACTGATAAGCCCTACAAACCTCTCTGTGAATGGCTGCACCGCAAAGCCGGCCGCAACCACCATGGACATGTAACTCAGCGTCATCATGGCGGCGGCAACAAGCGCCTTTACCGCATCATTGATTTCAGACGCAACAAAGACGGCGTTCCCGGTACTGTTACCACCGTTGAATACGATCCAAACAGAACCTGCCGCATTGCCCTCGTTCACTATCGAGATGGTGATAAAAGATATATCCTCGCTCACGAAGGTATCAAAGTCGGTGACATGATTGAAAACGGTCCCAGCGCTGATATTATTGCCGGCAACTGCCTTCCTCTGAAAAATATTCCTCTTGGCTCAACCATTCATCACATTGAAATGAAGCCAGGCAAAGGCGCCCAGATCGCAAGATCTGCCGGCACCAGTGCTCAGCTGGTTGGTAAAGAAGGAAAATATGCTCAGATCAATATGCCTTCTGGCGAAATGAGAATGATCCTGCTTGATTGCCGCGCCGTCATCGGTTCAGTTGGTAACAAAGATCACATGAACGTTACCATCGGTAAAGCCGGCAGAAAAAGATGGATGGGGATTCGCCCGTTCGTTCGCGGTTCTGCAATGAACCCGGTAGATCACCCGCACGGTGGTGGGGAAGCCCAGACCAGCCGCGGTAGACCGCCGGTATCACTCTGGGGTCAGCCTGCTCAGGGCTACAAGACCAGAAAAACCAAGAACCACTCCAGCAAATATATCATTTCGCGCAGAAAACGGTAAGGGAGAAGCAAAATGGCAAAAAAAGCTCCATTTATTTGTGCTAGATTGTTGAAAAGAATTCATGACATGAATCAGAGCGGTGAAAAGCGCCAGCTTAAGACCTGGTCACGTTCTTCAACCGTATATCCTGAAATGGTCGGCCACACAATTGCCGTTCACAACGGTAAAAAACATGTTCCGGTTTTCATAACTGAAAACATGGTAGGCCATAAGCTGGGTGAATTCGCACCCACCAGAACTTTCCGCGGTCACGCCGGCGAAAAAGCCGCTGCTGCCAAGTAAGGGAAGGAGAAAATAAAATAATGTTACGACTTGTTGGTGTAACCATTCCCGATGACGTAGATCTGTTCAATGGCCTTCGCATGATCAAAGGTCTTGATACCAAAAACAGCCGCGCCAAAATCGAAGCAATTCTGACCAAGGCCGGCCTCTATAATCGCCAGCTTCAGCCCAATGGCAAGCTCGAAAAGGTTTATCCCAAAGTTGGAACTCTGTCATGGAAACAGAAGTCCAGACTGATCGACCTGCTCGAAATGCCCAGAGCTGTAGTTCGCAATCTCAGAATCAGCCCGAGAAAACTCAGACTGGTTGCTGATCAGATTCGTGGCAAAAGCGTTGATGAAGCCCTCGGAATCCTCCAGTTCCTGCCCAAGAGCGGTTCACCGATTCTTCTTAAGCTTCTGAAATCAGCTATCGCCAATGCCGGCAGCAATCATGATCTGAAAGCCGACGACCTGTTCGTTGCCAAAATTACCGTTGACGGCGGCTCAATCATGAAGAGATTCATGGCCCGCGCCCGCGGTCGTGCCTGCCGCATCAACAAAAGAACTTCTTCTGCCAAAATCGTTCTGCGTGAAAAGTTCAATATGGCCAAAGCTGTAGTTGCCGAAACCGGCGATGCCAAAAAAGCTGGCAAAAAACCAGCTGCAAAAGCCACTGAAGCCAAGAAAACCGCAAAAGCCGAAAAACCGGCAGCTAAGAAAACCACTGCCAAGAAAACCACCAAAACCCAGGGAGGTAAAGAATAATGGGCCAGAAAGTTAACCCTATTGGAATTCGTCTTGGTATTACCCGAACCTGGGATTCAAGATGGTTCGCCAAACGCAGCGACTACGCCAAATTCCTGCATGAAGACGTTAAAGTTCGCAACTTCATCGATAGAGAAAAATTCCGCCGCGAAGGCATCGGTAAAATCGAAATCGAAAGAAAATCGAACAACAAACTGCGCGTAACCATTTTCACTGCCAAGCCTGGTGTAATCATCGGCCGTGGCGGCGAAAAAGTAGAAGTTCTCAAAAAAGAACTTGAAGATCTTACCGGCAAATCAGTATTCCTCAACATTCAGGAAATCAAAGCTCCTGATATCGAAGCCAAACTCATTGCCGAAAGTATCGCTCTTCAGCTCGAA
>JBMOKV010000088.1:0-3465 GCA_049325495.1 Candidatus Rifleibacteriota bacterium | reverse complement strand
AGCAGGACAGAAGTCTGCTTCTATGATTCTATTTATGGTTCTGCCCCCGATAACAACGGGTTCTGAAAGGTTCCACACTGTTTCAAATGATTTTTCAATCGACGACATTACAGGGTACTGATTGATTTCGAGCATCTCTTCGATGGGTGTCACCAGACCGACAGTGTGATCGGTCATTACCCAGCCTGAACTGATGCCGCCGATAAGCTTGTTATCAACATAAACCGGGCTACCGCTCATGCCTGCAGCAATGCCGCCAGCCCTTTTTATTACATCGCCACTGACTTTTACCAGAATCGAATTGCCGTTGATCAGAAGATTTTCGTTAACTTTGTTGTTTGACAGAACGCCGAGAATTTCCACATCGAAAGTTTCGATTTTTTTACCGATAACCACGGTTTTTCCTATTGCCTTCATGCCAACTTTGATATCTTTAAGCGGAAGAATTTCAACTTCAGCGGCAAAACCAGTCGGACAAAGCAGGCTGAACAGGATGGCGAGAGAAATAATTATCTTCATGGTTTTCATTGCATGGTTACCAGAATCCCGTTGGAAATTCTGCGCTCTCCTCCGTCTGAAGGCTTGTTAACCGTCTTGCCCTTGACAATCATCGACGAAGATCCGCCTCCATCAAGGTTTATTGCATGCCGAACCCCGAGTCGCCGCAGGTAGGCTGCCATTTCATCCAGTTTCATACCATTGCTTCTCTGCGAACGACCATCTACTACGATAAACAGAAGGTCTCCAGAGAAGGTTAGAGCGACCGCAGTGCGGGGATGACGTCCATGAACGATGGAATTGTCAAATTTTTCTTCTTTGCCGTTGATATCGATCTGCCCGTCTGAAACCAGGCGAGGACCACCACACACTGCGTGTTTAATCAAATTCCAGGGGCGGTCGATCGAGTAATCGAGCTTAACTGTCTGGCCAAGTCGCAAACCAGCCAGCTCCTGCGCCTTGCTTCCACCGGCAGAAACCACGACGCCATCGGGCGGAATCAAAGCGTCATGCTGATGAATTCCCACGATTTTTTCCTTGACCAGAACCAGTTCGAGGCCATCTTCACCGGTCAAAGTGCTGCGCGAGTATTCAGGAGTGTAAACGACCAGGTTGTCGCCCCGTCTGGGCTGATTTACTGCATCAATCTTTACCGATGTTTTGCCTGAGCGCAAAACCCCGGCAAAATCTGGGTTTCCAAAGACCAGCGTTTCGTCTTCGGTAATGCCGAAAACTGAGCGACGATAAAGCGGCGAACTTATCAGGTGGCGATTGATTATCAAAGTTCCGATCGGGTCGCCGCGGGAAGTAAAATAGGCGCCGTTGATGGCGGCAATGGCGTTGTAGCGCTTTGCCATCGACGAGAGAACTTCTTTTTGCGCGATACCTTCATTTGCCAGCACCGGAAAAACCTTGATGGCACTGGCAAAGGGCTCGATTCTGAGAATGTGAACATCTGAATGTCTGCCGTTAACCGGCACCCGATCACGATAATAAGTCACCCCGTCGGCGACCTTTTCTTCGGCAGTTACGGGAAAGCCCTTCTTTTCACGCTGGAAAGGAATGCTCAGGCGGAAAAGGCCGGCACTGTCGGTTGCCACATAGGGGTTACCAATGCGCCCGCCGGCAGAAAAGAGCATTTCTGAATACTTATCGGTCTGATAAAGCGAGAATTTGTCAAAATGCTTTTCCAGTTCCTGCTGCTGATTTGCAGTTAAAGCGGAAATGGCCGGCATCAATCTGATGCGCAGCAGTTTGCCGCCCTGATTTTTGCGATAGATTTTTACCCGTTCAGAAAGATGGAAATCTGCAACCTCAAAGCTGTCTTCAGTGCGGAATTTCAGATCGAGCAGAGAAACTTCTTCTTCCAGCTTTTCCGGTTCCGGCATCTGATCTTCGCGCATCTGATCAAGCATCAGATCAGACTCACAAAGGCCGGGCACCTTCATTTCCATGTCTGCCTGGGCTTCATGGAAATCTTCAACATCGCTGAAAGAGACCGAATCAGATCGAATGATCGCACCGACCAGAAAGATCTGGCCAATGATCAGCAGCAGCATGAATTGTTTCAGCGTCGGTTTAATGGCAATTTCCTTACAATATACAATTATCCGGTAAATCTATCGGCATGCCGGGGTGCAAACTCTTAGCAAAACGTCAAAACTTTGTCATTGAATGGGCGAGCGTTAAAAATCTGACGCCCGGCAAGCAGCAAAAACGTCAAAATGTTGACGCATCCGCCAAAATCGTTTTCTGGAGCCAACTTCAAAGTTGGCACGGCTGTTGCTATATTAAAAAACAGCAAACCAAAACCGGAGGAAACCCATGAAACAGTTTATCGCAATGACAATAGTGCTGGCCCTTTTCGTCGCTCTGATCCCCGCTGGTGTATATGCCCAGGAAGCTTCGCCCGATGCTAAGCTTGAAAAGAAGGCTCCCGATGCGAACAAAATTCTTCAGAAGATGGAAGAACGCAAAGCCAAGATTCTCGAACGCATCAAAGGTCGCTTCGAAAAGCTCAATCAGAAACTCGCCACTCTGGCAGAAAGAATCGACAAGTCTTCTGAAAGACTGACCAAGCTCAGAGAAGGCAAACCGGGCAAAGACGGCGCCGCTTCCCCCGCCGAGAAACTCACCCAGGCAGAAGAAAAGCTGAAAGAACGCAAAACCAAAGCTACTGAGCGCTACAACAAATTCAAAGAAAACATCACCAATGCCAAAACCAAACTGGTTGAGCGCATGGAAGCCGGAAAAGAAAAAATGATGGGCCGCCTTGAAAAGCTCAGCGCCGAAGATAAGTCACGGGTCACCGAAGCCTATGAAAAAATGAAAAATGAGGTTAAAGCTGAAGCAGAAAAACTCGCCGCCGAAGCCATGAAAAAAATTGAAGAAACCTATCAGAAGGTGATGTCGCTCTAAAATTTGAAATAAGTTTCCAAGGCCAATTTAACTTAATATTTCTCAGCGGGCTGGTTAATACCAGCCCGCTTTTTAACAAACGTATAGATCAAAGCGGCTTTCAAATACGCGTGAATGGAATGACCGCTTAAAAGCCGCGAACCTTTGGCCTTTAAACTTGCAGGCTTGTGCCGTCAGTTCTGGTTTCTCCCACCACGCGGTGGAGGTGGGAGCTCCAACCATGACACCCAAAAACCTATTGTTTTTTTTCAGCTTCTTTGCGCATCAATTCAATGACTTCGCCAACCGTGATTTCTTCTTCCAGCAATTTTGGATTACTGATCGATTTGAAGCAATAAGCCAGAGCAAGATCGGTTTCTTCCAGAGTAAGCTTGTCAGAAAACTGGCTTTTATCGAAACCTTTTGCATACCAGTCTTTTATTCTTGCTGACTTGATACTCTTTCCACACCCGGTTAACAGCACAACAAAAACAATTAGAACCAGCTTCAAGAAAAATTTCTGCCTCAAATTTCCGATTAAATTCATGGGGATTTCCTTTTCGTACACAT
>JBMOKV010000087.1:0-3469 GCA_049325495.1 Candidatus Rifleibacteriota bacterium | reverse complement strand
AAAAAATAGGCTCGAGCGGACTTGAACCGCTGACCCCCACGATGTCAACGTGGTGCTCTAACCAAACTGAGCTACGAGCCTTTGCGTAAAATTTAAATTATCATCTGTGCGAAAAAAAGTCAACAATTTTATGTTGTAACCCGTAATCAATCTAAAGTATTGTTGTAATCTCAACAATCATTATTCAGGTTGATTATGGCAAACGGGAAAATCGGTTTTTTTCTTGTGCTGCTGATTCTGGCCGGGCTGGTCATCTATTTTCATGCCGGCAGAGAATCGGTAACCGAAATGCGCCTGATGATGGATACCATGATTCTGATACGGGCCTATGGCGCTGAAAAGGCGGCCAGGTCTGCAATTGATCGTGGGTTTGCTGAGTTCGCCCGGGTCGAGAAAAGTGCGTCAATTCATTTGCCCGATTCAGAGGCGACAAAGCTCAATCAGTCTTTGAATCTTGAGCCTTCAACCTTGATGAGAGATCTTCTTGGTCATACCGCAAAAGCGTTCGAGCAGACCAGGGGATTTTTTGATCCGACCTTTGCCGTGCTGCAGAAAGCCTACGGCTTTTATGACCCGAACCGCATTGGCCGCCAGCCTGAAGAAGCTGAAATAGGGCAGTTGCTCGAAAAAACCGGCCTGAAAAAAAGAGTTGTTTTCGCAGAAAACGGTAATATCAGCATGGCAAGCGGTACAATACTTGATTATGGCGGAATTGCGGGCGGTTATGCGGTAAAACTGGCTGCCCGTGCGATGCGAGAAAGCGGGTGTGCCGCTTTTCTGATTGACGATGCGGGAGATATCTGGTTTGAGGGCAGCAAGCCAGATGGCAGTGCCTGGAAAATTTCGATCAGAGATCCGCGTGATAATTCTGCGCTTGCGGTCATTGAAAGTCGCTTGCCCGTAGCTATCTCTACATCCGGCAGTTATGAGCGCTTTGTCGAAGTCGATGGAAAAAAACTTGGGCACATAATGAACCCGTTTAACGGCAGGCCCGTCGATTATTACCAGTCGGTGACGGTTATTGCCAGTGACCCGGTCGATGCAGATGTTTTCAGCACCGCTGCCTTTGCCATGCCAGAAAATGAAGCGCTTTCCTGGACCGAACAAATGGGGGTTCCTGCCCTGTTTCTGACCAATGATAACCGTTTGCTGATAAATAAAGTGGGTAGCTCATGGTTCAAGAACCAGAAACAATAGAATCCGCACCAGTTTTCGCCAGGCGCCGTGATTTCTTTTTTATAATCGCTCTGCTCTTCGTGTCAGGGGTTGCCTGGTTTGCTCATAGCCGTGAGGGCAGGGGAGAAATAAGCCGATATCGTATTCAGATTTTTTCACAACCGCCACAGATGATTGAACTGGAATCAATACCTGCTGAACCATTGCATCTGCAGGGCATCCTTGGCCCGGCAACGGTTGAATTCAGGGCTGACGGCGCAGTTCGAATCGCTTCTTCAACCTGTCATGAAGAAATCTGCATGAATTACGGCTGGATAAAAAGCGGCAGTCTGATTTGCGTACCGAACGGCGTTGTGGTTTCGGTTGAGAAAGGCAGGAGTGATGTGGATGCAATCTCAAGATAATTCTGCCATGAAGGAAACAGCCCCAATGAGCCGCACTCGAAAGATTGCCATGGTAGCGATTCTGGCTGCCAGTGCTGCAGCTTTGCAGATCATCGAGTCGCCGCTTCCCCGCCTGCTGCCATGGCTTAAGCCGGGACTGGCAAATGCCATGACCCTTTTTGCCCTGCTGCGAATATCGGTTTCTGCCGGTTTTGGAGTCGCCATGGTCAGGACCTTTCTTGCGGGAATTGTAATGGGCAGCCTTTTTTCGCCGGTTTATCTGATTTCTTTGGCGGGCGCGTTAAGTTCAGCGGTCTGCATGTCGATAATAAGGAAGCTTGCACCGGAATCGGGGCTGGCAACCCTGAGCATTGCCGGAGCTCTGGCCAGCAACTGGGCCCAGCTGATGACGGTGCAGCTGATGTTTGCCCAGGAAATGGCCATCTGGTTTCATCTGGCGATCATGATCTGGATCGCTATTCCATCAGGCCTGATCGTGGCTGGAGTTACGGCTGAACTTCTAAGGAGAACCTGAAAAAATGAATGACCGACTTCCCAAAATCTATCTGGCATCAAAGTCGCCGCGAAGAAGTGAGATTCTTGCCGGCCTGCGGATACCCTTTTCGCTCATCGATTCTCCTTATCAGGAAAAGTTCGAAGATGTAATGGATCTTACCCCTGAACAGCAGGCCGCCAAGCTTGCCGGTTTCAAGGCTTTTCATGCAGCCTCCGCTTTGAGGGAAGGTATCGTTATCGGTGCCGATACGATTGTGGTGCAGGGTGACGCCATTCTTGGCAAACCCGCAAATCGAAAAGATGCTGAGAATATGCTGCATTCCCTTTCGGGCAAGCGGCATCGGGTTATAACCGGGTTGGCGGTAGTTGATGTAAAAGGCTTGCGAACCCTTTCTCATGCAGAAGTTACCAGAGTTTTCTTTCGCGAATTGAGCAAGCGGGATGTGGAATTTTATCTGAACACCGACGAACCCTACGATAAAGCGGGAGCTTACGGTATTCAGGGGCATGCGGGGCTTTTCGTCGAAAAACTCGAGGGCTGTTATTTCAATGTGGTGGGTTTTCCCGTGGTTGCATTCAGAAATCTGATGTTGCAGCTGGGTTATGATTTAAATGATTATATAGGAAAAGAATTATGAGAGTGGCAGTTTACCCGGGTAGTTTTGACCCCTTTACCAATGGTCATCTTGATATTCTCAAACGCGCTGCCGGTCTGTTTGACCACGTTATTATCGGCGTTCTGGTTAACCCTTCAAAATCATGTCTTTTTTCGCCCCAGGAACGGGTGGAATTGATCAGCGAGGTTATCAGGCCATTTGAAAATACCCGTGCCATTCACTTCAATGGCCTGCTCGTCGACTTCTGTTTGAAAGTAGGAGCCTGTGCCATTATCAGAGGTTTAAGGGCGGTCTCGGACTATGAGTATGAAATGCAGATGTTTTCGGTAAACAACCATCTTTCACCTGAAGTTGAAACGGTTTTTCTCATGTCATCACCACGCTTTTCCTTTCTCAGTTCGAGCATTGCCAAGGAAGTGGCCCGCTATGGTGGCGATGTAAGTGATCTGGTGCCTGAGAACATAAGACAGGAAATGATTCGCAAGTTTCCTGCGAAAAGCTGAAGCAAAAAAGCCGTTACGCTTGGCGTAACGGCTTTTTTTTTTAAGTTGCCTTATTTGTTCGGGTCGTAGAATGGCGACATTTCTCTCAGTTTTTGAATAATCGGGGGAACGGTCGCAATAACGTAATCTATTTCTTCTTCGGTGGTGAATTTCGACAGAGAGAAACGCACCGATCCATGGGCATAAGAAAAGGGAACCTGCATGGCCATCAGAACATGTGAGGGCTCAAGACTGCCGCTGGTGCAGGCCGACCCTGAGCTGGCCGCAATGCCCG
>JBMOKV010000086.1:0-3473 GCA_049325495.1 Candidatus Rifleibacteriota bacterium | reverse complement strand
ATTATCGTGGTTAAAACAATCATTAGAATCGATCGTGGAACCATGAACCAGACCGGGTTGGCATTCATCTTGAATGAAAGGCTGGTCGGAAAACCTGTATATGCCCAGAAAAGCACGACCTGGCCTATCATGATGAGAAACCAGAACCACGGAATCAATTTTGAATTAGTCTGCGCCATCAATGGCTTGATGCCGCACTTTTTCATTATCCAGGCTGCGATATCCTGCAAAATTCCCCAGTGGCACATCCAGCCGCAGAAAACTCCGCCAAAAAACAGGGCGTGCAGAAAAATCAGAAGGGTAAAGATCGTTCCTGCAGTTACTACGCCGTCACGCATCGTTCCAAAAATGCAGCCAAAGCCAAGATGGCCGATTTTTTCCCAGCCAAAATGATGCCATAAAGCAGTGTGACCGAAAAACACGATATAAACTATCAGTAAAAACCATCCTCTGTATTTTGCCCAGAACATGCAGCTCCCTCTTTCTATCGAAACCTTCAAGTTTTAAAGAATTTTTTCCATTCTATCTCATTTAAACAAAAAAAACACCCGCAAAAATTCAGCCAGCCTTCGTGAAATCAGCATGATGTAAAGCAAACTTCGTAAGACAGTTTGCTCGATGTGCAATGAAAATCAAGATCGCCTGATTTCAGGCCATATCAATCAGCACGAAAATATTCTGCATACTCTGGCTGCCAGGTTTTCTCAGCGATCTTCTCGTGTAATGAATCTTCGGAAGTTTTTTCTGCAAGGCCTTCTGCCGCAGCCTGCATTGCCACTGCCACCGCGACTTTTGCCGAGAGCTTTTTGACATGCTGAAGCGCCGGAAGCAGTTCGGTGTTTTTTGCATCGGTATTGCAGTTTTCGGATACTGCCATACTTGCCGCAAAAAGCATGCGTTCGGTAAGTTGTGAAGCTGATGAAATCAACATGCCCAGAGCGATGCCTGGATAAACCAGAGCATTGTTGCACTGAGAAATCTTGAACGTGCGCCCGTCATACTCAACAGGATCAAATGGACTGCCGGTTGCAATGAAAGCTTTGCCGTTAGTAGCCTCGATGATCTGTACCGGCGTCGCCTCTGCTTTGCTTGTCGGATTTGACAGCGGAAGTATGATGGGGTGGGGGGTGTTTTTATGCATCTGCTGCAGAACTTCGGCATTGAACGCCCCTGAAGCCGTTGAGCAACCGATTAATACCGTTATGCCAGCGTGCCTTAGAGTGTCAGACAGAGTGCATTCCTGTGGGCCGGTGCATACCCAGCCCTGCATGTCTTCGTAAGTGCGGATATACGGTTTTTGAAAATCCAGGGTGCGATCCTGCCCCTGCCTGATCAGACCGTGACGGTCGATCAGATAAAATCGCCGGCGTACCTCTTCTATGCTTGAATTTTCCAGCTCGGCAAGGCCCTGGCAGATCTGGTCGGCGATCCCAACTCCGGCGGTGCCGGCACCAAAAATGCAGAATCGATGACGATCTGAAGGAACGCCGCTTTTTCGTATCCCCGTCAATACTGCCGCCAGAGCAATTGCGCCAGTGCCCTGGATGTCATCATTGAATGATGGATGAGCTGTTCGGTAAAGATCGAGAACTTTTCTCGCGTTGTCTTTGCCAAAGTCTTCCCAGTGTAAAAAAGATTTTTTAAATCTCTTTTTGAATGCAGTGACGAATCTTTCGATAAATTCATAATATGGCTGCCCGCTCATTCTTTCTTTTCTCAACCCAAGATATAGCGGGTCTTCGAGCAGCGTGCGGTTATTGGTCCCCACATCCAGCTGAATCGGCAGGGTTTTGAATGGATTAATTCCTGCACAGGCAGTATAAACCATGAGTTTTCCGATGGCGATGTTCAGACCACCGATTCCCTGATCCCCGATGCCAAGCACCCCTTCTCCATCGGTCACCACGGCGATATCCAGCTCGTCTGGGTCGTAGGCTGCGAAAATTTCATCGATTCGGTCCAGATCATCAGGCCCGATTATCAGACCCTGGGGGTTGACGAAATTCAGGCTGTATTCCATTACCGCATCGCCGATTGTCGGTGTGTAAATTATCGGCAGCAGCTCTTCAAGATTAAGATCGACGACCTTGAAAAAAAGCGTGCGGTTAACCGCGTAGAGCTCGTTTAAAAACAGGTTTTTTTCCAGCGCGCCAATTCTTTTCTGCAGCTGTGCCAGAACCCTCGCTGTCTGCATTTCTATGCTTTCAATGCGCGGCGGCAATTTCCCACTTAACGCAAAGTCGCGGCGCTCGCGCTCTGAAAAGGCTGTTCCCTTGTTAAGCTGCGGATTACTTAATAAAGCCTCGCCGGAAAATCGGATTTTCATCTAGTTTAACAGCCCGTTATTCCGCTGCGGGAGGCTGATCCAGGTGACCTTCACGAATAACATGGTATTCACCCGTTTCAGTGTTAAGATCGTAGATGTGAAAATTGGTTTTAATATTGAATTCTGGCGATCTTACGGCAAAATTGATCGATGCCGAGCCTTTTTCAGGGCAACTGCGAATGCGGTGAAAAACATTCACCGGCCAGACCAGCATTGCCGGCCCATCAAAAGCCAGTTCGCCGTCGATGATGATGCGGTTGGGCGTAACATCGACATTGACGATCTTGCCATGCTGTTTGGTGTAGATTTCAACAAATCTTTCACCGTGAAGCACCATCAGATTGTCGGCCTGATGATGATGCATATACCATGGGCGTGCCACATCGCCGACCGGACCTGGTGAAACAGCCCCGGTTGTGTGAATGACCCGGTCAATGCCGTCGATTCTCGGAAGCTCTTTATTTGAAAGGTAATCGAAGTTTACCCCGGGAGTTTTGCGCAATTCTTTTAATGGAATTATTTTATAGAGACCTGGTATTTCCTGAGGAACCTTGGTAGCTGGCATAGATTTCTCCAATCTCGTTTGATTTTAATTAATGATATCATAGTCGTGTTATTTTGCTCAAACATTCACTGCAGAAAATCGGTTACGAATCCTGAAGGCTTAATTACATATGCCGCCAGTCCACCACAGAGTAATTCAGTGATAAAATGCCATGGAACCAGGAAAAATTTGTCCGCCATGCCGGTTACAATTAAAGTAACGACAATCAACAAGCTCAAAAAGTGCAGTTTCGTCTGAAGATGGTGAAATCTGGCCGGCAAAAATTCAAAAAACAGATACCCGCCATCAAATGGTGGAATCGGCAGAAGATTTAACAGAGCTACCGCAAGGCTTATCGCAAATGTTCTAAAGAGAAAAACCGTTAAAAATGCTCCGGTAGAGGTGGTGGCCAGATTGAAAAGAAAATCTGACCGCGGAATCATGGTTATGATAAAGCCCGTTACCAGGCAAAGCAGCAGATTGCCAACCATGCCTGCCATAGAAAAGACAACAGTGCTGCTCTGCGGACTTTTCGATTCAGCAAAAGAGCCCTCTATTCTTTTTCCCCAGCCAAAAACCAGAGGATAACCGGTAAAAATAAGG
>JBMOKV010000085.1:0-3478 GCA_049325495.1 Candidatus Rifleibacteriota bacterium | reverse complement strand
ATTGAAGTGCTTTCCGGAGACCTGAAAGAAGGCGACAAAGTAATCATTGGCACTGGCAGTGGCGGCGAAGGCGAGAACGGCTCGCGTGAAGGCGGTTTGTTCAATGCCCGTTCTTTGAGGCGGGCCACAAGGCGGATGTAATCATGACCCAGAAACCATTGCTCGAAGTCAGAGATCTGGTAAAGACTTACTTCATGGATGGAGTATCGGTCAGGGCTCTGAGAAAGCTGAATATCTGCTTCTATGAAGGAGAATTCACCTCGATCATGGGAAGTTCTGGCTCGGGAAAATCAACACTGATGCACATTCTTGGCTGTCTCGACCGCCCCACAACCGGGCAGTATCTGATTGAAGGCGAAGATGTTTCCGGGTTTTCCAAAGATGAGCTGGCAGTGATACGTAACCGCAAAATTGGCTTTGTATTTCAGGGGTTTAACCTGCTTTCACGTACAAGCGCCCTTGAAAATGTCGAACTTCCCATGGTCTATGCCGGGGTCGACGTCGATGAGAGGCGCACGCGGGCCATGCAGGCTCTTGAAGCGGTCGGGCTGAAAGGGCGCGAGCATCATCACCCGAATCAGCTTTCTGGCGGCCAGCAACAGCGGGTTGCCATTGCCAGATCTCTGGTGAATAACCCTTCGGTCATTCTGGCCGACGAACCCACCGGCAATCTGGATTCATATTCAAGTGTCGAAGTAATGGATATTTTTCAGGGTTTGAACAGTCGCGGGATTTCCATTGTGCTTATAACTCACGAGCCCGATATCTCACTTTACAGTCGCAGAGTTGTAAGGCTTTCAGACGGGGTTATCGTCGATGATTACCAGGTGCAGAAACGATTGATTGCTGCCGAAGAAATCAGAAAACTGCCGCGTCGCGACAGTCTCGAGGAACAGTAAACCATGAGTTTATTTGAAATAATCAAGCTTGCTCTGATAAGCCTGGGGCGCAACAAACTGCGTTCATTTCTCACCGCCCTTGGTATCATAATCGGCGTAACTTCTGTGGTCGCCATGGTTGGTCTGGGGCAGGGGGCCTACAATTCGGTTCAGGAAAACATCGCAAAAATGGGTACCAACCTGATAATGGTTTTGCCAGGTGCGGCAAGCAAAAGAGGTTTTCATGGTCCCCGGGGGTCAGCAACAACACTTACTCCCGAAGATGCTCAGGCCATCGAGCGGGAATGCCCGTCGGTCGGACTGATAACCCCCATCGTAAGAAGTGGCGGCCAGGCGGTTTTTGGCAACAAAAACTGGCAGACCAATGTCATGGGCTGCAATGAGCATTATCTGCAGATTGCTTCCAGAGAGGTTGACCGGGGAAGGTTTTTTACCGCTGCCGAAGCCCGAAGTGGGCAAAAAGTCTGCATTATCGGCATGACGGTTGTCGAAAACCTCTTTGGCAACCTCAATCCCATTGGTCAGACGATCAGATTCAAAAAACTGCCTTTGACCGTAATCGGCGTATTGAAAGAACGTGGTGAAACCTCGATGGGCGCCGATCAGGACGACCAGATTCTTGTGCCTTTCGAGGCAATTCAGCGCCGTATTCTTGGGGCAACCCATGCCCATATGTTCAATGTTTCCGCCAGAACATCTGAGCTGGTTGAAACTGCAAAAGAAGAAATAACCCAGGTTCTGCGCCGCCGCCACCGGGTAAAAGAAGACGATGAAGATTTTCATATTCGTACTCAGGAAGATATTGCTGAAATGGCCGGCTCGACCCTTGCCATCATCGGCATGCTGCTCGGAAGCATCGCCAGCGTTTCTTTGCTGGTTGGCGGTATCGGTATCATGAATATCATGCTGGTGTCGGTAACCGAAAGAACCAGAGAAATAGGAATAAGAATGGCTATTGGTGCTAAAACCAGTGATATTCTCTACCAGTTTCTCATCGAAGCGGTTACCCTCTCATGTATTGGTGGCAGCATTGGAATTCTGGGCGGTATCGGCCTTTCGAAGATTATCAGTTACTTTATCAGCTTTTCACCAGAAGTTTCGATGCCCGCAGTGGTGGTTTCTTTTATCTTTTCCGGAGGCGTGGGTATCTTCTTCGGCCTCTACCCGGCATGGAAAGCATCACAGCTTGATCCTATCGAGGCGTTCAGATTCGAATAAATATTTAATTGATATCGCCCAGGTAAATTTTCGGGAAAATCAGGTCGGGATGTTTTTTCAGCAGCGATTTCAGCACTTCTGGATAAAGTCGGTACTCGTCTAATTTTGAAATTTCAAGCCAGGCGATTCCGGTCTGCATGCTGTCATGTTCAGTTGTCGGGTGAGTCAGCACTGGTTCGAGAAGGTGACAGGCAAACATGAACTCAATCTGGTGAATTGTCGGGTCAAACTCAGCAAACTGATGTCTGGCCGATAGATACTCTCGAATAAGCACCAGGTCTGCAACTTCTATCGTTGCCCCTGTTTCTTCAAGGCATTCACGCTTCAGGGTTTCGACCAGAATTTCACTGTGATTTTGTCCCCCACCCGGAAGAAGGTAAAAATCTCCGAACAGGTCATGGTTTTTAGTGGTGAGCAGACGCCCTTCCACAATTATTATGGCTTTTGCTGAATTTCTTACCGGTTTTCCGGTCTGGGCAAATGGCTGAGACTTACTCATTTTTGAGAGCCATTTCAGGTTCTTTTAAATAGTCGGAAAACTGATCGGCACGATGTTTAATGACAAAATGCATCAGCAGACCGGCAAATTTCTGGCTGATCGCCTGTTCAAGTTCACTACTGGCATCGGTTTCCACAAAAATGCTTTTTCCGTTTTCTTTTACTTTGAATGAGCTGCCGGAAGTGATCAAAGCATTGAAAAAATCAGGTTTCAGAAGCTCTGCCAGTTTTTGTCGCGCTTCTGCTTCAGGAAGAAAAAGCTGCATTTTGGTCAGCTGGTTGTCGGCAATCAGGCGAAGATGCTGCATGGTTTTAAGATCAATTGGCAATTCAATTCCTGAAGAAGCCAGACTGGTTGCAAAAGAAGAGAAATCAATTTCGGCGGCTACCGCAGGTCGGCCTTTCATCATGCTGGTGAACGCCGAAAATTTTTGCGGCAGATTATTTTGCCGGTTTTGCAGACGATCGATGATCGCCGGTGAACTTTCCAACGGGCAAAGAAGAATCTGCTCGGTTCTTACCTGCAGCTGCAGGGGCGTTTTGCCTTCGGTCAGATTTTTTATCAGCAGGTTGTTGTCATCGATAGATTCGCAGCCTGGAATCATCAGCTCGATCTGAGCAAGGTTAAAATTTCCATTGATCAGCAGAGCAAAGTCCGCGGGGTTGGCAAAAAAGAAAAACATTTCTTCGGGCCTGAACCCACTGCTGATCAAAGTTTGAGAAAGCAATTGAGACTTTTCTGAGTCGCTGAGTCTTTGCCATTGATGGTTTTCAGGCAGAAGACGGGAAATTTCCTGACAAATATTCGTGAATGGCGGTTCAGAATGATCCTGGGCCGAATATATCCCACTGATGGCAAAATT
>JBMOKV010000084.1:0-3524 GCA_049325495.1 Candidatus Rifleibacteriota bacterium | reverse complement strand
GCCAGAGCCGACAACAGCACCAGTCTCGATAACCGCACCGGCTTCTATCGTAACTCCCTCACCAATTTGCGCATGCTCGCTGACGAAAGCGGTCGGGTGAATATGGTAACTGGGGCGATTATCAGGAAAAAAGAGTTCGAGAGCTTTAACCAGCCCGTAATAAGGGTTTTTCAGACGAATAGTGGGCAGATTTATTTCAGGGGCGTCTTCCGGAGCAATTACCGCGGAAGCCTCAGTCTTTGAGAGGTTTTCAAGATGCTGCTGGTAGTTCTTGGCACCGGAAAGAAAGGTTATCTGACCGGGCTTTGCCTTCTCGATCGGCGCAATACCAGAAATTTCAAGTTCTGGGCTGGATTCGAGCCGACCGCCGGTTAATTCAGCAATCTGCGCTAACGTAACTTTTTTGGTCTGCCCTGATTTCATCAAATTTGTGGCTGTCTCCCGGGAGTTGAATCAGTTCAAATGTTCTTTTAAACCAACCCCGCTTTCAGAAGACAGCCCCTTTTTTACTTGGCTTTATTCAATGCTGCGAGAACTTCTTCAGTGATGTCTTTGACCACTGCTTCATCGCCATAATAGAAAAATCTCTTTTCAAATACAGCTTTGATTTTATGTTTGGTAGCAATCTGCTTGATTACCGAATCTACTTTTTCATCAAGAGCTTTTGACAAAGAACCCATTTCCTTTTCTTCCATGTCATACAGGCGCTTCTGCGATTCTTCGAAGAACTTCTGCAGCTCTCCGCTTTCCTTGGCCAGTTGCTGTCTAAGTTCTTTCAGCTTAGCTTCGCTTTTTGATGCTTCGGCTTCTTTTTTGGAATCGCGCAGTTCCTGCATTTTTTTGGCGACCGCAACATATTCATCATCGAGTTTCTTCACTGCAGCTTTTTTAGCTTCAAGTTCTTTCTGCAGCTTTTCTTTTTCTGATTCAAGAACCTGTTTGGTTTTCTGAGTCTCATTGTATTTGTTAAAAATCTTGGCAGCGTCAACGATACCAAATTCTGCTGCTGAAGCAATGATTGGGCTGGCAACCAGGCCCGCTGCGAGTAAAAGTTTCAACATCTGTTTTTTCATCTGAATTGCTCTCCTTAAACCTTATTCTTATTCAAAACCTTATTAGAAAGACGAACCGAAATTGATATAGGTCATACCATCACCGCGGTCAGAGGCTTTACCATAGTCGAGAGCCACCGGGCCAAGGGGAGTCTGGAGCCTTATACCAACACCAAAACCCTGTTTCAGATCAAAATCCATTTTTTTCCTGTTAAAATCGGTGCCCCAGGCACTGCCCAGGTCGTAAAACAGAACTGCATCGAAGTTCTTGCTGAAATTCTGACGCAGCTCAAGATTTCCATATGCAACCTTGGTTCCGAGAAATTCCCGTTCTTCGTAACCTCTGACAGTGTTGCTGCCACCGATTGAAAACATATCATAAATCGGCACGAAGCCTGAGCCCAAAGTAGTCTGACCACCTACACCCTGAACTGCCAGAACGGTTTTACGATTCTGAGAAACAGCTATATATCGGCGAAGAGCCAGCATGTATTTGGTATACTGATTGGGCCCCTTAAGCAAACCACCGGTAGTTTCAACCCAGAATGAATCATGTAAGCCGCGGGAAGGGCGAAAGCGGTTATCTCTGGTATCCTTATCGATTATCGCAGCGAAAGTCTGCAATCTGCCATTGAACAAACCCGCAGGAGCAGTCGCGGTCGAATCGGTTGGCTTTAGTTCGACATCTTCATCTCTGAGACGGAACGAAAGGTCAACATCACGACGAATGCGGCGTCCAAGAGTGATCGAGCCACCTTTGCGCTTTTCATCATATTCAGTAAGAGTATTTCCGCTGTCATAAAGGTTGCGCGTATACTGAGTGTTGTACAAATCAACACCAAAGCTCTGTGGGCGATTGTTGAACCAGGGGTCGAAGTAACCGACTTCGTAGGTCTGCACTCCGCCAAATTCAGTTTTCAGATAAACACGCTTGCCATCACCCTGAAAATTGTTCTGAGAAAGATTCACAAAACCGACCAGGCCATTCAGAGAAGAGTAGCCTGCTCCTACGCCAGCGCGACCGGTTTTCTGCTCTACGGTCTGAATTACCAGAACAACTTCTTCGGGGGTTTTGCCGGGCAAATGATCACGTTTTACTTCTTCAAAGAAGCCAAGATTGTAGATTCTCTGAAGATCTCTGACGATTTTCTTGTTGTCGTATATCTCTCCGGGCTTAACTGTAAGTTCCCGGCGAATAACTTTTTCCTTGGTCTTTTTAAGACCTTCAATCTTGATTTCTGAAAGCACACCCTCAGTTATTTCTACGTTGATTTTGCTTCCCTGGTCCTGAACAAAGGCATCGGAAACTTTTGAAAAAAGATAGCCATCACGGGCAAGTGCTTCATTGAGGTGCTGAATATCCTGAGTAAGCAGTTTGCTATTGAAAACAGAGCCTATTTTGCTTTCCATAGCTGCCTTAAGCTTGTCGTTGCTTACTTTGGTGCAGCCTTTGATTTCAATTTCACCGATAATCGCGTTTTCTTCAACCTTGAAAACCACTATTTTGCCCTGAGAATCGGGGCGAATCTCGGCGCCAACATAAGAAAAATACCCCATCTCGCCGAGTCTGGCTATTTCTTCCTGTACCGCCTCTGGAGATATTCTGTCGCCTTCCTTCATGGCCAGATTTAGGAGAATAACATTCTCTTCGATCAACCGGTTGCCCTCGACCTTGAATCCGACAACGATATTGCTTTCAATTGCAAATGAGCTCGAGCTCATGAAAGCCAGTATAATCAGAATTGAAAAGACATTAAAAAATTTAGATCTGTTCATAGGCTCCTTCACAGAATAGTCTTTACAGAGTATCGGCATGATACTTTGTTGACCTGAGCTTGTCAAGGCAACTAAGTCAAACAGCGGAAAAGGCATGGATCTCATATCTGTTTATCACAACTATTCGATAAACTTTTTTTTAATTTTTTTCTTTAACGTGTTACTATATGCGAAAAATCAGCAAATTTGAGGAGGCAACTCTGGTGGCAAATTGTAACATCTGCAACAAAGAAATCGATGAAGGCTACATCTGCAACGAATGTGCAAACAGTCAAAGAAATCAGCAGACACCGCCACAACAGAAATCCGGCTTCTCTCTCAACGGCCTGTTAAAAACTCAAGCACCTAAGCCAGCATCAACTCTTCCCACCACCAGTACACTCCCGCCATCACCAAGGCCTGCGCCACTTCCACCAATAGCCCCAAACACCAATACTCAGAGCTTAACTCAGGCTCCCCCCACAATTAATCCGGGCGGATCGCTTCCCACCCCCCAGCCCGTTGTTGCCCCTCCACCAGTGGCCCCCGCCGTTCCCGCATTTACCCCAAATCCTGTTCCAACAGCGAGCCCCGCAGCCGTTTCACCAGGATTTCCCCCAAATCAATCGGCAGTCTCTACCCCAACACCAACCTCAACCATAACAGCCAGGCTGCCGGCAAAACCTCCGGTTCCTTCAGAACCGCCCCCACCCCCAC
>JBMOKV010000083.1:0-3541 GCA_049325495.1 Candidatus Rifleibacteriota bacterium | reverse complement strand
GCCCATGGCTGGTGGGTAACGGGTGAAGGGAAAATGTCAAAATCAGTTGGCAACATTATCAACCCTCGTGAGCTGGTTGCGAAATTTGGGTTAGATCCTTTCCGATTCTATCTTTTCCGGGAAATGGTCTTCGGCATGGATGCAACCTACACCGAAGAAAACTTTATCAACCGCTACAATGCTGATCTGGCTAATGATTACGGCAATCTTTGTCAGCGAACCCTGCCGATGATTGTGAAAAACCGCGAAGGCCTTTTCCACAAGAAAGACGCAACATTGCCACAATCAATCGAAATTGCCAAAATGGCGGCCGAAATCAAGGCTGATTATATCAAGGCCATGAATGACATGCTGTTTCACGAAGCCCTGAAACGCACCTGGGATCTAATTCAGCGCTTGAACAAATACATCGATGAAACAGCACCCTGGAAACTGGCAAAAGAACAGAACTTTGAAATACTTGACGAGGTTTTTTATACCATTGGTGAGGGAATTCGCTTCGTAACTCATCTGGTTGAGCCATTCATGCCACATCTCGCCCCAGAATTTCTCAAGCAGATCGGTTATTCTGATGGTTTTGTCAAAATTCCCGACCTCCATTGGGGTCAGCTGAAAGATGGCACCAGAGTAACATCTGAGCCGGTTCCATTATTTCCAAGGCTGGAAACCGAAAGAATTCAAAACCTCAAAAAAGGCACCAAACCCGCTGCGAAAGAGGACAAAAAGTCAGAAAAGCAGACAGAAAAGGCTGCTCCGCTGTCTGAAGACGGACTGGTAAGCTTTGACGACTTTCTCAAAACCGAATTGTGCATTGCAACCATTGAAACTGCAGAAAAGGTAGAAAATGCCGACAAACTTCTGAAGCTTACCGTATCTCTCGGTGAAGAAAAACGCACCCTGGTTGCAGGTATTGCAGCCTTTTACAACCCTGATCAACTTCCGGGTCGCCAGGTAGTGATGGTTAAAAACCTGAAGCCGGCTAAAATCAGGGGTATCGTTTCTCATGGAATGATTCTGGCGGCTGCAACCCCCGACGGGGGGCTGGCTCTTGTAACTCCTGACAAACCCGCGCAGACCGGAATCAGGGTCAAGTAATGACTGAACCCTATCTTATCGATGTTCATGCTCATCTGCAGGATGAGAAATTTGACGGTGAGCTTGAAAGTCTTGTAGAAGCCGCTGAAGCAGCCGGGGTAAAAAAAATAATCAATGCGGCCACCTGTGTTGAAACTTCAAAGCAGGCGGTAGAAATTGCTGAGAAATTTCCGGCATGCTATGCAACTGCCGGAATTCATCCGCACGATGCCAGCAAATTTGACAATAATTCAATTAAAAATTTAAAACAAATTTTGCAGCATCCCAGGGTTATTGCGGTCGGCGAGATCGGCCTTGATTTTCATTACGATTTTTCACCAAGACCCGTCCAGGAAAAGGTATTTGAGCAGCTCTGGCTTCTGGCTGTTGAACTGAAAAAGCCTGTCGTTGTCCATGTTCGCGAAGCTTTTTCAAGTTTTTTTGATATTTTAAAGGGCTTGCCACGATGTGAAAAGGTTTTACTCCACTGCTTTTCCGGAGACAAAGAAGTTGCCCGAAAAGCTGCTGATCTTGGGTTTCACTTTTCGGTCGGCGGGGCATTGACCTTTCCCAAATCTGATCAGACCAGAGAGGTTTTCAGTTATCTGCCTGCCGAACTGATTCATCTTGAGACCGATTGCCCGTATCTGGCCCCCCAGCCTAGAAGAGGCAAAAGAAATGAACCATCACTTCTGGTTTTAACTTTCGATTTCCTTGCCGCCCTGAGACAAATTGAATCATTAAAATTCAAGCAGCAGCTGCAGGATAATGCCCGCAATCTTTTCGGTTCGGAGCTTTTTTAATGGAAAGCCAGAAACTCCAATACAGCAGAACGACATCGAGCGAAATCATTCTCGGCTCCGAGATTTTCAAGGAAATTGCGGCACGGGTTCACCGCAGCAGAACCGCAAAAAAATGTGCAATCGTTACGAATGATGTGGTAAATCGCTGGTATCTGCAGCCACTTGTGGCCGAATTGCGGTCTCGGGGAGTAAAAGCCGACGAAATAATCATTCCCGATGGTGAGAAGTTTAAAACCCTTGAAACGGCATTTTCCATAATAAACAGGCTGTGTGAACTTGAAATCGACAAAGATTGCCCGATTATTTCCCTCGGAGGCGGAGTTGTTGGAGATATAACCGGGTTTGTCGCCTCTGTTTATAAAAGAGGAATACCGTTTATCCAGATTCCAACCTCCCTATTGGCAATGGTAGATGCCTGTGTTGGCGGTAAAAACGGCCTGAATCTTGAATCCGGCAAAAATCTGATAGGAACATTTTACCAGCCGATGCTTACTGCAATTGATGTTTCTGTATTGAAAACCCTGCCGCTCAGCCAGCTGTCATACGGTATGGTAGAAGCGATCAAGCATGGCGCGATTGCCGATGCTGCTTATATCAGATTCATTCTGAAGAACACCGAAGATATCAAATCGCGACAGATTGGCCTTATGCAAAGGCTTATCAGGCGCTCTATCCACATAAAAAAAACCATTGTCCAGGAAGATGAACTGGATACGGGGCACCGATATCAGCTCAACCTCGGGCACACCTTTGGTCATGCCCTTGAAACGGCCGGAAGCTATATTCGACTGCATCATGGTGAGGCCGTGGGGCTCGGCATGCTTATGGCACTGCGTGCATCAGCAACCGCCGGCATTCTTGAAGAAGACTATACCGAGATTCTTCAGCAATTATTCAAGGATTTCAACCTCCCGCAAAAAGTACCGGAAGAGCTTGAAAAAAAAGAAATTTTGAATACTATTACTCAGGATAAGAAAAAAAGCCATGAAGGGTACACTTTTGTGTTGCCGGTCAAACTGGGCAAAGTTGTTTTGCACAAGGTTGCTCCTGAGCAGATCGGCGCCTTCATTTCTGATGCATTAAAAAATATATAAAAGTTTTAAGGATGGCACTATGAACCCTACCACCACTTTATCTCATCGTTTTTCACCCAATGCACAAAAGGTTCTGGCCAAGCGCTATTTAACCCGCGGCCCTGACGGGAAAACCACAGAAACCATCGAAGGTCTCTTCAGAAGAGTGGCCCGTGCCATAGCTGCTGCCGAAAATAATTATCATAACTCGCCCTATAAGCCAGATCAGCTCGAAGACATTTTTTTCAAAATAATGACCGACCTTGATTTTCTGCCGAACAGCCCCACCCTGATGAATGCCGGCAAAGATCTGGGCCAGCTCTCTGCATGCTTTGTCCTGCCAGTGGAAGATTCCATGGAAGGGATTTTTGATGCGGTTAAGAATGCTGCCTTGATACATAAATCCGGTGGCGGTACCGGTTTCAGTTTTTCCCGTCTGCGCCCCGCCAACGATATCGTTTCTTCAACTTCCGGAGTCAGTTCTGGCCCAATTTCGTTCATGAAGGTTTTCAACATAGCCACTGAAACCATTAAGCAGGGCGGCACCAGACGCGGGGCCAACATGGGGATTCTAAGGGTTGACCATCCGGA
>JBMOKV010000082.1:0-26555 GCA_049325495.1 Candidatus Rifleibacteriota bacterium | reverse complement strand
AGGTCATCGGAGTTGCGAGAATTCAGAAGAATTCACCGCAGGAAGCGCAGATTCGTTATATGGGAGTTCTTGAAGAATACCGAAGCCACGGTATCGGCCGCCGACTCGTAGAATCGCTCGAAGAAGCAGCCCGCGAGAAATGCTTTGAATACATAATTCTTGATTCCCGTGAAAATGCTGTGGGATTCTACATTATACTGGGGTATGAAGTAGTAGGCGAAAGCTACCTGCTGTTCGACAGCATTCAGCATTACAAAATGAAAAAGACGCTGTAGTAAAGTCTATTTAAGCCGCTTAACCGCATCTTCCTCGCTGGAAAATACTTCAGTCAGGCGCAGCAGACCAATTACCTGAAACACTTCCACATAGAGGGCCGGAACCTTCACCAGCGCGATGGTTCCCCGATAATCGTAAAGAACCGTTTCGGTCAGCTCCAGCAATTGGGTAATTCCAGGACTGTTAATAACAGAAACAGCTTCGAGGTTGAAAACCAGATCTTTCCAGCCCTCCTCAAGGCGCGCATCGATTACTGCACGCAGCTTCAAAAAGGCTTCTTCGTTAAGATAGCCTGAAGGGCGCAGAATCAAAACCCGTTCAACATTTGCCATGGTAAAATCAAAATTACTCATGTCGCCAATATATTCTTACTGAATAGCAAAAGTCAAACCGTCAGTTGATTTTTGAATTCTGGACTTTCCAGCCCGGTTAATTTAATCTAGATTGATCTGACAGGAGAGAGACGATGCAAAACCGGTTTTCTTTCTTCAGAAAACTGCTGATCATATTTTTGTTTGGATTTGTTCCGCTTCTGGCGGTGCATTTTACCTTGTCAAGCATTCTTGAATTCAATCAGCAACGACAGCATGAACAGTATATCGAAGACCTGAAAAATCGTCTGGTAAAAATTTCTCAAACGACCAGTGCCGATTATTTCTATTTCAATTTTTTCACCAGGCTGTTCAGAGATTTGCAGCAAAAACCAGACAAACACAAGATGATCGTCGAACATCATGTTCAAATGTTGAAAGAGCTAGGCACTTCGGTCAATTTTTACGTTTTCAATGAAAAGGGAAATCTTGAAAAAGAGCTTTCAGAAGGAAGCCCAAACCATTTCATCATTGCCAGAACCTGGGATATCCTTGCTGAAACACCTGCTTATCGAGAAGGAGATGAAAAGAAAATCCTAAAAAAAATTCAGTTGCTGCTTGGCGGTGAGTGTAGTGCAGGATTTTTAAAGGTCCAAGAAGGTCAGCTGATCAGCCTGCGCAAAAAAGGCAAAGCTGGTTTTCTTTTCTGGAAAAGGTTTTCGCCAGATTCCCGTGCTGGTCTGCTGGCATATCAGTTGCCGACTTTGCAGACCATCGACATTTTGAGGTTCTACCGAAAGCAAAGCCGGGAAAGAATTCAAATCAAGTTTCATCCACGTTTCTCCAGGGACAATGATGATCCGGCAACTGGCATGACCAGGCCCATGATAGTAAAAAAGCTGCTGGAAAACCAGATAAGCAGGTCTTGCGAATTTGCCGGGCGTTACTGGGCCATGGCCCGCACATCGACGGGAACATTTCTGGCTTCGGTTGACCAGCCAGATTTTACCGAACTGCACAACCGCAGAGGCAATCTCAATCTGCTGACTTTAATTGTCGGTCTGCTCCTCACAATCTTCATGCTTCGCCCGGAATTGAGCCTGCAGAATGTTTTCGTATCCATTCGTTTAAAAATGGCGGCGCTGGTTTTAATTGCGATCGCCATACCTCTTTTTGGCCTGCTTTTCACCGGCACCGTTTCAATTTCTGATTTGGAAAAAATTATCGTAACCCGCATAGAAAACGATCAACGCCAATTTTTATCGGCAATTGAAGACGACTTTTCAAATGAAGAGTTGAATTTTTCACTCCTCTGTGAAAATCTGCACAACCTTATCAAAAATGGTGATTCGCTTGAAAAGATAGACCGCCTGGCCGACCGAATGCTTGAACAAAACCAGGCAATAAGGGTGGAAATCAGGGGTCTGGATGGCGAAATTATCAGTCTGCACAGCAGGCGCGGCTATTTTGAGGGTCTGGAGAAAACTCACGACGCCTTTTCCCGCTACGGAATTAAAAGGCATTTGAATTCACGTCTTGAACAGGAAAATGTCAGTTTAAAAAAGCAGCCTGACAAAGCCCTCATCGACATTTTTGAAAGCAGTGATTTCGGTTTTTCACAAATTCTTGAAGCACCTGGACGCGCACATTACTTTAAATTCGGCACCAACGAAATGTTGTGGTACTGGCAACTGATCGATAATCCCGGGCATCCCGCAGCTCAATTAACCGTCTTTCAATCACGCAACCTGAGTCGCGAAAATTTCCTGAAAAGCTATCTTGCCAAAAACCCGGATTCGGCAAAGAATCTTGGATTATTCAACACCAGCAATAGAACCTGGCTTAAAAAACCGCCAACCATGGTTGACACAGCTGAAAAACTGATAGAACAGGCTGTTGTTGAGGGCAAATCGATGCAGTCAATTTTCAGAAAAGGAAATAAGGGCTTCATCGCCATTGCCCTTCCGGGAACGCTGCTCGCCCCATTCAATATTATCCATTTCACTTCTGACCGCGAAATTTCCAACAATCTGAACAATCTTGGCACTATGCTTAAACTTGGAATAATGCTGATTGTCTTCATAACCATGCTGGTTGCTCAGATGCTTTCCAGAACCTTTATCCTGCCTATTCAGGAAATTAACCGCGGTCTAAACGCAATTCAACAGCGCTCTGAAAACGCAAAAGTATCGATCGACAGCCATGATGAATTTGGTGCCCTTGCAAAAGCCTTCAACCAGATGGTCGATGATCTTAAAGAAATGCAGCTTGCCAGAATTGTCCAGGAATCTCTTTTTCCGGTAAAAGGCAAAAAAATTCCCGGCTATGACCTGCGGCTTTTCAATCGCCCCGCCACCGATCTTGGTGGTGACTACTGTGATTTTTTGGAGATCGACTCGGAAAACTGGCTGATTCTGATTGGCGACGTTTCCGGGCATGGCGCTTCAGCTGCTCTGGCAATGGCAATGGTGAAGGCTGCAATTTTCAGTGCACGTCGTGATGAAATCAGCTTTGAAGAACTCCCGGAACAGATTTCTGAACTTATGATTACTACCTTGAACAAAAAGAAAATGATGACCATGCTTTTTGCGCAACTCAATATAAAAGAGCATTCAATCAGTTTTTTGAATGCGGGGCATAACTGGCCATTGATTATCAGAAAAGATGGAACTCTGGAAGAAATTAAATTGTCGGGCTTGCCGATGGGCATTAGAAGAAACCGGGGAGAACGAATGCGTATCGATCTAAAGCTTGATTCGAAAGACATGGTTTTTGTTTATACCGATGCCCTGATTGAAGGCTCTTCAAACACCGGGGAATTTTTTGGCCATGAGCGACTCCAGGATCTTTTACAGAACCAGTCCGGCAAAAAGCCAGAAGAACTGATTGATCTGGTCAAGAATGACTGGAACAACCATCTCGCCGGCGCAAAACAGGAAGATGATTTAACCATGCTCGCCCTGCAGAGACTTGAGGTGCTGGAAAAATGACATCAGGTCGCCAGATTCACCAGGGGCAAAACTTTTCAATAATTGTACTCTTTCTGCTTTTGCCTCTTTTCGCCCTCAATCTGATAGGATCAGCATCCATCGACCATTACCATGATCTTGCCAGAAAAAAGGCTGATCAAAAGCTCAAAAGCCGTTCAGAAAAAATTCTGAACTTTCTTGAACCTGCAGGATTTTTACAGACGCGCTTTCGCGCATTTGTTGAAGAAGCATACAAAGCCCAGCCGACAACCGAATCGCTTCGCACGTTGATTCCAGAGTTTGCCAGAGACGGTATTGAATTTGTTCCTTACATTATCTGCAATGACAAATTGATAACTCCAGCAGAGTTTACGCAGGACTATGATTTGCCCGCCGAACTGCTTTGGCAGCACCTTCATCAGAACAATTACCGGAAATTTCAAAAAATTAAAACGAAAGTCAGAAGCGCATTGGGACCTGTACTGCCCTTTGGAAAACTGGTTAGATCGCCGGGTCAGGTTATGGAATTCACGGGCCGGTTCGGGCCCGGAGTCATTTTCTACCATCCATTGAACAGCAGAAACGGTGCTTTGATCGTTGCCTGGAAGCTACCAGCTACCGAGAAAATCGCCAAATTTTTGCCTGATTCACTGAAGAATAACGTCAAAATTCTATTCGAGCCCGGAAATTCAACCGACGGAATTATCTGGCAGACGATTTCAAGAATCAGGCGATACTCGGGCTGGCTATGGTTCAAAAAAACATTTAACAACTCGCAAATTTTAATCATGCAACAGTTCAACGAAAAGTCGCAGCTGGGCAGAAAACGGGTTTTCCAGCTGGTTTCACTGGTTCTTGGCATGTTGCTACTCATGCTTTTTCATCAGAATCTGGTCAGCAATTCTTTCAACAAGCTGTCAATCAGAATAAAACTGACTTTTCTTGCCCTGTATGTAATTGCATTTCCAATGGCAGGCCTTGGTTATTTCGGCTGGAAACTGACTACCGAAAGACAGGAACTCCTGCAGCAGGAAGCAATCAACGCATGTCTTGACAGTATTAACGAAATCGACATAGGTTTTGAACGTGATCAGGAAGAAATTCTCAACTTCTATCGATCGTTTAAAACACTTTTTAAAACAGATCAGACCAGGCCGCAGATTACCGACTATTTCTTTTCAATCGAACGAATGAAGTTAATGAACTGGATCGAGGTTAGGGACATCGATGCCAATGTCGTTTCGACCACCCAGGATCCAAATACATCAAATGAAATTGGCATTGTCGGCAAAACTTTTGCCCGCCATGGCATCACCAATTATCTGAACCACCGGCTCGACCCGACAAAGAAACTTACTCCATCGGCATCAGAAGTATTGATTCAGGAATTTCTCGAAAGCCCTCTGGGAGGTTGGGCCAGGGTTTTCGAAAGCCCAGATGAACTCAGTCAGATAACTTTTGGTGGCTATGATCTTCTCTGGTACTGGGATGTTTTACCAGACGACATTGCCAGCGCAGCATTTATCGTATGCGATAATCATCTTCACTGGGCCATCAATAACTATCTGAACAAATGTCTGATCAAAAGAATCCCCCATGGACAGGCGGCATTGCGTATGATTGCATGGTCGCATCAGAGTGCTGCCACCATTCCGGGCAATGAAAAACTTACAGGTGAGACCGCCGCTTTTCTTAACCAGATCAAGAGAAACCGCCAGCCCCAAACCACCCACCTGGTCTTTTCGGGCCAGAAATGGCTGGCAGCCGGTGCTCCGGGAAAACGTCTGAGAGATCATATTCTGATTTGTCTGTATCCCGAAGAAATTATCGATGAAAAACTCAAAAATCTTCGAAGTGACATTGCCTGGGCAATGATTTTTACCCTTTTCCTGGCAATTCTGATCGGTCGCCTGTTTTCTCAAACGATGATCGAACCGATTATGCGATTGATGACCGGTGTACAGGCTATAAGAAAGCGCGATATTTCAATGAGAATCGAGCCACTGCAGAACGATGAACTGGGCAAACTGTCGCAAAGCTTCAATCAGACGATGGAAACCCTGACTGATATCGTATATGCCAGAAAAATTCAGGAACAGATGATTCCCGCCAGTTCGCCCGCAATTCCGGGCTGGAAGGTGGCGGTTTCTTATCTGCCCGCCGCAGACCTCGGTGGCGATTATTGTGACATTCAGCGAATCGATGAGCACCTGTTGCTTGCAGCAATAGGAGACGTTACCGGCCACGGTGTAAGCTCAGCCCTGGTAACTGCCATGGCCAAAGCAATCGTCAGCCAGAACGTCATTAAAAAAAATACCGACATAAAAGAAATTTTCAAATGCCTTAATGAGTTGCTTTACCAACAGTTCCAGAGACGAAAATGCATGACCATGTTTCTGGCTCTTATCGATTCAAGCTCCGGTGAAGTTTCCTGCGTCAATGCCGGGCACCCATTGCCCATTCTTTTAAGAAACGGTTCGCGGGTCAATTTGCCTGAACTGTTTCACCCGCCTCTCGGCTTTTCCGTTCGTAACCCAGACTTTCCGTCAGCCAGCATCAAACTTGAGCCCGGAGATTGCCTGATTCTTTATACAGATATTTTGATTGAAACGCGGGACAGAAGTGGCAAGGCTCTAGGCACTGCTGGATTTGAAAAAATCTGCTGTGAATTCAACAATCTGGCTCCAGAAGCAATGAGCAGCGCCATCATAAGAAAGATTCAGCAGCTCAACGATGAGGAACTGGATGATGACTTATCATTGATGATAATAAAAAGGTCAATCTGATTCATTCAATCATTTGATAGCAGCTTCTGGCCAGCTGGTTTTCTCTTAATTCAGGCAGATAAAAAAAACGTTTAAAAGTATGGGAATTGGCAAAATCGGGGCGATTGCCGACTTTAAGTTCAACGACCAGCCCCTTCTGTTTCTCCGGGTCGATCTCGACAAGACTGATTTTAAAATCGATCTGCCGTTCGGGAAAAAGCTCTCTTGAGCTGGTATCAGAGTATTTTCTTTCAAGAACTTTGCGATCAGCAGAATAATTGTATTGAACCAATGTCTTGCTTGGCTTTGCCGATTCAGCCTTTCTTTCAATTATCTCCAGCACCAGCTTTCCATTTCCCATCTGGGTTTCGTCTGACACCAGACGAACGGTCTGCTGCAGGTCTTCTGACAGGTGCTGCAGAATAATGTCACTGGCCATCAGACTGCTCAGGTGCTCACCCCCGGACTTTGAAATCTGCATGCCACCCAATAGAAGCCGGCTGAGAAACAAAATGACCACAGAGGCCACCAGAACCGACATCACTACCTCGACCAGGGTAAAACCCTTTTGGTTACTCTTTTCCGGCATAGATCATACCTGCCATTTTAAAACTGCGCTGCTGAGTCTCGGCCATCCATGATACTTCTACGGATATAACTTTGTAAGTACATGGCCATTCACTGTTGTGCTCGGGTGTAACCTGCTGCACTTTCAAAGTGCGGGTAAACCTGTCTTCAATCTTGATTCGATGGCCTCCAGCCTCAATTTCTTCAACTTCCTGCCCCCCAGTTTCTGCGACCTGGCCAAAACCTTTTGCCATCTGATAATCAAGAAGCTCAGCGGCGTAATGCTGAGCCATAATTTCATCACGACTGCGCATGGTTGCCACATTGCTGCGCGAGAAAAACCAGAAAATCGGCAAAATTCCCACCATCAGAATGAAAATGGCAACCATGATTTCGGTGAAAGAAAAACCTTTTTTCGTCATGGCAACTCCTGAGGAAACAGCGAAAAGCTGCAATTTATCAGGTTCGAATCACCGGAGTTTTCCGATTCTTTTGCAGGCAGAGCCGAAAGAGAAGAAAAGTAGGTCAGCTCGGTTCCCTTGAATGATTCAACTTCCGAAACATTTTTAAACATTCTTTTCATGGCGATGGCGCCGCGAATACTTTTTGGCGGGCGGTCAAAAATGACCCGACCACCTTCGGGCCCGTCGGAATACGCGATCAGGCCTGCCTGCACCTGTTGATCCGGGGAATTTCCAAGAACAATGTTTCCGTTCAGGGTAACCAGATAAATCAGGCTGCTGTCGCGATGGTCTGATGGCAAAAATGAATTCTCAATGACAATGTCGCCATTTTCCACGATTATTCCGCCACCCGAGACAAACTCAGTGAGACGACTTATTTTAAAGCCATTTTTGCATCTCACCCAGCCGCTGAGAGCTACCCGTTCACGGCTGACCAGGCATTGTGAGCGCAGAAGATCGAGCAGATTCTCACCGCCTTCATTGTCAATACGATAAGCCACACGATAATCACCAATGGCCATGAATTTCTGCATTCTTTTCAGGTCAACTTCTCCGGGGAAGATGGCAGCGAAGCTTCCCGGTATTTTGTGGCACAGACTTGAATCTGGGCTTTTCATCAGCTTTCTCAGAGGGTCTTCTTCGGGAAACAGAGAAATTGCATCCGCATTGTCCTGTTGCAGCATGAAAGCAAGTCCGGCATTATAGGGCCGCTGCCGAACCCGCGGCGCGTATTCCTTAATGTAACGAACGTAATCGGCAGGTGATTCACCAAGGCCAAAAGCCGCACGCAGATCAGCATATCCATCTGAAACAATTTCGTAAATGTAATAATTGGGTGGCAGAAGAGTCGGGGCATAACTCAGATTTTTGAGAACCGGTGGATTTGCGGGGCGACCACTGCTGTCATACAACAGCGAAATACTGAGATACTGGCTCATTACATTGCCCAGCACCAGAGTCGGTGAATGCTTCTTTTCAATGCCTGCCAGGCGGAAAATTGAGCTCAAACGACAACGCCCCTGTTCGACCTGTTCACGGCCAGGCATGCCAGACTCAATTATGTTGTAAAATGAAGCGCTGCGCTCACCCGGATCATCGGAAACTCCAAGATTCATGCGCGAAAGAAGCAGATGCCTGCCATCGCTGTGATCTGCTGCCAGAACCGGATATGTCCCGTCAAAGTTTTCGCGGCGAAAAAAGTGAAAACCCTCGCCCGAATCAGAAGAAGGAGCAACCACATCGGAACGGGCAAGATTCAAATACAAAATTGAATTTCCGCCAAGATAAACCAGACCTCTCGCATCATCGACAAAATCACGCATAGACGGTTTAACACCAAGATTCTGGTGATCATCATTATTCAAAACCAGAGGCACCGCTTTGGTTCTTGACCGGGCCAGGTTTCCCAGTTCATCGACGCTTACCTGATTCATGGCAAATTCATGTTCTGCCGTAGATATTGAGGCATCTTCAACATAAAGGTTGAATTTTGAAAGAACGGGAATGTGCGAAGTGGTAACCCTTATCTGACAGGAATAATTGAATTCAAATGAACTTACGATTTTGTTCTGGTTTTTGACGTCAAGAATGACATTTATTGTTGCATATCCCGTCTTTTCACGATTATACGAAGAAAGGCCAGTTCCACACGCGGTAAAATCATTGCGGTCGATTACCAGGCTTATGCTTTCTTCAAGATTGTCACCATAACCGGCAGCCTGCCAGAGAGGTTCGATCAGCATGCTCAAATGCGGGGTCGCGTCTTCATCCAGCGGCAACGGAAAAATTTTCACCGTTTCCATTTCGTCAAAAGGAAGCGCAAGGTAATTAAAAATTGCGAGCAGATAAGGGCTTTGCTCTGGCCATGCGCGTCGGCAGCCAGGATTGTCCATGACCTGGGGCGAAAACTGCAGTTTATGCGCCGCTATTGTGGCCAGAGCTCTGGCTATACTTGAAAAACCCTGATTTTTTCTCATCTTATCAGACATGGCGGTTTGCTGGCTGAGAAATTTTGAATAGCCCAGAGCAAAAATAAAAAGACACAAAAGAATGCCGACCACAATCAGAATGATTGAGCCTCTGCGACTTTTAAACGCTGAAATCGGCATTTCAATTTTCACCGGGTTCCTCAGGGTTCAAGATTTTCAAGCCCGGGAATCTTGAGCGGGCTTGCCTCATTCTCTCGCTGCAGACGCTGCTGCAGGTTTTGTTCCCTTTTCCATGGATCTGCATTGGCTGTGATATCTTCCAGGGATAGGGCCTGGCTCATACTCTCCGTATCAACCGTCTGTTCATCAGTAATTTTGATATAAGTTGCCCAGACATAGCCGGTTTTTGGGGAAGTGATGCGATACCAGGAACCTTCACCGGAATCGATGGTTACCCGATCACCATTTACGACATGACCGATGACGGGATGTTCAAACCCCGGCCCCTGCCGAACTACCAGGCAGCCATTGTATGGGGCTTCAAGCGGCACGTTTTCAACTATTCCTGCCCGGGCAACGTTCAGCTGAACCCCCGAAAGGGGTAAAGACAGCAGAGCTGCCATTATAACCACGATAGAAACCAGGCTCGCCCTGCAATTTTTAAATGATCTTTTGCTTAAAGAAACAGTTTTTCTCTGCATATAAATCTCCATTTTATTTATCACTCAAGTATGTAGCACGTATTTTCTCAGAATTCATACTTTCTATACGAACTTTTCCAGAGAAATGGGAATTTTCAGACAACGGGGGTGCCTGAGTTGCATAATCCACATAAATTGTCTTTTTCAAAACCGTGCTGTTTACCACCAGCTGTTTATCTGTTCTTAGAATAACCCGTCCGAAAATAATGCGCTCCTGACCGGTTTCAAGCTTATCCTTCCAGCGGTTGAAACGTTGAGCATCATGCGAAACCGGTCTGGAAGGCGCTTCGATCTTCCCCGAAGAGCTTTTACCAGTTTTAAACATTAAATTGAAAACCACGGCAAAAGCAAGTATGACCAGGGGAACTGCTGCCAGAATTATTTTATGTTCGGGCTTAAGATCGATTGATTTTGCAGGCAGAGATTTCTCTTCTCTGATTTTTCTCACTCTTTTAATCGAATAATCTGGTGGATCAGCTGCCTTGCATTTTCGTGAACGCACTGCTTCATTGATTGCTCCAAGCAGCAGAACCTCATCTATTCCGACACGAGAAGCATAGTTAAGAACAGCTTTTTTAAATAGAGCTGCCAGTAGATTGTCTTTTCCATCAACCAGTCTTTCACAGACGTCTTCGAGCAATGTCTGGTCCAGATTCTCCAGAACAAACTCGCTCAATCCTGCAAATACCCTGTTGTCAGATTCTTTTTCAAGCATGCTTAAAAGCAGTGGCCTGACAGAAGCAAAATCAATCAGCCTTAGCGAAGAAACCGCCAGCATTCGTTCCGAATGATTTTTTGAAAAGGCCCATTTTTCCAAAGTATCCAGGGCTTCCTGGCGGCTGCTTGAGGCCATTTTTGCCAGTTCAGCCTCTTTCTGTCTTATTCGGTTGAGTTCATCTGCCAGATCCTGCTTCAAAGCGGCCGGGCTGCATTTTGCCAGCCCGCAGGCACATACAGCATCTGCCAGCTGAGCCACGATCTTTTCGAGCAAAACCCTTTTCTGGCCCTTACTTCGCTCAGCAATCAGAAAAAGACTTTTTAAAATCCCCCGGTCAGGGTTGATCAGAATCAACCGACATGCCGATTCAATAAGTTTTTGATCATCACTGCGCGAAACAAATTCGATAAGCGTGGAACTGATATCGGAAAAATCATAAAAGGTTCCGCCAGCCAGAGCTGCTGCAGCTTCTCCGGGTCGATTGGAACCAAGTGCGGCAGCAAAAAAGTTCAAAGCCTCAGGCTTATCCCATTTTGCCAGTGCTCTGACAGCACGCAGATGCAGATTCAGGTCCGGTTCTGCCAGCAACGCAGCAAGCTGAGGCCTGAGATCTTCAGGGTTGATGGCATCGAGGCAGTCGATGGCAAAATACTTGATTACCGGGTCGGGACTCTGTAAATACTGGGTTATCTGCCTTGAAAACTCAGGGTTGCCGGTTTTTCGAACATAGCCCAGAACGAAAGGCAAAGTTACTTCTGGCCAGGTTTTCCACCCGGTTTCAAGTAAAAGTTCAGCCGAAATGCGGGCCGATCTTCCAGAAACAAGAGCCATGGCCGCAGAAATTCCCACAAAATCAGGTTTATCAATTTTTAAATAATCTTTTAACAGAGAAATGGGAGAATGGGCTCGGTCATTAACCATTTCGATCTGGCGTTGACATACTTTTACGGCAAAATTTACCAGGTCTCCGAATTCAACCCGCGAAAAAGCCTGGATTTCAGAAGATTTCAGCCTTCCTTCCCGCCCCAGGCGATCGAGAATCTGCAGCTTTTCAAGCTCAGAAGCCGAATTAAATTCTTCAACCAGACCCGACGGCAAATCATCAGATTTTTCAACGACAGCCGCTGCAATTTCTTCCTCAGCCAATCGGGCAATCTGAACATTTTCCAGGCGAAGATTCGCTTCCATCTCAGAAGTTGCTGATTCGCGAAACACCAGGCCATACTGGTCACACAGTCGTCGCAACAGTTGTCGATGAACAATGGAATTGCAGACACCGACCAGAGAGTCGATGAGCCACTGCTCCGGTTCTTTGAGAAAAAGAGAGGCCGCAGCCTCAAGAACCTTTTCATCAGTCTCTCGACTGAAAGCCCTTACAAAAACAGGCTCAACAAAAGATTTTTCGAGCAAAACAAGAATCTTATACCCTGCGATTCTTCTCTCTGCCCCAGTCGCAAAAAGATATTGATCAAGAAGTTTTTCCGCCCGGCCAGGGTCAAGCCTGGCAAGAGCTGAGAGAGCTGCAATCTGCACCCGCGAATCCGAATGGCGCAACAGCCTTGAAAGATGTGGCAGCAGAAATTCCGGCTCCAATGCCGCCAGTCCTTTAATGGCAGCAACATAAACTTCCGTTTCACCCGGTGATGCAAGCAGATTCTTCAACCATTGGGCAGTCATGGGAACCGAAAATTCAATTCTTCTTTCAATTATGCCAAGCTTGAGGGGCAGCGAAAATTGGACAAACTCTTTTTCAATGGCAGGAGACGCGGACAGAAAATCATGTTTACCTGCTTTAACAAGGTTCAGGCTGATTCCAAATTTCAAAAGTTCTTTTGATTTTTCATCAAAAGCCGAAGAATCGGTTTTCAAGTGTTCAATCAGCTTTTTTCTGGCCCGATCCAGCAGATTTTCTTCAAGATCCTTACCACTTTTATCGATCAGCCCTGCTCTGGACAAAAACTCAAGCTGGCGCGAAAAAATCTGACGAAAAACCGGATCATTCTCAGCGCGCCGCTGCACGATAATCGCCGCAAAATTCACTGCCGCCTCAGCATCTGGATTAGTGATCAAAAGATTGCCGGCCAGATTGATCAGATACTCATCCTTTTCCTGATAAAGACGACGCAGTACCACTTTTTTGACCTGCGACCATGGCAGCAGAAAGGCGTCGGCCATGGCTGCCCGGCGCTCGGCCGGCTCTTCTGAATTCATCATTGCGTTAAAATGGCGCAGCGCTTCATCAGGGTAAAATTTGAAAAGAAGCCTTACCGCTTTTGACCTGATACCAGGGCTTGAACTGCAAAGCAATTCGATCAGTCGTTGTCTGAGCAGCTGGGGAGCCAGTCTGCTCAACCCTTCAACGGCCCAGGTAAGAACCCCGATTTCTTTGCTTTTGCTGGCTTTTTCCAGTAAAGCGGTATCCTGATTCGTTCCATGTTCTGCAAAGAAACGTACCAGCATGGGAAACAATCCATCAGGTATCTTCGCAGCATCAATTCTACGAACGATATCTAACAGCTCACGAGGCCTCGGATACCGATAAATTTCAAAAAAGATTCTTACCCAATCGGGCTGACCGGCATTAACGATGTTTTCAATCTCTTTCAGTTCAGCGGGTTTGCCGGCTTTTTCCCGCTGCAGAGCCCATTCGAGAAAAAGCCGCACTGCCGGGTCAGACTCAAGCTCTGCTATTTTTGCCAGTTCCTGGGCCTGCTCACTTGTAAATACTGTTTTTTCAAGCCGCAGCAGGGTATCGAGACGCAAAGCCGGGTCATCGGCGCGCAATCCCTGCAGCAGCATGGAAAAAGAAGACAATTTACCCGCTCCTGACTGCTGAAATCTTAAAAGAAACCGAACGAATTCATGATTGTTTCAATAATTTTTCTGACAAAATCCTCGATCTCTTTTTCGGTCATTTGCTGGCCAGATCCTGATGAACCACCGGAAGAAGGAGTTCCCGACGAAGGATTTCCGGTTGAGGGTTTACCCGTTGAAGGCTTACCGGTTGAAGGATTCTGTCCGGAACCTGGATTACCCGGTTTTACAGCGACCGGCTGCCCCATTGCATCGGCCACCGAATAAAAAATTTCTACATCGGAGAGCTTTCGATCTCTAACCTTGATGGAATCAGCGCCCTGGTTGCCGTCAATGGTAACCATTCTATCGCCATCGATGGATTTAATTATGGCATGATGATTGTAAGGGTTAACCGATAGCTTTAAAATAACGATATCGCCAGGGCCGGCAGCGCCTTTGTCACCGCGATATTTGCAGCCCACCACCCGGGTATTCCAGTGAACCGGCAGCCCCGCCTTCATCCAGGCCCACACGTCAAAAATGCCGCACCAGCTGTTAACCTGCCCGCCAACACTCTTGAGGCTGCTGACCCATTGGGGCCTTTCCTTTTCAAGATCAGTAAGTTGATAAGCAGTCTGATAAAATTCAATCATGTGCTGCCAGCCGATTCTGAAACCGTCATCGCCGCGTTGATCTTTTACCAGACCAACTTTTGCACCGGCAATCTCGACGATTCGAGCACGCATGGCCGCCACATCTGAGGCTTCGCCCGATTCTTCAGTTTCAGAAGATTCGCCAGACGGCTGATCAGGATTTTCTGTTTCGGTCTCAACAACGACTTCCTGCTGGTTTTTCGGGGCAGTCATAATATCATTGAGAGACTGGGAATAGGCAACCGTGCCCAGCATCAGCACCAGAACAATCAGAACTGAAAACCATTTTCGCATAAAAATTCCCCCATAAGAAACTTCAAGCTTTTTTAAAATGCTGCTATAATCACAGTATATCAAGATCATAGAAGCAGTAATAGAATTTTTATGCAAAACCTGTATCTGGGAGAAAATTATGCATCGTTTAATTCTGGTTCTTTTTCTTTTGTCACTCTGTCTGCCCACTTTCGGACAAAGCCTTCAGGACATAATGGAAACCCCGAAAACTGTCGACCAGCCAGTTTCTGATACCAGCAACAGCAGCGAATCGCAAAGTTCAAGCTCAGAGCTGGCTCAAGCTTTTTATGAAACTCCGCTTACCGGTATGCCAACCATATCGCGTCTTCTAAATTTTATTAAGCTTTTACTGAAAGAGATTCTGATTGGCCTGAAAGAAATAGATCTGGCAGCCGACGAAGATTATGACAAAACTCCCGAAGCTGAGGGCGGCAACCCTGAACCCGCAACCCCGGATGAAAATGAAGTTGATCAGCCTGATGCCGGCGAGTTGCCTGAAACCGTTTCAGCAGGAGCTCTGCGCCTGCCCGCCCGCCCGGAAGATGCAGAAACCGGCAGCGAATTCATGAAACGCACCTGGAACATGAGCCCCGCCGACCGGGAAAAGGAAATTCTCAAATCGATTCTTGCAGGCAATATTCCGCCTTTTCTTCGCAATTTCAGCCAGATTACCGTATCGCGGCGCTGCAAAGACGGCAAAAACCACAGTATCAGCTATAAAGTGCTGCCTGACTACCTCGCAATCGGCACGACCGAAGATTTTATAAGAATCCCAATGAGCCCCATTGCCGCCCAGGCGATTGCTGACCAGACCGGTTGTATTCTTCCAACTACCCAGATGGTCGATGATATTTATCATAACGCCCAGACCAAAATGCTGCCGCAACCGATGTCTGGCGGCCAATATCCAAACTGGCAGGCCCGCATGACCAAAAATGAATTTTATCAGGAGCACCAGAAACTGGTTGAAACCCAGCGTCAACAGAAAGGTCATCAACACGGCAATCTCCTGGCTGGCCATAAAAAAGATGTGGTAATCAGCAACTTTCTCAACAGCCATCGTGATAACGTTATTATTTATGGCTGGCATGACGCACGCAATCAGGGCAAGCCCATTCAGGGCTACGGTTGGGGTCATGAAGACACCTATGCTGATTACAGCCATGGAATCAGGCTCATTGCACCCGATGTAACAGTTGACGGAAAAGATATGAACATCGGCGAAGTGCTGGGCGATACCGTTCTCTCACAACTGCTGAGCAAGGAAGGCCCGGTAAAGGATCTTCGCGCTATCCGCTGACTTCAGTTGTCGGATCGTAAGCTTTAACTTTTTCAATTATCTGTTTGAGGCAGCCGCCAAAACGTTTGAAATCGTCGGCGGAAATTTGATAGCGTCCATAAACTTCGCTGTCAAACAGTGCTGCAATTTTTGACAACTGGCGCAAATCAAGCTTGAGAATACGCGCCAGCCGGTCAAAATACTCGACGGCCGTTTCATTTTCGCCACGGGCAAAAACCGGGTCACTGCTCATAATCAGATTGAAAACCCTGAAAACTTCTGCAAGATCCTGCCCTTCGAGGTCAGTTGGCCCGCTCTTTTCCAGCAATTTTTCCAGCTCTTCAATTGCCTCCTGCTTGAATTGCTCTTCGGCTTTTTCTTCTTCGGTTTTAGTCTTTAAAATTCGCGACAGCCAGGCAAAAAATTTCGAGGGGTTGATGGCAATATAAATAATCAGGGGCAGAAGCAGAAAACCGATGGTTGTTGTAAAAACCTTTCTGCCTCTTTCAGTTTCAAGGCGTCGTTTTATCATTTCTACCCGATCAGGCTTGCCTGATTTTTGGCGTGCTTTTTTGAAAGCCTCATTTTTGGCCCGGTTTTGCACAACGGTTCCTGGCTCGGCAGGATTTGCCAACTCTTCCTCGGGAACAGCTTCATTTTCAACCCTAGCCTCTTTTGCACCCGGGTTTTCTTCAAGCACTTCGCGATTCTGGCGAATACTCTTACTTTTTGCCCGGGCCAGTGTTTCTTTATCGGGCCATTTAACCGCAGGAGCGACTGTAGGCTTACTTTCATTTTTCTGAACTCTGATATCCATGATCTTCCAGCCGCTTTTGGTAAGAATTTCGGGCCAGGCATGGGCCATACCCCGGGTCACGAGAAAATCGGTAACGTTTTTTACTTCGGAAAGATAGCCGACCCCCACTCGCGCTGGAATTCCCCGAGATCGAGCAAGGGCTACCAGAGATGCGGCAAAAAACTGGCAATGCCCTTTCATGCCCGAATAGAGAAACTGCTCTACCGGGTGTGATTCTTTGCCGTCATACTCAACCTTCGTATTGTATATTCCATTGACGGCAAGCCATTCGACGAATTTTTGCAGGGAAATCATTTTTCCGTCAGTTGGCGGAGAAATCTGTGCTGCAAATGCATCGATTTTTTTTCGGTCGAGGGGCCCAAGATCGAGATATTCAGAGGCATTCTCAATTATTTCGTCAGCTTCAGTCATTTCACCGGATTTAATGAACTCGATTTCAAATTCATCACCGGCGGCAATTGAGGATTCAAGCGCGATACTTCCATCTTTTCGGCTGCTGTAGGCAAGTGCCCCGGCAAATTTTTTCAGCGATGGGACGTAGGGAAGCCGGGGTTCGAAATTTTTGTAGAAATAAAGAATTGCCCTTTCTGATTTACCGGAAACGCCGGAATCGAAAGCAAAATGGGGCCAGCTTTTTTCATGTTTGCCGGCAAAAGACGATTCCATGGCCGAGCGGTTGAACAGATTATAACTGCCAACTCTTATGTATAACTCAGAATCAGGATACTCATCGGTGAAAGCTACCTGAAAAACCGTGGCTTCGGCCAGTTTTTTGCTGTCTTTTATCTGATCCTGTTCGATTGAAGAAAAGTTCATGCCGCCGAGCCCGTAAATTTCGAGGCCGGAAATCTTGGCTCTTCTTTCAACCTGTTTGAAGCTTTGTGAAAAATCGGGGAAGAAGAGAAAAACCAGATAAATGGGAAAGCTGATAAAAAGCGCGGAATAGATAAGTACTTTTTTCATCAAAGTCTGAGAGCGGTTTTCGCGAAATTCGTAGGGATCTCGGCCTTCGTCACGAAACTGACTCATACTTCTTCGATTTCCTTTCTCGCCGGCAAAAGAACGAATTTGAGGTTCATTTCTTCAAGTCTTTGCTTAAATTCTTCACTTGAAATTTTGTTTTTCTGATCAGTAGAGAATCTTACCATTTCTGCATCATCGATGGCCCATAGCGAAACGGTTGCGCCCCGTGCCTGCAAGGTCAGCATCGTATGAAGAAGAACGTCGATATCCAGATGTACGGTCTGGCTTAAAATGAAAACAATCGATCCCGGGCCAACCTTGTTCAGCGACAGGTCGAGCACCGACTTCAAACCACCCTCACCAGCCGCCTCCAGCTTTCCAAGCAATCCGGTGAGAAAGCCATAAACCGGCACAGAACTGCTTATTCGCAAATACTGAGCCTGGTCATCGATGCATATAGCCATTGCCGAGGCAAGACCCCTTTCCTGGGTTTCAACCATCAGAGCCGCAACCAGACGAAAAAGCCTTTTGAGCGTGTTGCCAAAACCAAAGCCACGCAACTGGTTCTTGTCTGAATGAACCGCAACAAAAACATCGGGGCGGGTATCGCGTTCAAACTGCTTGATTACCGGCCGGCCCGCCTGGGCGGTTTTCAGCCAGCTGATCGCCCGGATGTCATCGCCCGGCACGTATTCCTTGATTCCGTAAAAGTCCATGCCATGGCCAGCCATGGTCGAACGGCTGTCACCCATAGGTGTCAGCGCGTTCTCTTTTAGCAGATCAAGATCTTCCGGGGGTGGCGGACTCAACCAGACCTGCAGTTTATTCATCACATCAAATTTCAGGGTGCGGCTGAACAGACCAAAGGGGTCTTCGACTTTGATTTCGACGGGGCCGATATTGAACTCGCCATAGCCACGATTCACTTTGTGGCGATAAATCGCCAGAGCGGTACCAGTTCTCGAAAAATCTTCGTGAAACAAAGAGATTTCAGGGCTGGTAAAAATATCGACGGCGGGAAAGGTATCAGTCAAATATGCATTTGAAAATGGAATCGGCAGACGATATTCGACTTCAACGGCCACTTCAATCTCTTCTCTTTCAAGGCAGTTTTGCGGCATATGCCTTGCTTTTACCCTGAACCCGCCGACAATGCAGCGCAGATAAAGCCATGACAGAAGAATGACAAAACCAGGCACCAGTACGAATATCAAAAAGACCGGGTGAAACTGCCCGTTTTTTCCTGGCAGAAACATCAGAACGCCGGCAACCATAGCGAACAGCAGCAGCCCCTGATTTCTCAGATGCCAGTTGACGAAAGAATATTGAAATTCGCCGCGCACCAGGCTGTTCAGATACATTTCACGACTCGCGCATTACCGGCACAGCAACCGCATTCAAAACTTCTTCCACAATGCTTTTTGCATCGACACGTTTTACCATGGCCTGAGGCTGCAGCACCAGACGGTGAGCAAAAACCGGCACCGCCAGCTTTTTAACGTCATCGGGGGTAACGAAACTTCGGCCATTGATACAGGCCCAGGCACGCACCGCACCCATCATGGCAATGGCAGCACGGGGGCTGGGGCCGAGAACCAGGTTCTCATGCTTTCGCAAAGCTTCGATAACCGCGAGAATATAGTCGAGTATTTCGCCGGCAATACTGATCTTTTCGCGAACATAGGCCTGGGCGATACGAAACTGCTTTCGATCGACAACCGGCTTAAGCAGCGTGATCGGGTTACCTTTGAGATGATTGCTCAACATGCTTTTTTCGTGCCCATGATCCGGGTATCCCATGCTGAGTTTGAAAAGAAAACGGTCGAGCTGAGCTTCCGGAAGAGGGTAAGTTCCGTGCTGTTCTACCGGGTTCTGGGTTGCCAGCACGAAAAAGACCGGGGGAACAGGAAAAGCCGCACCATCAACCGAAACCTGTCGCTCTTCCATTACTTCGAGCAGGCTCGATTGGGTTCTGGGGGTCGCCCGGTTGATTTCATCGGCCAGAAAAATGTTGGTAAAAATCGGCCCGCGCTTGAATGAAAAAGTTGCGCTGTTAGGGTTATAGACCATGGTTCCCGTGACATCCATCGGCAGCAGATCGGGGGTAAACTGAATTCGCTTGAATGTGCAGTCGATCGATGATGAAAGGGCTCGGGCCAGCATGGTTTTTCCGGTTCCGGGAACATCTTCAAGCAGCACATGTGAATTTGCAAGCGCAGCAGCGATAATCTGCTTCACCACCTCAGTCTTGCCGATGATAATTTTTTCGACGTTCTTTAAAACCGCGGCAATAAGGCCGGCCGGGTCAAAGTTTTCCAGGTCGGCAGCCGAAATCTCAGGTTCTTCGCCCTCGTTCGGGTTATTGCACCGGTTGGCCAGCAGCTGCATCTGATGACGATAAAAATCGTCAGATATTTTCAACACTTCTTTCAGGCTGAACAGGTTACTGTTTTCTTCTTCGGTCAGAACCCCGTCGGCAACCGCCAGTTCACAGGCAGAAAGGAAAAGGGCTTCAGAATCAAGGGAGGTTGAATCGGTTCCCGGGCTTTTCTCGAGCGACTGGCGATATAGTTCTTCAAGCTGAGTTTTATCAAAACCGAGTCGGCCAGCCAGCGAAAAGATTTTCTGTTTCTCGTCGTCGTCTATGCGCCGGTCTTTGAGCGCTTCTCCCAAAAGCAGTTTCATGGTGCTGATTGCATCGAGAACCGGTTTATTCATTTTTCCTCCTGCCCCGAAAATGAACGAATTTTCTCTTCTATTGTCTCATTCAATCAGAAGGCTGTCAAAATATTATCGATTCACAACATCAATTTCAACCTGCATCTGCTGAGTCGAAAACGAAAAAACAATCACAAAATAAAAGCTCATCGAGTGCCTTCAAAGCCCCTCTGTCGCTTCGATGGTTCGACAGGTTCACCAACCGCCAGTTTAGCTGGGTCAGCACCTGTTAAAAGGCATTGCCAGATGGCTTTTGGCTACTATTTGAGGGGTTTTGATCAGACCAGAATTTTAAACCGAAGAAAAAATCATTGGTTCGTTGAATTTTTTTTCAGTTTGCCAGTACGTACAGGCGATTTTCTAAGGCTTTGCCTGTTGATGTTTGTTTATCTTTGGCTGTTTTCGTCGGAATCTTTTTCGTAAACAAAACGGCATTTTCGTTCGAAGAAGGCTATGGATTTGTTTGCCTCCTTATTTTTCAGTCCGGGATAAGTTCCCGGATTTTTTTTTACTGTTTTAGCCGGAAATTGCCCAGAAGAGTTTTCAAATCTATGGCCAGCCGATTGAGAATATTGGCTGAAGCCGCCGTTTCTTCAGAGGTCGCGCAGTTTTTCTGGGTCGCGTTTTCGATTACCGAAATTCCTGAGGTAATCTGCTCGACCTGACTGGCCTGTTCATGGCTCGCCATGGCAATTTCCTCGATGAGTCCGGTGGTTTTAAGAACCGCATCGACAATGAACTTCAACGCTTCGTTGGTCTTTGCGGCAATTTCACTGCCTATTTGAACCCGACCGATCGAGGTTTCGATCATTTCTGCAGTTTCTTTGGCGGCCTTTGCGCTTCTTCCGGCAAGATTGCGCACTTCATCAGCAACCACTGCAAATCCGCGACCGTGGGCACCGGCGCGGGCGGCTTCTACCGCGGCATTCAGAGCAAGAAGATTGGTCTGAAAAGCAATATCATCGATAACTTTAATAACTTTCGAAATGCGGCTTGAATCGGTGCTGATCTGAACCATGGCTTCAACCATCTGCGCCATAAGCTCATTTCCCCTTACTGCGGCCGCTTGAGCTTCAGAAGCAAATTTTCTTACCAGCTCTGATTTTTCAGCATTTGAGCGACTGCGGGAAGCAATATCGCTGAGAGAACTGCTTATTTCCTCAACCGATGCCGCTTCACTCGAAGTCTGCCTGCTCAAGTCATCGCTTGCAGTTATCAGACTTTCAGCTCCCTCGCTCAGCGAAGAAGATACGTTTGAAATTCTGGATAAAAGTTCGGTGAGGCTGGCAAGCATCATTTTCTGGGCAACGCCCATGGTATCGTGCTCTGAAACTGGAACAACTTCGATTTCCAGGTTGCCCCTGCCAAGTTCTTCAGCCACTTTTGCCGCCTGCTGATTTGCTTCAAGCATGGCGTTGGTCGATTCGACCAGCATCTGAATCTCAAGAGTGAGGCCATCAGTAGGAAGCCGGATCGCGGCATTTCTCGATCGCGAAACTTCCCGCAGAGTTTCGGCAATGGACTGCATCGGCCTGACTATTTTCCGGGTCAGGACCAACGACAGTAAAACCAGAATTATCAGATCCAGGGCCAGAATCAGAGTGAGAATACTTTTCATTTCCTGAGCCAGCATTTCTTTCACGAACCGTTTTTCTGAAAAAATCTGCAGCTCGCCAAGCTCTTCCTCGGTTTTTCCGCTTGTATGTATCAGTTTTTTCGTTACGCAGGGCGAAGTTTTATCTGCTTCTGCAACCGCAACGACCTTCCAGTCTTTATCGCGGCCAAAGCCGGTCACCTTATCATTGGCAAGAATCAGAATCTGACGAATGTTGCGACTTTCCATCTCTGACTGAATCGATCGCGAAATGATCTCTTCATCAAAGCTGTAAATAGCCGGTGGCAGAACGATTGCAAGCCTTCCCGCCGCAAGCTGGCACTGGGTTTTCAAATCAGCCATGGATTCGGCACTTCGGCGATTATATTGCCAGAATCCCGCCAACAGAAATACCAGAGTGACGACAATAATTATCCAGAGCAGTAGTTGCCCTTTTAAACTTCTAAACAAGGGAAAACCTCGGTTTTAGAGCGGCCCGCAGGCCGCCAGATTTTTTTACTGAGCCCAGTCGGTAAGGCCATATCTGGCCATGATTTCTTTCAATTTGCCGTTGGCCCGCAGTTCTTTGATACCTGCATCCCAGATTTCCGCTAATTTTTTCGAGCTTTCTTTTGCTGGCGAAAAAGCCACATACAAAGTGTCTTTCCCTTCAATTTCACCAGCAGACACGACATCGTTTTTCCACTCTTCAAGAGAAACGACCAGCGGGTTTTCAACAAATCCGTCCAGCCGACCGGCAGTTACCATTTTTGCCATTTTTTCAAGGGCGCCGTCACCAGTGGCAATAAAAATTCGCTTCGAATCATCTTTATACTGCTCAACATATTTGTCGAAAAATTCAGCATAAGAATAATCGGCAATAACTCCAACCTTAAGGCCGGCAATTGACTCAAGACCTGCATATTTGAAGGGGTTTCCGGCTTTAACGAAAAGGTTGTTCAGGCTGAAACCCATACTTTCTTCAGGAAAAAGGAAACCTTCCGCATCTCTTTTGCCGGCACCGATAATGCAGTCGAACTTGCCGGCGCGGGTTTCTTCAATTGCCCGGTTCCAGGGTATATTCTGGTAATCGACTTCAATGCCTTTCGCTGTGAAAATCTCTTTGATCAGCTCGATTCCATAACCTGGCTTGTCAGAACCCGGATCCCCATTGTAAGGCATCCACACATCAGCTCTAATGCTGATTTTTTCACCGGCGAAAGCACCAACAGAACAGAAAGCAACGAACACAAAGAGAACCAGAAGTTTTTTAATCATAATACCCGTCCCTGTTATCTATTTTTTAGATCTTCCTGAAATTCTATACGCCAAAACTATTTAATGCACAACATTTTCGAAATGATTTGACATTAATTTTTTTTTGCTTACTATTTCGCCTTATCTTGAAGTTTCCATTTTTATTTCCGTTACTTTCTGGAGGAAGTATGAAGCTTAAATCTCTCGCGTTATCTGCCGCGCTGCTCATGGCACCGGCAATAGCTGGTGCGTCACAGTTTTCAGACGTACCGGTTTCGCACTGGGCTTACGATGCGATCCATCAACTTGCTGGAAAAGGCGTTCTGCAGGGCTATCCCGATGGTACTTTCAAAGGCAACAAAGCATTGACCCGCTTCGACCTTAGCATGGCAACCGCAAAAATGCTTGCAAGTGTAGAACAAATGCTGGAATCAGGGGCAGGAAACCTGGTAACCAAAGCAGATCTTCAGACTCTGGAAAAACTGACGGTAGAATTCGCTGACGAGCTGGCACTTCTGGGTGTCAAAGTAACCAGTATCGAAGACGATATGGTTGTGGCCAAAGAAGATGTGGCGATGCTGAAACGTGATGTTGAAGGCATCAAGGACTACATGGCCAAGGGCGGCATGGAAAAAGTGAAACTTTCAGGCGACATGCTGGTTCGCCACACCAGTATCACTCATAAAAATGACTGGGCCGCAGGCGCATTCGGTGGTGCCAGAGCCGGCAATACTGATAATGCTCTCACCGAAAGCCTTATCGGCCTTACTTTTACTTCACATATCGACGAAAATATAACCGGCACCTGCTATGTCGCACTTCTCGATTATCACGTAACCGGCGTTAACGCTGGCCAGTCTCCCTTCCAAAGCGCCTTTGGCGTTGGTGGAATAGGTGCTCAGAAGTTCGCCGACATGACCGTTTATATCGCCAACCTGGAAGTGAAAGACATGTTCAGATTCGGTGGCGATTTCAATTTCGGCCGAAATCTGTATTTTCAGGGCCATGGTCTGCTGATCGACAACTATCTCGATATGATCCGCTACACCAAGCCGGTTGGAAAAGTAAACGTAACCGCCAATCATTTCTTTGATCGCCACGTAGGTAATTATAAAGATAACGCTGCCGTCGATTCCCGCGGAGTCTGGAACCTGCAGCTCGATACCAACTACAAAAAACACGACATGTATCTTGGCTTCTATGCCCAGGATGAAGTCAACCTTATGGCACGGGGCCGCATGGCACCTCTGTTCGCCGCACCGACCGCTCCTTTCATGCTCACTGCCGGTGCCGTTGCCAACTCGGTTGCTCCTCTTGCACCTGGCGTACAGAGCAGTGACAACCGCTGGGATATTGAATTCGGTTCAAAGGGTCCGATCGGCAAAAATTCGCACTGGGAATACGATCTGAGCTTTGTTTATACCGATTACCAGCTCGATGTGGTCAATGACGCCACAACCGCTGCCAACCCCTGGATCAGCCCCGAAATGAATGGCTGGATGGGCCATGCAGCCGTAAGATGGGACAGCAAGAAAGAATGGGCCGCCAAACTGGCCTACTCATTCGCTGACGATGAATCGATCGGCGCAGTTTCCACTTTCAACGACATGCGCTATCAGAGTGCTGCCGAAACACCTTTTGAAGACCTCAACAAAGGCAATAACTGGTTCAACAATGGTCTGACCAACATGTATGACCTCAAACTGCAGGTTGAATACAAACCTGAAAACAGTAAGCATTATTTCAGACTGGCCGGGGATTTCATTGATGAAATGCAGGATGCTCCGGTTAACGATCTGAGCAGACACAGTGCTGGTCATGGCCTGACCAATGCCGCAATTATTCCCGCCGGCGGTTCGAAAAACAATACCGCTTATGACAGCTGGAACAACATTGGTATTGCCGATCCCAGAGCCACCATGGTCACCTTCGAATACCGCTATCAGCTGACCGAAAATACTCGCATCCGCGTTGGTTACACCAACTTCGACCTGACCGGCGATGCACAAAAAGCCGGCTGGACTGCAGGCGCAGTGACCGCAACCCCGGAAATCAGCGCTGGACGTGGCCTGAACAACGATTACGACTATAACATGTTCTGGACAGAAATTTACAGCCTGTTCTGATAACCGGCAGGCGATTGCACTAAAATCGCCGGAACCTGATCAGATTGCTTTTTCTGAAAATAAGTATAAATTGTTTATATAAACTTCAGAAAAGGACAAACAAATGATGAGAGTTCTGGCGATTTTTCTTCTGCTGGCAATTGTATTCGTTTTCAGTCTTAGAGCTTCTCCCGCGCCCGAAAAAGGCCCGGGTGGCAATATTCTCGGTTTCACGCTCAACCTCAACGATGGAACCCCAAAACCTCTGCTTGATTTCAAGGGCAAGGTTCTGATGCTGGTCAACGTTGCCAGCAAATGTGGTTTCACCGGTCAGTATGAAGATCTGGAAAAGCTTCAGAAGATATATGAAGCCCAGGGATTCACAGTCCTGGCTTTTCCCGCCAACGACTTTCTTGGCCAGGAACCGGGAACCAATGAAGAAATCATCACTTTCTGCCGCACCACATACGGCGTTACTTTTCCGGTTTTCGAAAAAATTTCAGTAGCAGGCGATGACCAGCACCCGCTCTATCGGTTTCTTACCAGTGAAACCACCAACCCGGGCCATTCGGGCAAAATCTCATGGAACTTCAATAAATTCCTCATCGACCGCAACGGCAATGTCATTGCGCGCTACGGATCGATGACCAACCCATCGTCCGATGAGGTTGTAAAAGCCATTGAAAAGGCTTTGAGCGAGAAAGTCGCCGAAGAAAAGGGCGAATAAGCTCAGAAGAAAATTTCCGGTTCGCGGCGGTCTGAAGCGTTTGCCAGCAGCCTTTCTCTGATCATTTCAATATGCTCTGATTTGATTACTCTGGCGCGCCGCTTACAGGCCTTAACACAGGCGCAGCAGACCGTGCAGAGTTCTTTCTGGGTCTTGTAACCCTTATCAAAATAAACCGCGCCGGTGGGGCAGACTTCCTGGCATTTGCCGCATTTAACGCATATTTTTTCAATCGTTTCAGCAAAAGACGGTGGAATTGCCCGTCGTTCAGGCAAAGGCCTGGTTCCGGGAACCTTAACCGGCTCGACCGGGCCGTCTATCTGGCTGAATCTACTGAAAATTTCGGCGCCGAATTCGGCGGCACCACGGCGGTCAGCCGCATCGGGACGACCCAGGGCGATTTCACATTCGTCATTACTGTAAGAATGCTCGCCAATAAAGGCTCCGGCCGCCACCGGCCGCAACCCTTTGTGCAAGGCAAATTCATGCAGTTCAACCAGCGCATCGTCATAATGACGGTTGCCGTAAACCGCGACCAGAACCGCAGGATTACCGGCAAACTCGACACCTTCGAGGCGTTTCATTGCTTCAGGAGCAATTCGGCCGGCATAAACCGGACCACCGATGATCACCAGATCATCGGGCATTACCTC
>JBMOKV010000081.1:0-3547 GCA_049325495.1 Candidatus Rifleibacteriota bacterium | reverse complement strand
TTGCGGGCACTGATGAATATGTTTCGCATCAGACTGCCCTTTTCCTTCTCGGTTTTTCAACCGATCCCGGGGAGCAGATTACCATAGTATCGGCCAGACGCCGGCGCAACCGCACCATCGAAGGGTTCGAAATCGTTTTTGTCTACCACAGCAGCTTTGATCCTAAATTTACCCAGAAGATAAACATTGCAGATGAGCAACTGCCCATTTCGAATCTTGAAAAAACCATGATCGATCTTTGCAAAGACCAGAGTTATGCTCCAGACCTTGAAACCATAGCCCGTCTTTTTTGTGCCGTACCCTACAACCTAAAAGAGTTACTCAACATTGCCAGAGCCACTTCTGACACGGTGCTGAAAAGGGTTTCGCTGATGGCGGCATGGAGCGGCCGAGCGGCATATTTCGAGCTTCCAATCAAACATTTTAAACGAACCCCGATCAAGCTCGACACCAGAGAAGAGAAAAACCTTATCTGGAACAACCTGTTTTTCACCCGGTTGCCAGCCAGGCTGCTGCGCCTGCCCGTAAGCCGCCCGCCTGAAGATACGGATAAAACGGTGCAGCTCTGGATGGAACTCAAAGCCTTGCCTGAATTCTGCGAAAAGCAGTCAGAGGCTGAGATGATTTTCATTCGCGAAACCCCCGAACCCAGAATCAATAAAATAATTGAAAATTATTTCCGCGATATTTACCTTGGCTTTTCAAGTGACCGTCTGCGTGAATTCATTGTCGGCAGCAAGCGTGACCTGAATGAATTTCCACCGGCAATCCCGGAGCTTCTGCGAACCTTTCTGCACAACAACGAACAGATTCTGCTGCTGCGCGAAAACGATTTAAGAGAATGGTTCTTCGAAAACCTCTCTGCAAAAGATCCCCAGATAATCGAGACCCTGATTTTTTATGGAATCAGATTAAAGCTTTTCAAAGAAGTATTTGAAAAATTCAACCGGACCTGTAATGAGCTTTTTTATGCAGGCAGATTTAAAGCAATAAATCTTTTTGCCGAGCAGTTTATTGAATCAGAATACCGGCTCACACCGGTCATGCTGCTTAACATCAGTAAAACATACTCGATGCAGGAAAAATTCGACCAGGCCCTGAGTCTGCTGGAACACCACCGGGAACTGGCGGAGAATGAAGACGCCGACCTTTCAGTGGCCGGGCAGCTTCATTACGCGACCGGACTGGTTTATCACCGCATGGAGAGGGGCGACGATGCCCTTTCTGAACTTTTTCTCGCCCGCGAAACTTTTCTGATCGACCGCAACGACGAACTGCTGGCCCGCTGTGAGCTTTCAATCGGCAATATTTATTTCTCCCGGGGGCACCCCGGGTCGGCACGGGCCTATTACATCAATGGGCTTAATCGCACCAGGTCTATTAAAGATCGACCGATGCAGGCATCATTTCTTGCCAATATCGGTATGGTCGAGTATGACCTTGGCAATTTTCCCAGGGCGGCTACCTACTTCAACCAGGCTTATGCCATGAACAAGATGCTGAAGAATCACTGGTCAAATTCGGTGGTTGGCATGGCTCTGGGCAAGCTTTTCCTGAAGCTGGGGCAGTTTTCCAAATCGATGCGGGTTTTTCGCGAGGTTTACCCTCTTCGCCAGGAAAAAGGTCACGCGAGCGGATTGTATGAAATCAGCAGCATTCTTGCCTGGATATGTGAAATCACCGGTAAGACCGGCACCGCACAAACCCACTGGAACCAGGCCGACAAAAATGATATTGACCAGCTTGAACCAAGGTCGAGATTCGTCGGCGAAATTTTACGGGCTCTGAATCATTTTTATCACAAGCGTTACAACGAAGCCGAGTCAATGTTCAAACGAATGATTGAACACGCCGAAGCCCGCAATTCATCGGCAATTCAACGGGCCGATTGCCTTTTTGGTCTTGCAACCGTCAAATTTTTTCTGGGGCAAAAGGGTGATTCAATAGAACTGTTCAACCGGGCCCGCCAGGTTATTCCCAAAGAAAAAGCAAGGTTTCAGCTGGCTCAGATCAACTTTTTCTCCGGCCTTCTTCTGCCCGAGGCTTTTCCTGAAATTAACCTGCAGGAAACCCTGAAAATTCTCCTGCAAAGCCAGGTTTATGACCCGTTATGGATACATTATGCCAGGTTTCTGAAAGAAATTCCCTGTCCCGAAGCCAGAAAATACCTGGCCTATCACCTTGACCACACATCTCCTTCTGCTTTACAGAACATTCGCAAGCTGTTTCCCGATTTTGACCAGGTTATCAGTGAAATTTCCAAGAAAACCAGTCGGTCTGCCGAATTCGTCACCCTGCTTTCCCCCGGCGAAACCAGAACCATACATAACGAAGACTATGCGCTCTGGCAGCAGAATTATCCCGTCGACACCCTGATTTTCGATGCACCGGCCGGTCGCCTGATCTACAACGACTGCTGCGAAAAGCTTAAACCCGGATCAATACCCCACAGTGTACTGCTTCAATTATTTCTCGCGATTCCCCACCCCGTAGAAATCGAATCGCTGTACCGCTCAGCATGGGGCATGGAATTCGATCCTGAGTATGATTTTGGCGCCTTTAAAAGCAGTATCCAACGCCTCAAACATTGCCTGAAAAAAGTGGCCAATACGGCAATTCTGCAGCGGCGCAAAAGCTCGAAGGGCTTAAAAGCAGTACGTATTTCAGCCACCGTACCCTGGGTTCTTGCATTTCGCTGATTGCATATTTCTTGTTACAACCCCTCGCCTTTCTTCTCAAGCCAGGCATCTAAAGCCGCTTCTTTAAGCCGCAAATTTGTCACTCTTGCATCTATTGCTGATCTCCGATGTGACTGTTATACTTTTTCCATCAGTGGTTAAGTACATAAGCTATTGGAGGAGTATCGAGTAATGACTCTCAACAAAAAAACTTTCTTAACTGTGGTTCTTTTCGCGCTGGCCAGCATGCAGGTGATGGCTTTTGACGGCGTTCTTCCCGGTGACAAGCTTTTCCCGGTCCAGGAAAGAATTTTCCGCGCCATCAGCAATTATTGGCTGGTTCAGGAAACCTACAACCAGTATGGCTCAAACCCCACCCAGGAAAATGAAACTGCCTGGAATACCGCAATCAAAAGCCATACCGATCTCTGCGTCAGACTTGGCAAAGAAGTGCTTTCATCAATCAAGAAAAATCAGTATAGCCAGGTTGAAATGCTCAGTGACATTTACAAATCATTGCCAACTGGTGCCAGAGTTGCTCTTTACCCGGCTCTCGGCTACATGAAGGTCGAAATCATTCAGGAAAATCAGAAATATCTGACTGAAGAAAAGTTCCGCGAATATTTCCCCGGCTACGGTTACACCGAACCCGGCTACAAATATCGCAAAGGTCGCGAAATTGAACGCGAATACAAGGGTGTTACCTGGCAGAGCGAAGAACATTCAATCTCCACCACCTGGAACGTTAACCTGACCATTTCCATCGACCTGCTCAACATCCTCTCTGGTCTGGTAACCGGCGGAGCCATCAAAGACCTCAAGGTCGGCGAACAGTTCACCATGAACGTTGGTGGCCAGCCGATGATCGT
>JBMOKV010000080.1:0-3580 GCA_049325495.1 Candidatus Rifleibacteriota bacterium | reverse complement strand
TATTGACCCGCGATGGCGATTTTATCCGATTCATTCCTCAGATGCAGGTATTACCAGAGAGTGCAGACCCGGCAGAAAAGGAAGCAGCAAAAGTAAACTTCGATAAGCTTGTTTCCCTGATGAAAAAACCCACCGGGCTGGCTTTCGACAAAACGAAACGTCTGTATGTAAGCTGCATGGACAGCGATGTTATTTTGATTCTCGATTTCGAATCGGGAACCCTGCTTGGTACCATAGGAAAATCAGGCCGAGGTCAGGGCGATCTGAAAGGTCCGATGGATATCGATGTGGCGGCTGATGGCAGAATCGCGGTTGCCGAATGGCAGAACCAGCGGGTACAGATACTCGATCAACAGGGCAAATGCCTGAAAGAAATCGTCTACAATGAGCAAACCAAAAAAGGTGGTTTCAAAGCCATTTCTCCCCGAGGCGTCTTCTGGACAGTCGAAGGAAAAATCCTTGCAAGCTACCCGCTTTTCAACCAGGTCGTCTGCTGGAACGTGGAAAGCGGAGAGCTTGAATGGCGCTATGGAGTTAAAGGCCGCGACCGCGGAATGCTGAACAACCCTTCGTTCATAACCTATACTCCCGAAGGGCGGTTTCTCATTTCAGACAGCTTGAATCATCGAATAGTCGAAATCACCCGGGAAGGAAAATACCATTTAAATTACCCGATCAGAAAAGGCTCTGCCCCTGGTCGCCTTATTTCTCCCCGCGGCTTGATGGTTAACAATGATGAGACACTGGTAGTTGCCGATCAGGGAAACAATCGCGTTCATTTTTTTCAGCCCGGTCAAGCAACTCTGATGCTGCGCGAAGTTAAAGAGATGGCCCTTAAGGACGACTGGAGTTCGGCGATGCCGAAAATAGAAAGAATTCTCTACCTTAAACCAAACGATGAACAGGCAAGAGAATTAATGGTCAATGCGCTTTATTATTTTGGCGACCGTTCTTTCAACGAAGGTGATTTTCTAAAATCAGAAGAATATTTTCGTCGCATACTTCGCTACCGCCCCGACGATCCCAATGTTCCCCAGAAGCTCGATTCGATTTTCTGGGCTTCAAATCAGGGCTTGATTGCCAACGTAGTTTTTGGCATCATAGCTGTCATCATTGCTTTGATTTTGATCTGGATATTGAAAAGTATTTTATCCCGATTCATTTTCAGAAGAACTTAAGAGGTCAACAATTGTCACAGAAACGAATCCGCAACTTCTGCATCATCGCCCACATCGATCACGGCAAATCAACCTTGGCTGACCGTCTTATCGAAAGCACTTCAACCGTCAGTAAGAGAGAAATGAAAGAGCAGCTTCTCGATTCAATGGATCTTGAACGGGAACGCGGCATAACCATCAAAGCCCAGGCTGTAAGAATGTTTTATACAGCCAGTGATGGGTATGAATACACATTGAATCTCATCGACACCCCGGGGCACGTTGATTTTTCCTATGAAGTTTCACGGTCTATCGCTGCCTGTGAAGGGGCACTGCTGGTAGTTGACGCCAGTCAGGGCGTCGAAGCCCAGACAATGGCCAACGCCACTCTAGCCCTGGCCCAGGATCTGGAAATTATTCCGGTCATCAACAAAATTGATTTACCGGCTGCCGACCCAGATAAGGTTAAAGAAGAAATTGAATCGCTGATTGGGGTCGATTGCTCAGATGCAATACTGGTATCTGCAAAAGAGGGAATAGGCATAGACGCCCTTCTCGAAAGGATCGTAGAGCGGGTTCCCGCCCCCAGAGGCGAAGCAAACGCCCCTCTTCGTGCCCTGGTATTTGATGCAAAATATGATTCATATAAAGGAGTTGTGGTTTATTGCCGGGTTGTCGATGGTGATTTCAAAAACGGCGATATGATAAAATTCCTTTCCACTGATACCCCGTTTGAAATTCTTGAGGCTGGGGTATTCACCCCAAAACCCATTCTCCAAGATAAAATAACTACCGGAAACGTCGGTTTTTTCTGTGCATCGATCAAAGAAATGGGCCATGTTAAAATTGGTGACACGGTTGTTCACACCAAAAAGGCTGATGTGCAGCCAATTCCAGGCTTTCAACAGGCCAAGCAGATGGTTTTCTGTGGCCTTTACCCGGTTGAAGCCAACGAGTTCAATGAATTGCGAAATGCACTCGAAAAACTGACTCTCAATGACTCAAGCCTTTCTTACATTCCAGAAAATTCACTGGCGCTTGGTTTTGGTTTCAGATGCGGGTTTCTTGGCCTGCTGCACATGGAAATTATTCAGGAGCGACTTGAGCGCGAATACAACCTTGATCTGGTAACCACAGCCCCAAACGTTGTTTATGAAGTGGCAAAGATTGATGGAACCTCGATAGAGATCGATTCCCCGGCCAAGCTGCCTGAATACAATGAAATCGAAGAGATCCGCGAGCCTTTCGTTCATTGCACGATTTTCATGCCCAAAGAATACATCGGTACAATCATGGAGCTTGGACAGGAAAGACGCGGCGTAATGAAACATATGGAATTTATCTCGGAAAACCGGGTTTCGATTTCATTTGATCTGCCCCTTTCAGAAATCGTTGTAGACTTTTACGACAAGCTCAAAGGCCGGACCCGGGGCTATGCTTCGATGGATTATGAGCACATCGGCAACCGTGCAGCCGATATTTCCAGAATCGACATTCTGGTTAATGGCGAAAAGGTTGACGCGCTTTCATTCATGTGTCATCGAGAAAGGGCAGAGTATCGCGGCAGGGCAGTAATTGCCAAGCTTCGTAAGCTGATTCCGCGCCACCAGTTCCAGATTCCTCTACAGGCCGCTATTGGGGCAAAAATTATTGCCCGTGAGAATATTCCCGCTTACCGCAAAGATGTTACCGCAAAATGTTATGGCGGCGATATTTCACGTAAACGCAAACTTCTTGAAAAGCAGAAAGAGGGAAAAAAGCGGATGAAAATGGTTGGCCGCGTTGAGATCCCTCAGAAAGCATTCATGTCAGTTCTGCGGCCGGAAGAAGATTAATTTTCTACCGGGTCATAATAAGTATAAATTTCGCTTTCATCGCAAACCAGGCATTTTTTCTGATCGGTTGACTGCTGCAGAAAAGATTCTTTACAACCGACGCAGATTGCTGCAGCCGGGACCGGGGGTTTGGCAAAATTTTTCATTTGTACAGGCCGACACACAAAAATGTCGCGGCGGGCCGCCATGAATTCTTCAACAATAATTTTGGCTGAAGCCTTTCTGGCCTCTTCATTATCTCTGGTGATCGGATCGCGCTGGCGAAGAAAGAACTTATGAGTTTCTGGCATTTTTGCCGGATCAATCTTTTCAAGATCAACCGCAACCCTGTACCCTCGGCCATTTTTCCGGTCATAAAGAGTAAGAGCATATCGCCCGATTTTATCAAGCATTATCAGATATTTATTTCCGATGGTGCAGCCGGTTAAATATTGAATTGCGTCAGAAAGGCAAACCTGGGTTTCAGCAACGGCACCAAGTTTGACTTTTCCCAGTTTTTCCATGGCAATCAGGACCATTTGTGCCGCAATTGGAATTCCCGGGGCCCGCTTCGTATGAAAAGCATAGATTTTTTCTACCAGGTCAAGA
>JBMOKV010000079.1:0-3589 GCA_049325495.1 Candidatus Rifleibacteriota bacterium | reverse complement strand
ATCAACCCGGGCACGGGTAATATCGTAAGGAGCCCTGGTTCCAACTTCAACATACCCTTCGACCTTTTCAAGGTGCTTCTGATAGCCATCGAGGGTCTCTTCGCGAACCTGAACCAGAGCTTGAGCCTGTTGAGCAGCAAAAAAGGCCTTTTTAATGCCCGAAGCAACCTCAATTCTGGTGTTTTCTCTGGAAAAGGTGGCTGCTTTAAAAGAATTTTCAGCATTCAGGCGGTCAAAGCGATTCTGCCCAGAATCGAGCAGAACTTTGCTCAGACCGATACTTTCAGAAGTGCTGTCAACCAGATCATCCATGGAACCACCCGAATCGTTGCGCCGGCGGTTCCATGCGGCCCGCATATCAAGCTTGGGATCCCAGTAAGCACGGTTCTGTTGTAATGAAGCTTTGCGGCTTTCCACATTGTTTTGGGCAATCTTAAGCAAAGGGTGATTATTAAGCCCATATTCAATGCACTGCTTAAGATCCCATTTTTCCGGGGCGGTATCCTGAGCAAAACCTGTTGTCACGAAATTAACTGCAAATAAAAGAAAAAAACAGCCTAATCGAAGTTTCATTATACCCTCCGCACCAGAAGTCTAGCCTTTTTACCGGCGGTCTGCAAACTGCCTTTTGCTAAGAAATGTAAAGATATCTTGATCAGAATCTCGCCATAAACCCTATTTTTGGGCCGCGGTACTGCAGCAAACCGCTGTCACTGTCGTTATCGAAATCAAACTTTACCGCTGAATAGCCGATGTCAAAGAAAAGCTCGGTATTCTGGCTGTTCGGATTGAGCCTTACCGCCACGTTAACACCATAATCGGCATGCAAAGCCGAATTGCCGCCGCCATCAATGTTGACATACTGAAGATGACCTTTGAGCCAGACATTTCGTGAAAGCTGCCCGCCGGCACTGATGCCCAGATAGGGAATCGGAAAAACCTGTTCCCAGGTATTCCGCAGGAAGGCTGCCGCAATCGTGTTTTCGCGGCCGGTCAGCTTAACTTTGGCAGTGCCGAATTTTATCCCGAGCATACCATCAATGTAGAAAGCTTCAAGGGGCTCTTTTGAGCGTGGCAGGGCATGATTGAGATTGTGGCACCAGGTCAGATCGATCCAGCGCATATTCAGATCCATGGCTGCGCCGGCCTGATAATTTCGCCGGTCAAAAGTCACTACCTTATCAATTCGACCAGTATGACCCACATCAATGTAAGCAAGCTGCACTGCACTTCGATGCGAAAGCACGTGATTTATTTTGAAACCAATGCGGTTTTCATCACCAATGCTGGCTTCGGTACCAAGATTAACTTTCAGCCCGTCAACATTCAAATCGCCTTCAAGATGGGTATTCCACCCGAAAAATTCGACGGAAGTTACGGAATTGAACTGGGCTCGCGGGCCGTTTCCTTTATATGAGCGCTCCCAGGCCGTTGCAGAAAAAGGCAGAAGCAAAAACAGAAAAACCGAAAGAATTTTCTTCATTTCCCCGCTCCCAAAAAAGAGTCTGCAGGGAAAGTACCTGTTTTAAACAAATTTTGCAAGCCCCGAAAGATTGATCCGCCGGAAGGAATTGGTCAAATCTGCAGTGGAAACTGGTCAGCAAGTGTAAGATCAAGATAATCGCCCTTGAACCACGGCGGGCAATTTCTTGATTTGCGCAGACGAACGAAAGCTTCAACCACTTTCGGATCGAACTGGGCGCCTGAACAGTTGACCACCTCGTCAACCGCTTCCTGAAAGGTCATTGGCTTGCGATAAGGGCGATTTGAAGTAATTGCGTCAAATGAATCGGCAACGCAGATGATTCTTGAACCCAGAGGGATCTCATCGCCGGTTAACCCGTCGGGATAACCTTTGCCATCAAACCGCTCATGGTGGTATTTGATAATTTCGCAGACATTTTTCAAAAATTCGATTGAATTCAAAATGCCCGCGCCAATGTGTGGATGGGACTTGATAGTTTCAAATTCTTCATCGGTGAGCCGGCCGGGCTTAAGAAGAATCTGCTCTGAAATTCCAATTTTGCCAACATCATGCAGCAATGATGCATGGCGAATTGTATCGACTTCGGTCTTTGCCAGTTCCATTTCCATGGCAATACCTACGCTCAGATCGGTAACCCGGCGCGAATGACCATGGGTATAACTGTCTTTGGCATCGATGGCCGCCGCCAGTGATCTGATCGTCTCAAGGTAAACATTGAGCAGGTTATGGTAAAGCCTGGCGTTTTCAATGGCGATAGAAGCCTGAGAAGCCAGGGTTTCAAGCAGATCAAGGTTTTCAGGGGTGAAGGGGCCCTTCTTGGAGAGAACACGCTCGCAGTTGATAACTCCGACCAGATTATCCTTGTTGATCAACGGTGCAGAAATCAGGGTGAGGTCAGTCTTTCGGCCAACTTTGGGAAACTCTTTATACTCGGTTGACTTGCCGGTATTATCAATGCGGATCGGCCGGCGATGCAAGGCTGCCTGACCGGCGACCCCGGTTCCGATTCTAACCCGCAGATCATTGACTCCGTTGTCTTCAAATCCGCGGTAAACTTCAACGTACAATTCCTGGTTAACATCATCGAAAAGCATGAGTGTGGCCCGGTCAGAGTCCGTAATTCTGGTGGTCATGTCGATGAAGTAATTCAAAACCGAATCAAGATCGAGAGACGAATTGATGGCTTTGCCTAGTTCCTGGATCAGGCTGAGTTCGGCAACCTGCATATCGGTTTTTTCGTGCAGATTGGCATTTGCAATTGCTTGAGAAATCTGGCCTGAAATGCCAAGCAGAAGATTGAGGTCGTCTTCAGAAAAAGCATCGCCTGAACGCTTGTTATTAACGTTGAGAACTCCCAGAAGCAGCTGATGATGAAGAATTGGAACCGACAGAACCGAGCGGGTCTTATAATCCATGCGCCCATGATGGTTTGCGAATCGGACATCTTTCGAAATATCTCTAAGCAGGACAGGCTTGCGATTCTGGGCAACCCAACCGGCAATACCTTCGCCGATCTTGATCTGAACCTGCCCGACCATGTTGCTTGGCAGACCGATGGCCGCATCGAGGGTGAGCACCCGGTTCATCTCGTCATAAGCCATCAGCGAACAGTTTTCCACGTTCATTACTTCCTGAACCTGCTGCAGAATGGTGTCGAACAGTTTGGCAATGTTAAGAGTCTTGGAAACTGAAGAACCGACCTTATACAAAGTCGAGAGATATTCGAGCTTTCGCTTTGAATCAAGGAACAACCGCTCATTTTCGAAATGCGAAAGGAAAATTCTGCCGAAGGTTGAAAGAAGGTCCTGGTCAGACTCAGTAAGAGTTTCACCTTCTCCGGTATGATAAATCGCGAGGGTTCCGATAAAGCGGTTGTCTGACGAGCAAAGCGGCACGATCAGTAATGATCGGGCGAACTGATCAAGAAAAGAGTGGCGGGCAATGGTGTTGTCGCGCTGAACGTCAGCGATAAGCAGAGGCTTTTTCTGCACTGCTACCCAGCCATGATAGCCTTTTCCCAGATTGATGATCAGATTGTCGAGTTCTTCGGGCAAACCGGCAGACGCCTTCATAACCAGCTCTTCGTTGTCGCTGTTAAAAAGC
>JBMOKV010000078.1:0-3595 GCA_049325495.1 Candidatus Rifleibacteriota bacterium | reverse complement strand
ACTTTTTTCTTGACCATTAAACAAAAGGCTGATAGTATCGAAAGACAGCAAGCAGGATTCAATCCTCACCTTCAGCAATAGCGAAAAGGTTTCACTCCTTCAGGAGTGTACATGAAGTCAATTCATGGAGTAGCATCTTGCTGCTCCATTTTTTATTTTTTCGGAGGTATGAGTATCAAAGGTAACGTTCGTGTTAACAGAAGGATAAGGGTTCCGCAGGTTCGTCTGGTCGATGAAGAAGGAGCAATGGTTGGTGTCATTGCAACGAATGAAGCGATCCAGATGGCCGAAGAAAGAGGCTACGATCTCGTTGAGGTTGCCCCTAATGCAAACCCACCGGTCTGTAGGCTGATGGACTTTGGCCAGTACAAGTATGAACTGGCAAAAAAGGCCAAAGAGGCCAAAAAGAAACAGAAAGTCATCAAGCTGAAAGAGGTTAAGGTTCGACCGAAAACCGATGAAGGCGATCTTCAGACCAAATGCAATAACATCAGGAAATTCCTTGAAGAGGGCGATAAGGTTAAGGTTTCTGTATTCTTCAGAGGACGCGAAAGAGCTCATCTTGAAGTTGGCTTTAAAGTAATCGAAAGAATGAAGGAAATTCTTGGTGAAGAGGCCGACATTGAAAAAGATGCCGCTCAAGAAGGCAACACCATATCCATGATTCTCTACCGTACCAAGAAAACCGTTAAATAAACAGGAGGAGATAGTTTATGCCGAAAATGAAAACTCACCGTGGTGCCGCAAAACGCATCAAAAGAACAGGTTCTGGTGCTTTTCGCCGCTACAAAGCATATGGCAGCCATATTCTGACCAAGAAATCAAGCAAACGCAAAAGAAACTACCGCCAGTCTCAGAACTGTGAAAAAGCCAACGAAAACGCTTTGAAAGTGATGCTCCCCTACACCTGACCCGTGGTCATGAGTATTTGCGGGTTAGCAATATCAGGAGGAATTTAAAATGCCAAGATCAAAAAGTGCCAGTAACGCCAGACGTAAGGAACAGAAACTTTTTAAACGCGCCAAAGGTTTTTGGGGCAAACATAAGAATGTAAAAAAGGTTGCCAAAGAAGCGGTAATTCACGCTCTTGATCGCTCTTTTCACGATCGCAGAGCCCGCGCCAGAGAATTCAGAACTCTCTGGATCGCCAGAATCAATGCCGCATGCCGCCTGAACGACATTTCCTACAGTGTCTTCATGCACGGCCTCAAAAAAGCCGGAATCGAACTCAACCGCAAAGCTCTTGCCGACATCGCCGTTAGAGACCCACAGGGCTTCACCGGAATCGTCGATATGGCTAAGAAACAGGTTGCCTGACGAATTCACGAGAACACCCGGGGCCTTCCCGGGTGTTTTTGCTTTTCAGGGAAACAGCTGATGAAGAGTATAGAATCGAAACAGAACCCGATTTTCAAAAAAGCACTTAAAATAATTCACGACCAGAGCAAGTTTCCTGATCTGATCGTGGTAGAAGGTGCCAAGCTGATTCGCGAAGCATTACAGGCCGGGCTCAAGCCGCAGACTTTTTTTTGTTCAAAAAAGAAAGATAATTCACTTAAAGACCTCGAAAATCTGGGATTTGAAATTGCACCGTCTCTGTTTCGAGAGCTAACAACAGTTACCAGCCCGGATGAAGGCTTGTGCATCTTTGCCCGCCCAGCTTTTGCAGCACTTGATAAAATTTTGATCTCTGCGAAACTTCTGGTTATAATCGATCGCCTTCAGGACCCGGGAAACATCGGAACCATTCTTCGAACCTGTGAAGCCATGGGAAGCGACGCTGTAATAATTTTGAAAGGCAGTTGCAACCATCTCAATCACAAAGCGATCAGAGCAGCCATGGGTTCAACCTTCAGACTGCCAACCTATGACCAAATGGACTTTGAAAATCTTTTTGAACTTTTAAAAAAGTTTGAATTCACCGCAATCTGCGCCGACATGAGCGGGCAGAAACTTACAGAATTCAGGTTTCCTGCCAGAACCGCCATTATTCTCGGCAACGAAGGGCAGGGAGTTGCAGAAAAAATAAAAAAAGTATGTTCGATGAAACTTGCCATTCCCATGTGTGGGCAGGTAGAATCATTGAACGTTGCAACCTCGGCAGCAATTTGTCTTTATGAATGGGCCAAACAGCACCAGATGCTTTTTAAAGCCTAACTTGCTAATTTAAAAGGAGATCCAATGTCAGAATCTCATTCCAATCTTTTGCAGCAATATTTATCTGAACGAGAATCTGCACAGAATACCGCAGAACTTGAAGCTCTCAGAGTTAAATACCTCGGCAAAAAGGGCGAAATCACCGAGCAACTCAAAGGTCTCGGCAAACTGCCTCCGGACGAAAGAAAAACCGTTGGCGCCGAAATAAACCGAATCAAAAATGAAATTACCGAATCGCTCGAAAAAGCGATGCGTGAAATGGCTCTTAAAGAACAGGAAACCAAGCTGCAGGCCGAGCGCCCCGATCACTCTCTTCCAGGCCTCTTCAACCGCCCCGGCACCCTGCACCCGGTAGATCAGGTTGCCCGCGAAATCGCCGACATTTTCCTCGCCATGGGTTTTTTCATGGCTGAAGGGCCTGAAATAGAAGACGAATATTACAATTTCGAAGCACTTAATGTGCCAAGCCATCATCCAGCAAGAGAAATGCAGGATACTTTCTTTCTAGAATCAGGGCAGGTTTTACGCACCCAGACCTCTCCGGTACAAATCCGCACCATGGAAACCCTTCAGCCGCCCCTGAAAATGATCGGTCTTGGCAAAGTTTTCCGCCGTGACAGCGATATTACCCATTCGCCGATGTTCCATCAGATGGAAGGCCTGGTTGTGGGAGAAAACATCAGCATGAGCGATCTGAAGGGCACTTTGATCATGTTCGTTGAAAACATGTTCGGAAAAAGGGCTTATCGCTTCAGACCCAGCTATTTTCCATTTACAGAGCCATCTGCAGAAATGGATATTCAGTGTATCTTCTGCGAAGGCAAAGGCTGCAAAGTCTGCAAAGGCACCGGCTGGATGGAAGTTCTGGGTTGTGGCATGGTTAACCCGAAGGTTTTCGAGGCGGTTAAATACGATACCGAAAAATACACCGGGTTCGCGTTTGGCATGGGCATCGAGCGTATGGCCATGCTGCGCTATGGTATCAATGACATCAGACTTCTTTTCAACTCCGACATTCGCTTCCTGAGACAATTCTGAGGTAATAACCGTGAAAATACTATTAAGCTGGCTAAAAGACTATATTGATATTAAAGAAACTCCCGAAAGAATAGCTGACGCCCTGAACATGGCTGGACTTGAAGTTGAAGCCATCATTCAGCCCGGCAAACATCTTAAAAGCGTGGTTGTGGGCAAAATTCTAAGCCGCGACCCCCACCCCGATGCAGACAAACTTTCTCTCTGCCGCGTCGATGTTAACCGGAGCGAACCCTTGCAAATCGTCTGTGGAGCAAGCAACATGAAAGCCGGTGACAAAGTTCCGGTAGCCATGCTGGGAGCAAAGCTGCCATCGGGCTTTGAAATCAGCAAAGCAAAAATTCGCGGGGTCGAATCTTCAGGCATGATGTGCAGCAAAAAAGAACTGGGAATTTCTGAAGAA
>JBMOKV010000077.1:0-3602 GCA_049325495.1 Candidatus Rifleibacteriota bacterium | reverse complement strand
ATCTATTCTTATCGTGACGAGCAGGGGCGTCTATATCTTACCGACAATCCGCCGAACAAAAATTACAAAATTCTGGTAACCACTAAAAAAGATCGGGAAGAGCCCGACTCACCGGTTCCCGCATCTTCTTTTGCACCCCATTCCACCTATCAGTCAGAAAAATTTCTGCTGCCCAATGATGAAACCTACTCAACCTATATCAATGAAGCAGCAGCACATCACGGCGTCGACCCCTTTCTGATCAAATCGGTAATCAAAGTTGAATCGGATTTCGACCCCTACGCCCGATCATCGAAGGGTGCACAGGGCCTGATGCAGCTGATTCCCTCTACGGCTCGACTGGTGGGCTGCAAAGATTCCTATGATGCAAGAGACAACATTCATGGCGGTGCGGCTTATCTGGCCATGATGCTCAAACGTTTCGACGGCAGCGTCGACCACGCTCTGGCGGCCTACAATGCCGGGCCAGGCAATGTGGAAAAATACGACGGAATTCCGCCTTTTCGCGAAACCCGCAATTACGTGAAGAAAGTCAAACATTATTATCGCCAGTATTCTTCAAATGTGGTTGCCAGGGCTTCGGGGCAGAAAGTAAAAATGAAAAAGCAGAAGGTAATGCCGGCGGTGCATTCCGATCTTTCAAAACGGCTCAGTGTCGCCTTTGAAAAATTCAAAGCCAACGACCTTGAAGGCGCCATGGAAAAATACCGGGAAATTCTCAATATCTACCCAAGAAACACCCAGGCTCTCTACAACCTGGCCTGTCTGCTCGACATGGACCAGTGCTATGAAGAGTCGATCGAAGTTTACCAGGCAGCATTGAAGCAGGATCCGTATCTGGACAAGGCGTTATTCAATCTTGCGGTGATTTACGAGCGTTTTGGCATGACGGGTGAAGCCATTGAAAGCTGGCAGAAATACATTCAGGCCACCAAGGATGAGGAAAAGATCGTGATGGCTGAACGTTTTATCCGTGAATTGAAGGAATATGCGAATATAAACTGATGAACAGCGACCAGACCCAACCAAGATCGATTTTTGAAAAGCTGCTCTATATGGGCATTGCCACTTTTTTTCTCTGGCCCTTCGTTCAGCTGTGGTCGATCAAAGCGATTCCCATGGTGGAATCGGATGTGCATCTGCGGGCATCGGTCGAATTGGAAAATCTGCTCGAAGAGGCTTTAAGCAGGCCATTTGAACGAATCAGCGGCAAAAGTTCGTTCAAGCAGGTTAAAGGCTGTGAAGATCTCGGATTGATGGGAAAAACTGAAAGCTTTCCCCATCCTGATTTTGAGGGAATGGTGATGACCAGGGCCCAGGTAAGGTGGGGCTGGTTTCCTTTCACTAAAACACTGACAATGGAGCATCTGCGCACGCGCAACAAACCATGAACCGTAAAGGCATAACCATCTGGGAAATAGCATTGTTCACCGTTTTTCTGGCGGTAGCAGTCGGAGCTTCGGTCTTTTTCTTCATGCTGCAGTCTGAAGATGTAAAAAAAGCCCAGCAAAAGTACGAGTGGGTAAGAGACATCAATCAGGTGCTCGATGAAATCAGCCTTGAACTGGCAAATGCCGTGGTCGTTGAATTTCCCTTTGCCGGCGCCGACAAAGAGTGCTTTTACCGGGCGGCGATGAATTCGGGCAATATGATTCCATCGGTGGTTCAGGAAGGCTTTTCTTTCAGTCAGAACAGCCTCAGCTATATTTCGCGAAATGCTTCAGCCAGTGCTGGATTGCGCCGGCTTGGGCGATTTTCCAATCCACTGGTAGCAAATTGCCGTGATGGAAAAATTGCCAGACTTTCTGCCGATCAGCTTGAAATCAGCTTCAAATCCAGCGCTCCCGATGGAAGCGGCGATGTTAAACAATTCAAACGAATAATTCATCTGAGGAACCAATGAACCGCGAAACTGCCGAAAAACATTCTGTTGTGCCGATTGTGGTGATGGTCTGTTTCACCCTGTTGTTGATTGGTGCACTGGTTTTCAGGGTTTACAGAGCAGACCGGGATCTTGGCATGATGAGAATACAGGAACGCCAGGCCCGTTTATCGGCTGAAGCCGGAGTTCATTATGCCGTTGAAAAAATGCGGGGGATTCTTAACCAGACCGATCGAACAGCAAATACCCGGATTTTAACACCCAACTTCTTTGCCAATAGCCTTGAAATCGATGTCTGGAAGGAATTCGGCCAGAAGACCGATTGCGCATTCAGAATCGTGGGAATTCGAAAGATTGCCGACGACGATAATGATGAAACCCCGCTGATTAATGAGGCTTTACGGTTTCAGGTAATTGCCGAGGGCCGCTGCTCAAGATTCAGATACACCTCTGCTGCGGTTATTCAGCTTTATGACCTGAGTGAAACCTTTGCGGTTTTTTCAAGTCTTGATGAATTCTATTATGGCCGCCCGATACAGCCGTGGGTTGAAGCGGCCCAGTCTCTTGAGGCTTTTATCGGGGCGAATCAGGATCTTTTCAACAACGGTAGTCTCGACCGGCAGGGTATCTGCTATGATCCTGCACTGCTGTTCAAAATGTTTTCCCCGGATGGTGCAGACCCGTTCAATCCGGGAACCTGGGGACAGAGGTCGGCAAACTACGGCTCGACCTATTTCAAGCCGGGTGAATCACCCTGCCGCGGGCCGATTTATTGTGACAGTCCGATGGTGGTTGATTCTCATAGTTTTTATGGGCCACTGCAGACGGCATTGTATTTCTACCGGCGTGGAACCAGCCAGCCCGGCATAACTCTTGGAAACAGCGTTGTTGCGGTAAATTCAAGTCTGCGACTGCAGCAGGCGGCAGACAGTCTCGAAGGTCGCAACCCGGCCCATGTGCTGGTCGATCGTGATTCGGCACTTTATGGCTCTTATATTCCAGAATGGCGGCCTGATTTTGGTTTTCTGCGAGAGTTCGCCAAAAAGAACGGAATTTACATCGATGATATGGGGCGCGGCTTTAAAGCCGGCACTCCCACCAGCGTTGACTATCATCCGGGCGAAAACCAGCTTTATTCCGACAGTTTCCGCACTGCAAATTCGATCAGTAACGAGCAGGATGAGCTGCTCGATCGTTTTGTCGTGCTGTCTACCGACAGCCGTTTCGATGGTTACAACAATTTGAGCGGAGAAAACCTGGGCGGAGCCAGAATTGTATTCAGTGAACGATCCGTTTATCTGCGTGGCGAAATCGGTTCTGATCTTGTCATCGTGACCCCTCGCCACATTTTCATCACCGGGCCCACGAATATTGACTCGAACCTGAATCTTTTTCTCGTTGCCGGAAATGGAACAGCCCTCTCAACCGTTGATCTGGAGCGGGTAATCAAAGAAAAGAATCCCGATGCTGAATTTATTGATGCGGCGCGGGAATGGTTGATCAATGCCCTTATCTACAAACCCGGAGCCGGTGTTTATACTGCTGAGTCGCGATCGCAAAAGAGCGGGCCGGTAAATTTCCGTCGGCTGTTCAATGGTCAGAGCCTGAAAATCACGATCAACGGCGGTTGCATCGGCGGTAATCTGCAGCGCTGGTTCGATAATCTTGAACCCGACGGCGGATTGAAAATTACCTGGAACCGCAGTGCCGCCTCGCGCTC
>JBMOKV010000076.1:0-26971 GCA_049325495.1 Candidatus Rifleibacteriota bacterium | reverse complement strand
CATATGCTGAACGATAGCAACCCCCGGGCAATCGAGCGGAAGATTGGTAATAAGTTCTTTCAAAGCTTCGGTTCCGCCGGTTGAAGCACCGATAACCACAACCCGGTCGGTGGTTTTGGTCAAAGCCACTTTTTTAGCTGGAAGAATTACATCGGCGGTGTGCTTAACCAGCCTTTCGCGGGGAATAATTTTTCCAATTTTGGCGCTGGCGGCGGCTTTTACTGCGTCACAGACGCGAATTTTCGATTCAGCAAGAAACTCCCGGGTGCCAACCTGCGGCTTGGTAATGATTTCTACGGCACCCAGTTCAAGGGCTCTGAAAGTGGTTTCTTCGCCTGGACCGGCGAGACTTGAGCAGATAACTACCGGAATCGGGTGCTGGGTCATGATTTTTTTCAGGAACGTAAGTCCATCCATTCTCGGCATTTCAATGTCGAGAACGATTACATCGGGGGCATTTTCAGCCATGCGGTCGACGGCGAGAAAAGGGTTGGCCACTGCGCCAATTACTTCAATATCGGGATCACTGCCGAGAATTTCGGTCAAAACCTGACGAACTACTGCAGAATCATCGACTATTAAAGTTTTTATGCGTTTTTCCGTCATTTTCAGGCTTTCTGGTAAACCATGGGAGCCACGGTTCTAAATGGGACTTTTAATCCTGGGAGTGCTTCTGAATGCCCCATAAAAAGGTAACCTTCAGGCTCAAGGCGATCGTAAAAGCCCTGTACAAGCCTTTCCTGGTTTGCCCGGTCAAAATAAATAATGACATTCCGGCAGAAAATTATATGGAATGGCGCACCGATATTGTAATTCTCAAGCTGCATGAGATTAACCCTGGCAAAACCTATCATATTGCGAATTTCGGGAACGAATCGCACGACTTTGTTTTTGGGGTCTTTAGAACGTAAAAGATATCTTTTTCGCAGGTCGAAAGGAATCGGAGCAACTTTTTCTTCTTTATAAACTGCCATTTTTGCCTGCTGCAAAACCCTGGCGGAAATATCGGAAGCGAGAATACTGACTGGAAAGCTCCAGTTTTCCCGTTGAAAATCTCTGATTACCATAGCTAAGGTATATGGTTCTTCGCCGCTGGAACAGCCTGCACTCCAGATTTTCAAATTTAAATTGCTATGGCGTTCAATCAGTGCAGGAAGGACCGATTCCTGGAGGAACCTGAAATGATCTGATTCACGAAAAAAGTCGGTTTTGTTGGTAGAGACAAAATCGATCATTTCAAGGGCTTCTGCCTGGTGATTATCTGAATTGAACAAATAATCACAGTATTCCTTGTAATTCGTCATTTTTAAAGCGGCCAACCGCCGGCGAAGGCGACCTTCGAGCATCACTTTCTTCGCCGGTGGCAGTTTTATTCCCCAGTTGTTGGTGACGAATTCGGCGAGTCTTCTGAAATCCTGGTCAGTCAACCGGGGAATTGGATCATTTGATTTTTGCTGTTCATCCTGCAATTCAAGCTGACCTCAGTTCAATCGGTATAGTTGTCTGGCTCCACCAGATGCTGACCGGTTGCTGCGGCATCCTTAACCATCAGGATTTCGCTGGAAGAGAATACCTTGTCGATATCGAGAATCATCAGAAAGCTTTCGCCTATCTTACCCATTCCCTTGAGGAATTCAACCTTCAGGCGGGTGCCGATTTTTGGCGGAGGTTCAATATTGGCATTGCTGAGTTCAAAAACTTCCTGGACCGAATCGGCCAGAGCTCCGATCGTGGTAATTTCATTTTCTACCATCGCTTCAACGACAATAATGCAGGTGTTGACCGATTTTTCAGTTCGACTCATGCCGAATTTCAAACGCATGTCAACTACCGGAACGACGCTGCCGCGAAGATTTATGACTCCGCGCATGAAATCAGGAGTACGCGGCACTTTGGTAATCGGTGGAAAATCCAGAATTTCACGAACTTTCGCCACTTCTACCGCATAAACCTCTTCTCCAAGTTTAAAAGCCAGATACTGGTTGATAGTACCCGATTCGTTAGACATTTTTTCCTCCGTAAAAGTCAGGTCCCGGGGCGTTGATCGCCCCGGGGAACGTATTGATCAGTATTTTTCGAAGTCGGCGTCGTAGCTGTCCACATCTTCGTTAAGATTGATGTTCACACCAGAACCTTTTTTAGGAGCCTTGCCCTTTTCCACAGTCTTTTCAGCGGGACCATGAGCCGATTTCTGCTGGGGTTTGGCTTTGGTATGAGTCATCTGACTGCGATTCACCTTCTGACGATCCATGCCCTTCAGTTTGAAGAAGCTGATTACCGAACGCATCTGTTCAGCCTGAGAATTCAATTCTTCAGCGGTTGATGCAAGTTCTTCAGAGGCACCGGCATTCTGCTGAATAATTGAATCGAGCTGCTGAATAGCTTTGTTGATCTGTTCAGCTCCTGAGTTCTGTTCTTTCGATGCAACACTGATTTCCTGAATGAGTTCGGCAGTCTTCTGAATGTCGGGAACGATTTTCGACAGCATTTCTCCGGCCTGAGCGGCAACTTTAACGCTTGAAGCAGAGAGGTCGCGAATTTCTCCGGCGGCGAGCTGGCTTCTTTCGGCCAATTTTCTAACTTCGGAAGCAACAACTGCGAAACCTTTACCGTGTTCACCGGCACGCGCTGCTTCAATTGCCGCATTAAGAGCGAGCAGGTTGGTCTGGCGTGCAATTTCTTCGATGATTGCGATCTTTGAAGCAATTTCATTCATCGCCGAAACGGTTTCAGTAACGGCTTTTCCGCCGAGTCTTGCGTCTTCAGCAGCTTTCTGTGCGATTCTTTCGGTCTGCGCTGAGTTATCGGCGTTCTGTTGAATGTTCGAGCTCATTTCTTCCATTGAAGAAGAAACTTCTTCGGCAGCGCTGGCCTGTTCATTGGCACCGCTCGACAATTGTTCGGCACTGGCAGAAAGCTCGTTGCTTCCGTTGGCGACGTTGTCGGCTGCGGTCTTGATTTCAATGGCAACCCTTGACAGATTTCTGACACAAGCGTTGAGGTTTTCCTTGATTTCGTTGAAATCACCATTATAGCTGTCAGTGATTTCTTCAGGAATTTCACCCTGAGAAATCAGGTCGACATAGCTGGCGGCAACTTTCAACGGGCCAATAACCGCATCGAGGGTTTTGTTAACGCCTTCGACGATTTTTCTGAAATCACCAAGGTGTTTGGTTCCATCGGCGCGGGTGTTGAGGCGACCGGCGACTGCAGCTTCGACAAGCATTGCAGCGTCGGCAATCAGCGCTTTGAGGTTTTCCCTGACTTTTTCAATGGTGTCGTTGATGAAAGCTTTCTTGCCGGGGAATCGTTCAAGATGGGCTTCGAAGTTACCGCGCCCGAATTCGGCAACACAGGCCATGGCTTTTTTCTTAACGGCAATATGGCCGTTGACCATGCCGTTTACGCCCTTGGCCATAACTTTGAAGGCACCGTCGAATTTTTCTTCGGGGATCACTACATCGATATCGCCCAGATCGTGCTGTTCAGACATGTGGGCCATTTCTTTGATGAAGCCCTTGATGTTGCCGCGCACCACTTCGATGGTATCGTTGATGAACGCCTTTTTGCCGGGGAATTTTTCGAGAGCGGCGTCGAAGTTACCACGACCGAATTCGGCAACACAGGCCATGGCTTTTTTCTTAACGGCAATGTGGCCATTGACCATGTCGTTAACGCCCTTGGCCATATCGCGGTAAGCACCCTGGAATTTTTCGACCGGCATGACTACATCGATATCGCCTTTGTCGTGTTCTCTTGACATGTGGTTCATCTGTTCGATGAGACCGCTCAGGTTATCGATACAGTTATTGAGGTTGACCTTGATTTCGTTGAAATCGCCGTTGTAGTTGTCGGTGATTTTGGGCGGTATGTCGCCTTTTGAAATGCGGTCGATGTATTCGGCAGAAACGTTCAAAGGCCCGATTACCGCATCGAGAGTCTTGTTAACCCCTTCAACGATCTTGCGGTAGTCACCCTGATGTTTGCTGGCATTGGCTCTGGTAGCCAGTTTGCCATCTATCGCTGCAGCCGAAAGCATGTTAGCGTCTTTTACCAGTTCGTTGATGTTATCGATACAGTTGTTTAGATTGACCTTGATTTCGTTGAAATCGCCGTTGTAGTTGTCGGTGATTTTTGGTGGTATGTCGCCTTTTGAAATGCGGTCGATGTATTCGGCAGAAACGTTCAAAGGCCCGATTACCGCGTCGAGAGTCCGGTTAACACCCTCGACAATTTTTCTGAAATCACCCAGGTGCTTGGAAGCATCGGCGCGGGTGGCAAGTTTGCCCGCTTCAGCTGCTGCAACCAATGCCAACGAGTCAGCAATCAATGCTTTAAGGTTTTCCCTGACTTTTTCAATGGTGTCGTTGATAAAAGCTTTCTTGCCTGGGAACCGGTCAAGATGGGCTTCGAAGTTTCCTTTTCCGAATTCGGCAACACAGGCCATGGCTTTTTTCTTAACGGCAATATGGCCGTTGACCATGTCGTTTACGCCCTTGGCCATCTCACGGTAAGCGCCGTGGAATCTTGCGGTGTTGATGACCACGTCAATGTCGCCCTTGTCGTGTTCACTCGACATTTTGTTCATTTCGTCGATCAGGCCATTCAGGTTATCGATACAGTTGTTGAGATTGACCTTAATTTCGTTGAAATCGCCGTTGTAGTTGTCGGTGATTTTGGGCGGTATGTCGCCTTTTGAAATGCGGTCGATGTATTCAGCAGAAACGTTCAAAGGCCCGATTACCGCATCGAGAGTCTTGTTAACGCCTTCAACGATCTTGCGATAGTCGCCCTGGTGTTTGCTGGCATTGGCTCGGGTAGCCAGTTTACCTTCAACAGCGGCTGTTACAAGCATGTTGGCATCTTTTACCAGTTCATTGATGTTATCGATACAGTTGTTGAGGTTGACCTTGATTTCGTTGAAATCGCCGTTGTAGTTGTCGGTGATCTTGGGCGGGATATCGCCTTTTGAAATGCGGTCGATGTATTCGGCCGATACGTTCAACGGTGCGATAACCGCATCGAGAATGTTATTCACCCCTTCAACCAGCGGGCGGAATTCGAAATTGATCTTGGCGGCACGGCCACGGGATGCCAGTTTACCGGCAACTGCTTCATCGGTAAGCCATTTCATTTCTGCCAGGAAATCCTGGAGAATGCCGTTGATATTTTTGCTGAGATAAATTCCCGCAAAAAACGCAAGCAGGAAACCCACCAGCATGCCCCCCATGGTAAAATTCTTAACCTGGGCGACATCGGTCCTGGCAACCCCTGATGATGTAACAGCCAGATCGGTGTTGATTTTTACAACCTTTTCCAGAGATTCCAGGGCTGCTCTTTGCTTTTCCATGCCTGCACCAAAAGCAATGGCGGCGGCTTCATCATGGAAAACCTCAATCTGATTAGCGACTTCAAGAAGATTGGCAAATGCAGCAAAAACTTTCTGAGCCGAAGGCTTTGTCTGGTTTTCGTAAACTCGATATGCTCCGTCTTTATCACCATTATTTAGAAAACTTCTTACCTTCTTAACCGAGGCATGAAATTCTCTGTGAGGCTCACGCAATTCATTGAGAACCTGGTTCAATTGAGCATTCGCGGTTTTGAAACCGGCAAGCCATTTACCGAAGTTGCAGGCGGTATGATCATCGCCTCCGGTTTCGCCCCGACCATCGTTAATTTCTTCGAGAAGACCAGCCTGGAGTTTGTAATGGTCTTTGGTGAAACTTTCTATTTCAAGTCTTAGACCAGTTGGATTCCTGATTCCTGTTTCTTCTTTTTTGCGAATCAGCGTGAAAAATTTATCGTTTTCCACTTTCCATTCCTCGAGTCTGGTCTTGAACAGGTTGTATTCTGCTTCTTCTTCCTTTGTTTGAGGAAGGGGTTCGTAAATTTTCAGAGCATCCTGATAACCATTTCTGGCATTTTCAATATTCTTGAACTGGCGGTTGTAATCTTCATCGTTGATCTCTGAATTGAGCAGAGTACGTTGAGCAACCCTGATTTTTTCAAGCTCCCGCTCGGCAACCAGAAGGCTTTGCACGCTGGGAAAACGTACTTCGGCAATTTCATGAACATGTTCTCCCAGGCTTGCGCCTCCGCTGTAGCCCATATAACCCACAAAAAGAGTTATAGCGGCAACGACTATAAATCCCCCGAAAATTTTCTTGGCCAAGGATAAATTATCTAACATATACCCCCCTCGAATTTAGTTCCGATTAAAAATGAACCTGGTTCAGAATGCTGATGCTGTGACGCAGAACATGTGGCAAATCTTCTATTATTGGCGGATCGTGACCTCCATAAACGGCTTTAACGCCGGATTTTTCAAGCCATTTAATAAACTGGCAATAACTTTCAGTGTATGAAGTTTCATAACGTTGAACTCTTATGGTTGTATCACCGGTAAAAATCAGCCGATGCTTGCGACAATAAATGCAGATTGAATCATTCGAATGAAAGGGCGCATGAATGATTTCACATTCTTCGTCGCCAATTCTGATCTTCTGACCATCATTAAGTCTCTGGTCGATGAATTCTGCCTGAAAATTGCCCAGCAGTCTGCAATTAAGCTGATCTTTCAAATTCTGTGCACAACCTGCATGATCGTAGTGGCCGTGGGTAAAAATTATCTGGTCAACGGCATTCTTGCCGAGCCCGGTATTTATTCTGCCAACCTGTTCAAGAATAACTTTGTCATCCGGGCCTGGATCAATAAGAGTATTTACATCCTCAATGGCATTCCAGTCGCCGAGAACAAAATATGGTATGCAGCTGTAGGTATTTGATGGTGGATAAAGTGGTATAATTTTCATGATCTGTCGGCCTTGGTAAAAATCTGAAATTCAGGGCTCACCTGTTTAAAACAATCATTTAATTCAAATGGAAGCTTTTGAGTATTTTCATTGGCAAGTACACCCTCATGATCAAGGCAATCGTAAAAAGTCTGATAAACCCTTACTCTTTCTTCGGGCTTGAAATGCAGCAATACGTTCTTGCAGACGATCAATCCATAATTGTCGCCGGGATTTGTGTAGGTCAGAAGGTCATGATGAACGAACTTTATTCGGTCGGTCAACCGGGGATTGATTCTGAACTGGTCGCCTTCTTTCTCTTCAAAATACTTCTTTTTCAGATCGGCGGGAATTCTTTCAAGGTCGCTGCCTGGATAAATTCCGCCGGTTATTAAATCCCCAAATTCTTTCTCAATATCGGTAGCGGTGATCTGCAAATTGTTGAAAGCAAAATAACCGAGCCGTTCTGCCAGAACGATTGCCAGGGTATAGACTTCCTGGCCCATGGCAGAACCGGCCACCCAGACCTTCAGATTGCGCTTTCCCTGAGATTTGCGAATGAACAGTTCTGCGGCGGCTTCGAGAATCGGTAAATCTCGGAAGAAAAAACTAAATGCCATGACTGATTTCCTTTAGAGCGTTTTCGAGCAATTCTTTTTCTTCGTCGATAAGGGAGCGGAAATCGATTAGCAGAGCGATGCCACCATCGCCAAGTATCGCTGCACCGCTTATGCCATTAACATCTTTGCAGAAATTACCCCAGTTTTTGATGGCAGTCTGGTATTCACCCACAACCTGATCAACTACCAGACCGATTCGCTGATGTTCAAGTTTCATTATGACAATCTGCTGAACCGGCGGAACATTGCCGGTTATAGAGAATTTTTCACGAATATGAAGATATGGAACGAACTGCCCTCTAACTATTGCCACATTCTTGCGATAGCTTTTCTTCTGGTCTTCTTCTGATAGCTCGATACATTCTTCGATATCTGCAAGTGGCAACAGGAAAAATCCTTTGCCAACCTGAACCATCAGGCTTTCAATGATTGCCAGATTCAGAGGTATGCCAACCCGGATCAGAAAAATTCCGTCATCCTGCTTTTCAAAAGTCAGAGAACCGTGCAGAGCAAGCAGTTTGGCTTCAAGCGCTTTAATCGATTCAAATACGGAAAAAGCCGGTTCATCGGGCTCTGGGTTCGAATTTTTCAAAGATTCAAGCAGGACTATGGAATCCGGGTCTGAGCGATACTTCAGCTCAAGCAGGGCTTTTCCAACCTGATGGCAGGCGAAGAATGAAATTTTATCCTGGGAAGTATTTTTTCGGTCAGAGGAAAAGGCTGCCAGTGAAGCAAACATGGCAACGTAAGCAGTCTTGACAATCATAAATGCTGAGCGGTCGATTTCGGTAGAAGCACCTTGTAGTTCAAGAGTTACTCTTCCCTTGCCTGCATTCAGAACCGCATTACGCAGGTCAGTAAAAACAGTTCCGATGGGAAACATGCTTAAATGCATGGCACAATCACGCAATTCATCGGTTATGCTTTCAAGTTCATTGGAAATCGAGATCATTTCAGGATCGCCATGAACCGATGCCTTCTGATTGAGCTTGGATTGAACGGTAACCAGGTCGCCCAGAAGAGCGATCATTTTTTCTGTGTTGGCCTGAAGAAAACCAAGTTCAGCGTCTTCTTCAACATTCGATGGATCTAAGGGATTGGGTCTTGTTTCCTGAGACAAAAAAGATAGTGTTTTGGTCTGCCTGTCCATTACCTCTGGCGACGGAGATTTAACCGGGGTTATGTCATCTTTTTTTTTCTGTTTTTAGTCCGGGTTTAAACTCAATAGATCTGTCAGGAATTTCATCGATGTCAGATTTTTTTTCGCTAATCTCAATTTTTGCCAGGTCTTCAACAAAAATAAAAACATCTTTTATTTCGTTAAGAGGTGCACTGGTAGTAAGAGTCAATTTCCATGAAAGGTGGCATTTTTCCGGGTCAAGCTGGTGAAATTTGGGAATCTGGCTGACATCGCATTCAACCTTCAGCTTGCCCAGGTCGCCCAATTCGGCAAAAACCCGATCGGGGGTGTTTCCAGAAGAGAAAAATTCCGGGCACGGGGTAAACTCGATCAGCCAGTTTTTTTCATGACTTTTTTTATCAGATTTCTTTTTGGTGCCAGACTTTTTTGTGGCCTTTTCTGATGCCTGGTGTTCCTTTTGTTGCAGGGATGTTTCAAAAGTCTGATTGATTTTATCAACGATAGCCTGATTCTGATCAACAAGCCGGTGGGGTTCTTCATGAAGCGTTCTTCTGATCGTATCTGCCGCGGCAATAAAAACATCGATCAGAGATTTATCAATGGTTTTCTGGGCATCACGAAAATGAATAAAAATTGCCTCAATTCTATGAACAAAATCAGAAATTTCATTGAAGGCAAACATTGCCGAGGTGCCTTTAAGAGTATGAAGAATTCTAAGAATGCCCGCAGCAACTTCGGGGCTGTCTGGGGAATTCTCAAGGTCAAGAAGCAGCTGTTCAAGCTCATGCAGAAGTTCGAAAGCCTCTTCAAAAAAAGCCTGTATCTGTTTATCCATAATTAGGTATTACCTGTCTCAGCGATTAGTAAGTTTTTTCACTACTGCGATCAATTTTTCTGGATTGAACGGCTTCACCAGCCAACCTGTCGCGCCGGCGGCTCGTCCGGACTGTCTTTTTTCTTCCTGGCCTTCGGTGGTCAGAACGAGAATCGGTGTAAATTTGAACCGGCTGTTCTGCCTTAAATTCTGAACAAGAGTAATGCCGTTCATTTCAGGCATATTAAGGTCGGTAATTATAAGATCCGGCCCAAAATCAGCCGCTTTTTCGAGGGCTACTCTGCCGTTTTCGGCGTCTTCGACCTGATATCCGTTTTCATTTAAAACAGAGCCAAGCATCATGCGAATGCTTGGGGAATCATCGGCAATCAGAATTTTTGTCATTGATTTTTTCCCGCTGCGGTGAAAATAAGATGATCAAGGCCGATCAGGCCTGCGGTTCTGAAGACCGGGCCGGAGGGGTCTTCAACCAGGTTGCATTTCAGGTTGTTGTCCCGGCAGATGTTCAAATAGCTCTGCCATAATTGAAAAAAAGCTGTATCGACTGCGCTGACCGAGTGAATTTTCAGCTCAAGATTGCACTCTGCATCGAGAACCTGTTCTAAGTGTTTTTTTATCTGGGAAACATTGGCAACCGACAAGTCGCCGCTCAGTTCGGCAACCGCGGTCATGATTCCACCGGCGCCACTCTCTATTTTCAGTCCCCAACCCACGTTCTGCATACTAACCCCGCAGCAAACGCATTTAATTTATTCTCTAAATTCATCGTATCAGAAAGAAAAATTTGTAGCAAGGAAAAGCGCAAAATTTGTGTACAATATAAAATCTTACACAGAGAGAAAAGCAGGTAGATCAGGCTTTTGGTGGTTGCCGGTTATAAAATCCCAGGATAATTCCGAGAACGATTGACCACAATGCTGCCAGGCCAATTTGCAGGGGCTTGTCAAGAGTAAATGTAACGGTGTGGGCTGGAATCCAGAACCAGAGTAAAGACATGAAACCTTTGTCGATATTTTGCCAGTTCTGCTGCCCGGCAATGAGATTATCAAGCAGACGATGCATCAATACCAGAAAAGGGCCAAACTGCAGGTTCATCGAGGTTGAAACGGCAAAAGCCCTGGTATAATGCCCCAGTTCAGGCAGCAGATCATGGCTGACAAGTGCATCGACAAAACCATTGAAACCGGCAAATGCATATTTGATCAGAATTGCAAGAAATGCCCATTCGATCATTTTAAATGGAATGGTTAATTTACCTGGTGGAATGGTGATTTTTCGGTCGATGATCCAGCGACCGATCAGGTCGCCAAGGGTACCGAGAAGAGCAAATTGCAACATGGCACTGTAAATTGGATAAGCCTTGACCAGCTCAATGTATGCATCGATCATTTCTTTTCGGTTTCCCCATCGATCGGTTCAATCTTAAGCAGAATTCGATCTGCAACTTTTTCGGTGGTTACAACCATGGTTGCTACACGTTTTCCCTGATAAAAATGCTGATCAGCGCAGGCGGTTTCTCGGCATGGCTTGCCGGTTCTGTCGGTTTCAACGATGGATCTTCTAATCACACAGCCCTGACAATGAACCGTTGCGCCGCACCCTTCAGCAGTATCAGAATGAATGCAGCCAATCAGATTTCCGCAGCGCGGCTGTTCAAACATATTGAAATCGATTTTTGAAAGCTTTTTGGCCGCTTTGTTTGCCACAATTACGTTGTTGAGATTATCGACCATCATTACTGCCTGGCTGAAGCGGTCAAGAAAAGTCTGTACCGGCGAATTGAACTGCTGAACCATTATACTGGCGCATTCTTCGCAGATTCCATGGGACACTGGAAAAGAATTTTCCTGATCCTGGCGGGTGTCTTTGATTACTTTCTGACACCAGGCACATTTGGTAATCATTTTTAGCTGTCACTTTCAATATGAATAATTTCTACCGGATCACCTGTTTTAATTGTAGCAGATCTGAGAATTTTTGCACGAATTCCGCCAATGTTTTTCAACCCGTCGAGAAGATCGGCATAGAGAAGATCTGAAAGATACCGGCACGGATGACACAACTCATAACCCAGCATTTCAGCAGATCCTACCCTGAATTTTCGACCAACCAGATTGTTAAGATCAATACCACTGACAATCAAATTACGCCTGAACTGTGATGTCTTAAAAGTTTTTCCGAGTCTGGCGCGACAAATTTCAGCAGCCTTTTCTTCGATCAGGGTAATGGCATTGAAATTATCAGTATCGTTCTGAGAAAAATATCGATCGCCGTCAAGACCTCTACCGGAAACTGCCAGCACCGATTCTTTTTCCAGAAGAGCTCCGCCATTTTCGGTTGAAATAAATATTTGTTTTAAAATTCCACTCATTTCAAATTGTCAGCCTCGAAACTACGTTAATAATCTTGATTTCGGAAGTTAAAATCCGGTTATAAACTTCAGTTTTTGCAAAATAGGGTGACCAGCAGAAAAAAATCGCGGTCATCGCTTCCCAGATTGCGACCCATGATGCGATTATCAAGCCTTCCTGGGCCGTTTTAACCCAGACTTCTACTTCTGCAGAATCGGGAATTTTATACTTGCTTAACAGTGCCAGAAGGGTAATGCCGAAAAGCATCAGCAGGAAAAATTTTCCCATTTCTTTGCGAAACTTGATTTTTTCAATTTCACTGACATAGGCAAAATAGTTAATGATCGCCTTGCGCAGATTGTTTTCCTGTAAGGAGTTGAATTCATGTTCTATTGATACCCGCACGACAAAATCGTCGGAGCCTATTTCTCTGACACAGTCGAAAAGATAATCAACGAAATCCTGGTCGAGCTCGCGTCTTGAGAAAACAGCTTTTTTGTCAAAACTGTTGAAAAGATCACTGATTGATTCTACGGTGATATCAACAATGGCCTTGCCATCGGGAGTGAATTCGTAGCGATTTTCGAGAAGAGTTGAGGGCATCGATCAACCTGCGATAGATCTGGCACGCATCAAGGATCCGAGATTATGAACATTGGTATAGCCGGCCCGTGACAAGATTGTTTTAGCCATCGCCGACCGGGAACCGCTAAGACAAAAAACCAGAATCGGCTGATTGCGGTCAGGCAAATGTTTTGATGCAAGATTGGCAACATCGTCAAGGGGCAGATTGATGGCATTTTCAATTGACCCACCGGCAAACTCACCGGGGGTTCGAACATCGACCAATACAGCGCCCTGCTGAATCAATTCTTTCGCCTTGTCAGAACCTATCTGGCTCATACTTTTCACAACAAAAAAGAGTATTAAAACAATGATGATTATGATTGTTGAGGAGTCCATGATACCTTAATTCCTGATAAAAGTGTGGTGTGACAAAATAACATATTTTTGATGTTAATTCCAGATGCGCGTAAAAGCAAAGATCGCCCGATTACAGATCGGGCGATCGCATTTGCTGATATTGGCCGGTGAAACAGTCCCTTGCTTTTTTATGAAAAGGGTTCAATCGGTTAATCTGTCAAATTCAGTTTTGGCTTTTTTATAGGCATCGAGAGCTTTGCGAATCAGGCCGGAATCTTTGCTTTTCTGCACTGCCTCAGTGTAATTCTGGTAGGCTTTCTGATAATTTTCACGAACTTTCGCTGCGAAATTGCCATCATTGCCGGTTGTTCGGTTAAGACTCGGGGCGTTAGCGGAAGTGCTGACCGGAATACTGGTCCCGAGGCTGCTGCCCTGATTCTGGCGGTTATACTTAAATGGTAATTTGAAATTTGGAAAAACCTGTTTCCACTGGTCTTTGGGATTTACGCCAAAGTGATCCCAGATCAGGGATGTGGCAAGAGCTACGACGCCGGCACCGACAATGAGGCCACCGATTCCAAATGTGGCTGCACCAATTGCTGCGCCAAGTGCGACGCCGCCAATCGTGCTCCATTTAACTGCCTTTTGCATATCAGTCCGGGTAACTGCGGCCTCAAGACCACTGGTCGAGAAAAGCAGTGAAAATATAAGAACCAGGCTTAAAACAGACCTGCTTACAAGTTTACTGTTCATGATTCCCTCCTGACAGATAAGATGATTATAATGATTTAAACCAAGTTCCGCAATGCCTGTTAAAGCAGGCTATAATCATTAATTTCAACCTCAGTCGCTTCAATGGTTTTAGAATCATCAAGATTCTTGTAGATTACGAAAACTGCCTTCCGCCCATCCATTACAACCCCCACGGGATGTTCAAGTCTGGAATGGGTAAAGAATGTTTTGTTTTCAAGAACCGGCTGATTGCGCAGCCACTGCCAGTCGATAAACCCGCCGCCCGAATCCTGGCGGACAGAAAAATACCCGATATTCATGGTTGTAACATTGTGAAAAAAGTGGGAACCCATCGAGGCATCGACTCTGAAGCCCTCAAGAGAATATTCAACAATGACCTTCGCGCAGGATGCCTGGGGCCAGGTAATGGGAATGCCGAGCCAGCGATCGCGGGTTCCCCACCGGCCGGGGCCAAGCAGCAGATATTTTCTGCCTTCGGCTTTCAGTTTAAGGTTGAACGCTTCAACTTCGAGAGCCATTTCTTCAGTTCGCGACTTGTCGAAATTATCCGGGTCTATCCAGATAATGTCGGAAATTTCCTCCATTCGGCCATTGCCCATTCCGCCGTCGGCAAACAGTACCAACTTGTCATGTTCAATTTTGCTGACATCGATATTGCATTCTTCAGATTCGCGCAGCATGTGCTTGAGCTGCAGAAGATAAAAGGCCGGCTTTTCCCCTTCTTCGGTCTGGTCAACATCTACCGCGAATTCGATTTCAACTGGAGTTTCAAGAGCTTCTTTCGAAACATCAAGAATGTGTTTCATGGCTTTTGCGAGAGGAATTGATTCATACTGGATAACGTTGGCAAAATTGAGAACCCGTGGGCCGCGAACGTCGATTCCAACTTCCAGTCGCTGATCGATGTGATTCCAGGTCGAGGCGGTATGGCGCAGAACGGAAGGCTCGGCATCAGAGATATCGGTTTTAACCAGGGTTGCATCTTCACCATTGAAAAGATCGATGGTGTTTTTGCCAAGATCCAGTGCATAAAAACGCTTTTGAGAATTTTTTACCAGCTCTTCGGGGGTAAGAATTTCGAGCTTGGGATATGCGGGGCAGAAACGAAATGAGCGCTCACCGCCAACTACAAGGCGCCCAAGGCCCAGCACCAGCATTCCCACCCCGTCATCGGGCTTGATGTATGAGAAGGGATAATAGTTGTACGACTGCCCCACCCCGGAAATCATGGGGTAAAACAGGTTGCCGTGCTGTTTGCCGACGATCTGCTGAATAACCACCGCCATTTTTTCTTCTTCAATGTTGTAATTGATTGCATCGAAATACTCACGGGCTTCTTTTGAATAGACCGAGGCATAAACCAGTTTTATGGCGTCTTCAACCTGTTTGAGCCTGGTTTCAAGGTCTGGGTGGTTGTTGGGCAGAAAAAAGGTTTCATAAAGCCCGGACATTGAATGGGCAACCGAGTCTTCAAGAACCCCGCTCGAACGCACCGCCAGCGGGTAATTGATTTTCTGCAGAACAATGCGCAGGCGGTTCAGAATCTTTTCAGAAAGCCGGCTTTCAAGAAAGCGACGCTTGATTATATCGTAATTTCTCTCGTGGGTAATGAATTCGGCCAGATCGTTCATGGCGATAAAGCTGCTGAATTCATCGACGCCAATAATGAAGGTCTCGGGAATCCGGATAATAATGTCGTCAACCGTTTCAAGCATGGTTGAGTTGTACAAAAGGTAATTCATGAAAGCGATGCCCCTGGCTTTGCCCCCGATGGAGCCCTCGGCGAGCTTGCTGATATGATGCCGGGTTTCACCGATAAATGATTTGTCGAAGGAAATAACCTTACCCCGGGTTTTCATTCTGAAAACCCAGTTGCCCATGTTGATCAAAAAGTCTCTCAGAGCCTCGACGCGGTCGAATTCAGTCACGTGAATTCGTGAAACCACCTTGGCAGTCTGCACTTCGCCGCGGGCAAGAAGCCAGGTGGAAAAGTGGTTGCGGGAAGCGTGGTATTCAATCGATTCAGAGGGTACAATACGCAGACAATTTCGAAAATCGGCCATGGTTCTGGCTCGGGTAATTTCTTCGCCACGGGCATTGCGAAAAACGAAGTCGCCGAAACCGAGGTTACGATAGAAGAACTTAGACAGTCGTTTAGACAGAAATTGCGAATCTTTATGAATGAAAGAAGCCCCGATCCTATTGGCCACTGATTCAATGTCTGGCTCGGATGACTGCAGAAGAATCGGCAGGTCGGGCTGAAGTTCTTTCAGACGGCGCGACAGCTTGATTCCTGCTTCGTCGTCGAGCACCCCGTCTTTATTGTATTTCACATCTGTAATAACGCAGAGCAGATAATCACGGTAATATTCGAAAAGCCGCATGGCTTCTTCATAATCGGTTGCCAGAATAATTTTGGGCCGGCAACGGATCTTGAGAACCTTTTTGGTTTCTTCCTGCATTTCTTCTTCGACCAGCTTTGAAGTCTGGCGGATCAGCTCTGAATAAAGGTGAGGCAGATAGCGGGAATAATATCTGATCGAATCTTCAACCAGCAGAATTATTCTGACCTGGGCAATCTGAGTGTCGCGATCGGCGTTCTGCTGATCTTCAACGTATTTGATCATCGCCAGAAAGATTTCGGAATTGCCGTTCCAGACGAAAACCTGATTGTAAAACCGGCAAAGATCGTTCTTTGCATCAAAGCCTTCGAGGTCTGTGTTGTCATTGAGCAGGAGCAGAACCGGCAAATCGGGATATTTATCTTTAACCTTTTCGCCTATTCTGATCATATCGACCTTACTCAGGCGACTCAGAACGACCACCATGTGAAACTGTCGTTTACTCAGCATTTCAAGAGCTTCACCGCACGAAGTAACGCTGGTAATACGGGGTGCACTGGTAAGATTCAAATGGAAATATTCGCCGAATATTTTTTCAGCCAACATTCCATCCTGCTCGAGCGCATAAGCGTCAAAAATCGTTGCAACCAGCAAAAGTTCACGAACTTTGAAGCGCATCAGATCGTGAAAGATCTCGCTGTCCGACTTATATTTTTTGAAAACCTGCAGTAATTCCTGGTTTGGCATTTCTTTCCTCGTTTTTTGCGATGAATATTTTCTGCGGCATTATAGCAAAGAATTGCGCTTTTTTGAAAATATGTTAAAATTGAAACATTAATCTTGGAGGTATTTTGAAATGAAAGCTTGTAAAAACTTTTCATTTATCGCTCTGCTATTGGTTCTTGTTCTGCAATTTTCAAGTCTCTGGGCCGCTTCTTCGATCATTCCGGCCGACAACAAACCGGTCAAAGATCTGACCAAGGCTTACGAAAGCTGGAAAAATCAGGGCATCAAGTTTGTGATCAGAGACAACCAGGGAAAATTCGTTTCCTGGGGCTACGGCAAACTGGAATCATGGGATGGCAAATCAAAATGGGTGGTTCGTGACTCTAAAGGTCATTTCCTTACCCATGCGTTCGGCAATGTTGAAAAGTGGAAAAATGGCCAGACCCGCCTGGTTCTTCGCGACGATAAAGGCCGGATGCTGACCCATGTAAGTCTGCAGATAACCGACAAAGCAAGCTTTGCAGCCAATGTGGTCGGGCTCAGACATCTTAAAAACCCGAAATACCTGGCCTTCGTTCAGGACACAATTGCCGACCTGCTGATTCAGGACATCGAAGCTGACGATTTTGTCAGAGTAAGAGTTCTGGTAACTTATTTGAACAAATATAAAAAAGACAAAGGCGTTGAAAATTTCAAACCGGTTTTGAGAAAAATTCTGCCGAAATTGAATTTCATCGTTAACCATAATCCCGGCAACAACAAAGTTGCAGACCTTACTGAAGCAATCAGGAAAACTCTGGTAGAACTCTGAAAACCTGAACCACAGACCGGGGTCGAAATTAAATTTCGACTCCGGTTTTTTTATTTTTTTATTGTAAATAATTCTTCGATTTGATTCGAAACATTGGCAAAACATCAAATTGAAAGCCAGGCCCAATGAGCGACCATAATCGCAAAAAGAGCAACTTTCTGACCGATTTTCTGTCAGGTAATTCTGCCAAATACTCGGCCTATGCTTTAATTGTCTTTCTCGCCGGCCTGTTTTTTCTTTTTTATCGTTACCGCGAAATAATAAAACATTCGGCAGAAAATGCGGTAAATACCTTCGGGTATCCCGCCCTGTTCCTCATCTGTTGGGCTGCCGATGTGATAATTCAGCCCATACCCGCTGACGTAATTGTTTTTGGCAGCGCTTTTGGTGGAGCCGATCTTTTCAAAACCGCCATAGTTGCAGGCATGTCGAGTGGCATGGGCGGCATGACCGGATATTACATCGGCAGGTGGTTTGGCCCCTGGCGATTTCGCAGAATTTTTGGCTCAGCGATGCTGAGAAAAGGGCGCGACCTTTTCAGAGATCATGGAGCGCTGGCTATTTTTGTTGCCGGGGTTTCCCCCATTCCCTATTCTGCGGTTTGCTGGATCGGTGGCATTTACAGTATGTCGCTCTTTAAAGTCGTTATAGCAAGCCTGGTCAGTCGCACCCTTCGGTATCTGCTGGTTGCATATCTTGGACATCTTGCCTGAAATGAAACATCATCCAGGTCGAATAATCGGCGACATCATTTTTATTTTATTCGCTTTAACCTCAATTATTTCGTTTTTAGCAATTGTTCTGACCCCGGCACGGCACTTCGTCTGGAAAGAGATAGTCAAGATGAACGACCTTCGAGGCCAGAAGGCTGGTCCTGTGATTTTTCAGCAGAAGCTCAAAGAAGCGGGGTTGAGCTTCCAGGAATTTGAACCACAGATTCTTATAAGAAAAAGAAGCCGGGAGCTGGTTGTTCTTTCAGACAACCTGGTTATTGCCACTTATCCAATAGGAATTGGGAAAAATCCGGTTGGTATCAAGCTAAATGGAAAAGACGGAAAAACCCCAGAGGGCCATTATCATATCTGTTGGAAGGATGACCAGCACAGGTTTCATTTGTTTATGCAGCTCAACTATCCGGCACCTGACGATGCCAGACGCGGTTCAGTGCAGCAGTTGCTGAAGCCAGGCGAAGAACAAAAAATTATCGATGCATGGGACAACAACGGAATTCCACCGGTAGATACAGCTCTGGGCGGCCCCTTAGGAATTCACGGTTTCGGTGCAGAATCAAACTGGACAACCGATGGCAGCATTTCAATGCACAACGCCCATCTTGAGGAAATATACTGGGTGCTGGCCAGCGGCACGCCGGTTGCGATTGTACCCTAGCCTTTATAATCTTATTGTTTCCAGGATTCTCAACAAACAGCTTGCCTAAAATAGGATTTTGTTTAAGATTTTATTTATTACATCAGTAATGACCGGTAATTAATGAGAATTCATGGGAGATCCAGATGCAACTCTGCAAAAGAGTTTTTCTTGCGTGCCTTTTTTTTCAGGGCGTTCTGGTTTTTGCCCAGGAACAGATAAAACCAAACGACCTGCGCCGGGAAAGAATTTATTCAATAGTTCTGTCAAGGTTTTCTGACGGTGATGTTGAAAATAATTTCTTCAATCGGGAAAATATTGACGCTGCAGACCCCCACTATCGCGGTGACTTAAAGGGTGCGGCGGCAAAACTCGGCTATATAAAAGGCCTGGGCTTTACCAGTGTCTGCATTTCACCACCGGATGAAAACCGGGGGGGGCTTGATTTCACCGGCATGTATCCCTACGACTGGTATAAAACAGATTATCGGCTTCTTTCAAATGATTTTACCTATCAGGATTTCATCAATGAGGTTCATCGCAGCGGTCTCAAATTAATTCAAACAATTGTTTTAAATCATTCCTGTAATTATGGTATCCGCAACCGTTTTTTCATTCCCCGACTTCCGTTAAAATTTTACCGTGGTGAAATTCAGCCGGTCGATCCATACATTTTCAACCTTGGGAACTATAAACACCCTTTCCGCATGGATAATGACAATCCCTGTGCTCCTGAATGGTTCAAGGATTACCTGATCCGTGACCAATGGGGTGCCGGCCCACTTCTTGACCCGATAACCGGTGCAACATTTCCGAAAGACAATCTGCATCCTGAAAGATTTTTCGGCACCGATGAAAGCCTGCTCGACCCTTCGGTTTATCACCAGAGCGGGTGGCTGGAGGATACATCTTCAATAGTCGTTAACGAAGTTCAGAATCAGCATCTTGACCAGAATATGATAGATCTGGCCACCGACCGCTGGAGCATGAAAAATTACTTCAGGGCGATCGGCATTCATTATATCAACCGTGGGGTCGATGGCTTTCGAATTCAATTTGCACGCAATGTTAACCGCGACGATCTACGCCACATCATAGAAGCCTGGGTTGAGAAAAGGCCAGATTTAATGGTAATTGCCGATGTTTCACCGGTTGGCAAGGGTTTCGGCAGGCTTTACGGTGAATCGGAGCCTTCAGAACTGGTTCCCTGGTGGTATTCTCGGACAACTCAGTATGACACAAAGCCAGACCTCGGCATCGATTCAGGCATTGCGGTTTTCGATTATGGTTTATTCCGAACCTTTGCCGACTCAATTGCCAACGGGCATTTTGGCGGCACCGGTGAGCTGATTGCAAAAGATTGGGCATACGGTAACCCCAATACCCTGATCACCTTTTTTCACAATTTTGAGATGGGCCCGGAATCTGGGAATCTTACGCGATTTTCAGGCGAAGAGTGGAAAGCCGCCTGTGCTTATAATCTTCTCTGGACAATACGCGGTGTGCCATGCCTGTTTCAGGGCGAAGAAATCGGATTTAAACAGGGATTGCCGCAAAAGCTTGTCTTACCTGAAGATCGCCTTGAAGACACCGGTCTGGCTTATTTTGGCGATAATCTTGAGCCTGACCAGATAACAACTACAATCAGCCATGATCTTTATCGACACATTTACCGGTTAAATCAGATTCGCGAAGCCATTCCGGCTCTTTCATACGGAAGCCAGGAAAATGGCAGTGAATTCGTTTCTGGCATGAGTTTTGTCAGGAACTACAATAATTCGGAGAGTTATGCGGTGGTTGGGCTTTCGGCCTTTATCGACCAGGAAATTACGGTTCAAAGGGTTCTGCCAGGCACTTATTCGGACGCGGTAACCGGAGAAACGCAGACCGTTGCCACTTCAACCAGAACCTTAACCTTTACGGTAAAAGGCAATTCAGCAGGAATATGGGTGCTTAACGGGCCGGGAAGAATCGGAATTGACGGGACCTATCTGCGCTGAAACTATTCCGGGGGCAAAGGAATGAGTTGAACCAGCGTTGCCCCCCAATGCCCGGCTTCGGCACCGGCCAGTTCAAAATTTTGAACCCATTCTATCTTTTCAAGAACGGAGTGAACGGTGCGGCGCAAGTTGCCGATGCCTTTTCCATGGATAATGCGAACAGAAAGAATATTGCGTTTTCTGCATTCTTCAAGGTAATCGCAGACCAGGCATTTAACTTCTGAAGGCCTGAAATTGTGAAGGTCGAGGGTGCCGTCTACCGGCAGTTCTACCGGCTCGCCAATAGAAAGGTCAGAATTCACCTTTGAGTTCTTTGGCATACATCTCACGCTCATCGGCACCGTAACAGACCAGACCGATGCGCACCGAAGTTTTCACCGGGTTTGAGCCCCAGGGCCAGAACGCACAGTAAAGGCAGGTAACGTCGTCAACCACCAATCGATAAAGGGTCTGTTCTTTTCTTGCTCCACCAACTTCGCGCACAAATTTATCAAAGAAATTTTTGAAAAAAGCCCCTTCGCCAGCCGGCTTGTAAGGCGGGCCAAAGACTTTTTCCACTTCGACGGCAAGCTCTTCGATAATATTGGAATTGGCAACCCCACAGTAAAGCAATGGGTCATCAACATCATTGTTGGGCTTGATTTTGAAACGGTCTTCAATGAGATCGATAATTTTCAGATGTTTGCGAATCTGGTCGAGACTGTTTTTCATAAACAACCTTCCGGTTTGATTTCACCAATAATGTAGCCGAAGCATCGGTTCAACGCAAGTAAATACGCTTACTTTCTTGCAACCCGGTCACGGGCAGCGACCATTTTTTTCAAGCGGTCAGGGTCGATGGGGTTTTCCCAGAAACCGTCATATTTCATGCTTGAACCAATGATCCAGGCATCGGCTTTTGCGTAGTCGCCGGCGTTTTCGGCCGTAATTCCAGAGCCGACAATAACCGGAAGCCTGCCGGCATTACGGGCTCTGATGACCTCCTGCGGGCTGGCTGATTTTCCGGTTGCTGCCCCGGTGATGATTACGCCGTCTATACCAAAAAACTCCGCACCATGAACCCAGTCTTCGAGACTAAGGTCTGCAGTAATTGAATGGGCAGAATGCTTTTTCTGAATGTCGGTCCAGATTCTCACTCTTTCTGCACCGATTCTTGAACGTTCACGCAGCAACTGACCGGCGCAGGCTTCTATCAGGCCTTCATCAGCAACATGGGCGAAAACGCAGCCCTCGGCCCTGATAAAATCGCAGCCTGACAGATGTGCCACAGCAAGAGCTTCAATGTTGGCACCGGCAAGAATCTGAACGCCAACTGGAAATTTCTGACCGACTTTTCTTTTGATTTCAACCGCAACTCTGGTCATTCCTGCCACAATTTCGGGGCCGACATGCCCTTTTAAATATGGCCGGTCATGCATATTCTCAATTATAATTCCATCAAAACCGGCAATCTGGTAAAGCTCCGCTTCCTGAACCGCGGTTTCAACCACTTTGCCAATATTGTCGGTGCAGAAAGGGGTTCCCGGCATGGCTTTTACGTGAACCATACCAAGAAGTGCGGGAAAGGTGATTTTTCCTTTAACATCAAAAAGCGGCTTCATATCTGCTCCTTAACTGAAACCATAAATCATGATTGCGCCAATTACCAAAATGACCACATAGGCAACTTTAAAAAAGTCGTCAAGCTTTATTGCAACATCGATGCGCTTCTTTTTTGCAAAAGAATTATTAACAACCGTTTGAACCAGCGCCGAGAAAATAACCACATAAAATAAAATGAATATTTTATCTGACATGACCAGATAGCCAACTGCCGGCAACGCATCTGCCTGGGAAATATGCAGAGCAACTGCGGAAAGCAGCGCGGTTACGCAGATGCCGCATTGAGTCTCAAATTCGCTGGCATTAATGAAGAAAACCATATATGCCATTCCGGCAATAATTATCAGCGGCAGAATAAATTTTATCAAATGCGGAACAAAAGTTCGATTCAAGACAAGTCTGAATGTAAAGCGGGAATAATCAGACTCTTCTTTGTTCCCCAGACCGAAATCGGTTCGGTATTGATGAACATCGACGGTAAAACTGGCGCTTTCCTTGCTCCAGTCAGGTACCACCAGTTCCGGTTCTACCCAGTTCATGGCAGAGGAGGCAATGTCAGGATCAGGAACGAACACAAGCTCGTGGGAGTTATTCTCAGAGTCTTCGATGGCTATGGGCAGGGTCTGTCGATCAAATGGATATGAGTGCAGGCGGAAATGCCCGCGAAAGCGCCCTTTTATTCTTTGTACCCAATACTTTTTATTCAATTTGTTTTCAGAAGGCGTGATGTCGGTAGCCTTATCGATAGTACCGTTCATAAATTCGATGTATTTTGGCTCCCATGCTGATTCTGAAGCAACCTTGTACCAGATATAAAAGTCGGCAAAGAATTCGCTTTCTTTCACATCGAGATGTGCCACATCGAGCAGGTAAAGACCGACTTCAACTTTTTCCAACGGCTTTTGCGCTTTGGCAGGCATTGAAACAAGCAAAATCAAAAACAAAATAAAAATGATCGTTTTAATTTTCATAATTGATTCAGGCTTTCTGATTGACATACAAATATTTTTATACCCTTGAATCTGATAAAAATCAATCTTCATCTGATTTAGATCATTAAAGTTTCTGATTTCTTACATAATGAATCTCATTCAGTTTTCTCAATTGACCTTTTTTCAGGCAAGTTCAGTATGGATTTGACGAGAAGGATTGATTGAACTATACTTTCAATGCAATAAATGGGCTTTCGGGCCCCTGCAGAAATTTGTGGCATCGCGGGAAAGATAAATGGACATACTTGGGCAGGCTCATCCTTTCATAATCAGAGAATGGGGAATGAACATTCTCGAAGTAATTATTATCGATGCCGAGGCAGATTCTTCGCAAAAGACGCTTGGAGCAATGTTTCTTCTGTCACGCAAGTTTGACAGCATGGTATTGACTCTCCCCCCCGGCTTCAGTTTGAGCATTAATTCAGGACCTCAACTGCTTGACCTGTCAAAGAAAATAAATCTGAAGCTGGTGTATCTGTTCGGTGACCAGGTTCCATTCAGCCTTGATTCAATCGAAGCCTTTGCTGCTTCTGAAGATGCTGTAATCAAACTGAAAAGCACAATCATTTTCAAAAAAATTGCAAAGGAGTTTGCCGACGTAACGCCTTTTAAAAGCTCAGCTTTGAGCTTATTAGGCATGATGAACGAACCTGATATCACTTTTGCGAAGCTGGAAGAAGCGATTGCCCACGAACCGCTGCTGATTGCGAGGGTACTGCAAACCGCGAATTCCGCATTTTTCATGCGCCGCAACAAAGTTGAAGACATAGGCCAGGCATTGGCATATCTGGGACTTGATGGTTTCAAGCAGGTTCTGGTGCAATTGATTTTTCAAAACCTTGCAACCAAATATTTCGCCGATCAGGAAGAAAGGCTGAAGCATTCTGAGGCAGTAGCTCAACTGGCAGTCAAGCTGGCCGAACGAAAAATCAGAGATATGGTAACCCTGGGCAAAATAAGAGTTGCGGGCCTGCTTCACGACATCGGGGCGCTGGCGGTGCAGTTCTGCTTTCCCGAGGATTATAAAAAAGTGGTCAACTTTCAAAAAACCCGGAAAGTTTCGGTTATTGAAGCTGAACGGCGATATTTCGGCCTGGACCATTGCGAAATAGGCTCCCGGCTTTGTCTGGAATGGGGTCTGCCGGCCTATCTACTTGACTGTGCCCGCGAACACCACAATTTGAGCTGCCGAAATTATGCCAACATAATCGAGCCGGTTATCATTGCCAATTCTTTTTTGAATACCGAAGTCGATCATCAGGTCACCATCGATTATAAACAGCTGTTACATTCTTATTGCCCCAACAAAAACCTGGAAGAAAATGAGGCAAGGCTTGAAGTTCAGATGTTTCTTTATTCCCAATGGAATTCTTTCCAGCAAAGTCAGCAGGAGCAGGCGGCCACGCCGGCCTGATCATGCGATCTGCAATCTGAACCGCAAAGGTTGCGTGATATCATAGTTTTCAATTGGAACTTCAAGGGTCTGCCCCGATTCTTTACCGGTAAACCCTGGCCGGCAGATGAAAGGCAACGAGGCTGGCCTTTCAATTGAAGAAACGAAGCGATAACGGTCGGGCATTAGCATTATTCCATTGAAAGAAATTGCCGCGAGTTTAGAAAACCGGCTGAAATGGAAGCGCAGCAACCATGATCTGTGCGCAAAACCATGTTTGAAATCTCCCTCGGGCGGCTCGATCAATAAATCCATTTCGTCAGAGGCCCGACTCAGTCTGATCGTCGTGGTTGAAAATTCCCCTTCAAGAAAATTATTGCTGATACCATCGTCTTCGTAAAACTGAATACTTTTTCGGCACTTCTGCTCGGGAACAAATAAATCAATGGTCAGACTCTGCCAGGTTTGTTGCGCCGTATTTAGAATTTCAGGCTGGCCAACAAGAATGGCTCCATCTCTTGCAATTATGGGTGTAACCCATGACTGGCAGCGAAAGAATCTTTTTGCGGGCCCCTGGTAAATTTTTCCAGTCCAGGTATCATGCCATATACCCGGGGGAATCCAGATTTCCCTGACAGCGAAATCTGCGGTGCCATTTTTTTGCCTTCTTGCCGGGGTAAAAACGGGAGCAACAAGAAGATCTGAACCAAACAGATATTGGTCGGCAGCGCGGGCTTCTTTGAATTCGGGCCATTCAAGGTCGCAGCGGCGCAGCAGGGGGGTGCCACCTTCACTGGCTTCTCTGACCGCTGAATAGAGATATGGAATCAGCTTTAAACGCAAACCAAGATAATTGCCCATAACCCGTTCAACTTCCTCACCGAATTCCCATGGGTCACGGCATTCTCCGCTGGTACAATGAGGTCTGAAAACCGGGGAAAGACAGCCGAATTGTATATAGCGTGAAAACAGCTCTGAATCAGGACAGCCAAAATGTCCACCGATATCGTCACTCACATAAGGAAGCAGAGCCCTAATTCCTTCATTAACCGCATTTTCAACCGCATTTTTTAAAGAAAGCCAATCGGGTTGAGTGTCGCCTGTCCACCAGACGGGGTAGCGATGGGTTGCCACATTTGATGCACCAACCTTTTCCCCATTTTTGATTCCGGGAACATTGGCCATCAGCAGAACCCGATTCAAAGGTTTCCTTTTCTGGGTTATATCAAAATAAAGCCGCATTCCCCAGACATCTTTGCCAAGACCAGGGGCGGGCTCATCCAGTGCGGTTTTCCAGTTACGGTCATACCACCAGCTGTCGAGCCCCTGATTCAAAAGGTTTCCCAGGGCTTCTTCTCTTGCCTGAAGTTCAAAAGGAGACAATGCAAGATGATCAAAAGGCTCGGGGTGGTCATTGAACATCACCCTGATTTTTTTGTCATGGAGAATTTTGAAAAAGACTTCAAGGTTAGGGAAAAGCTCAGTGTTAACTTCGTAGCCGCTTGAACCACCGAAACGCCAGTCGGTATCGACCACAAACATGTCTATCGGCATTCTTCTGATCTGATATTGCCTGATCAATTCAATGATTTCAGAATCTCTGAACGGATGATAGCGGCTGTAGACAAAGCCAAGCACATGCCGTGGAATCATGGGAATCGAACCGGTAAGGTCTAGAAGCTCGCGCCTGAACCTTGAATAGCCGGCAACTGCTGGAAAGAAGATGTAGAAATCTTCATGATTATCGCTGATCTGCCAGCCCGAAAGCATGTCAGAGGAAAATTCAGGTCCAGGTGCTGTAGCACCATGTTCTGGGGGAATTATTCGCGGATAATCAGCCAGGATCCAGTAATCTGGAAGCTGTGACGGTTCGGGCAGGTCGGTTGGGGCCAAAGATTCCGGTTTCTTGAGATTCTGCCATCCGCCATCAATTCTATACTTAATTTCATTCAAATGTTTGATGTAAGCAGGTATTTTAAGTTCAATCAATCTGGTAGAGATTCTGACACACCCATGCATCAATCTGGCAGCAAACCCGGCCATGGAAAAAAAACGGCTTTGAACGTGAAAAGTCGGCTGATCTTCAAAGCCAGCCGCATCGGCACGTTCAAATCTGATAAGGCAGTCTGAGAGAATCTGAATTCTCAGGTCGCCGGCAAAGATTTCAGGTATTGGTGATGAAGAGCTCAAGAAAGATGCTACTTATCGGTAATCTCAGACTGCTGTAAGATCCAGCCAAGTGCTTCATCCCGCAGCTCCAGGGGGCCGGTGCGATGCCCGCCCTCGAATTCAAGCCAAAGGGTGTTCCAGTCATGTTTTTTC
>JBMOKV010000075.1:0-3604 GCA_049325495.1 Candidatus Rifleibacteriota bacterium | reverse complement strand
TGGCCATTGTTTCGCTGTTTTCAGCCGCCTTTGCTCAGGGGTTCTGGATTCTAAGACCGGGCCTGACCATGCCGCTTTATTTCTCGGCACTTGGCTGGTCGCTGGTTCTCTTTCTGCTGGCACTGGCTTTGCCGTTCGCTTTTTTCCGGTTCTTCAATCAGTGGCGGCGCCTCTGGATGAGCTGGGCGATCTACGAGCTGTTTCAGGCTCTGTTCCTGGTTTATGCCGCTGACCATATCTGGGCTCGCGATTACTCGGGCTGGATACCCATGCTGCTGGCGATCGGCAAAATACCCATCGTCGCTTACCTGCTGCAAAAGCTTGATGGAAAGAGTGAACGCAACAGTATTATCGCCTGCCATGGCGGGGTAATGCTGTTTTACCTGTCTGCCGTTCCCATTCTGCTTCTGGAAAAAGGCTGGCTGGGTCTGGTTCTGGTGCTTGAGTCTGCAGCCCTGTTGTGGCTGAATCGCCGCGTCGAACATCCCGGATTGCGCTATGTTTCTTCGGTTCTTGCACCGGTCGGACTTTATCTGCTGCTTTCGTTCATGCCGCAGATGAAAGGCCCTGACAGCATCATTATCTTGAACCCGGCCGTTCTTTCGACTCTGCTGGCGGTTCTTGCCTTAGGTTGGGCAGTTAAGCTTGCCGATTATCCCAATGACCATCTGGGCTCTTTCAATCTGGTGAAATACTTTGAATGGCTGGCTTTTGGCGCCGGTTTCTACCTGGTTAACCTGGTGGTCGCCGATGTTTTCGCCGGCTCAAAGGTCACTTCGGGCCCCACGCTTCGCTTTGATGCCCGCGGCGATCTGCTGCAGGAAATCGCCTATACCACCTTGTGGGCAGCCTTTGGCGCCATTCTCTGGAGCTGTCGCCAGCTTCCGACACTGCTGCGTGCCATCGGGGTCGCGCTGGTTGGCATTGCCACACTCTGGTTGATCGCATTCCCGTTCAATCACGGCCTGGCCGTTGCCGCCATGGCTCCGGTTTTCAACCTGGGGCTTCTGGCTTACGGCCCGATCATTCTGATTCTTCTGATTCTGTTTCTGCGTGAACCCTGGGGTGACAGCTACGTATCGGTCAAGAACCTGTTCCTTGCCATGCTCCTGATTGCCGGCTTCCTGTGCATTAAAATGGTCAAGGCCACGATTTTCCAGCCTGGTCTGCCGCTCGATCTGTTCCGTGAAAGAACCGCCCAAATGGCGGTCGCATCGATTGCCGGCTGGTTGATTTATGGCCTGTTAATGCTCATCTGGCCGAAACGCCTAGATAAACCCTTCCGCATCGCCGGGCTGATTCTTATGGTTGCAGCATTCTGGCGTGCGGTAGTTTTTCCGTTCAAATATTCAGTTGATTTCGGAGCCATGCAGCCTCTGTTGAACCGGCCAACTGCTCTTTATGTGTTTATTCTTGCTCTGCTGGTCTGGCTGATCTGGCGAAAGCCTGATGAAACCTGGCCATCCGAGAGGGTGGGGGCCCGTCCGTTCTGGAGCGTTACCCTCGCTTTGATGGCATTTGCCATTCTTAACATCGAAATCGCCAGTGTTTTCGGGGCAAGCGGTGCACCGTTCAGCCTGCTGACCCGTGGAGAACTGGCTCACAAGCTCGGCTACAGCATCGGCTGGCTGGTTTACGCCACCATAATGCTGAGTGCCGGTATCAAATGGTCAGAAGTCAGGGCGCGCCAGGCAGCTCTGGTGATCATCTGTATCACTGCCCTGAAAATCGTGGGAAAAGACCTATGGGATCTTGGACAGTTGTACCGCGTTGCATCGTTTATCGGGCTGGCAGTCATCATGATGCTGGTTTCTTATTTGTATCAGAGATTTCTCGTTAAAACAGGAGAAGACCAATGAAATTCAAAACAAATATTTTTTTGATTCTGACAATTTTTTCTCTGCTGCTTTCCCCTGTTTTTGGTGAGGAAGCTGCGTGGCTGGTGCGGGCCGGCATTTCGGTAAACGCGACCGGCACTTATCAAAGTTATCTTCCCGCCGAACTTCATCGGGCAAGTCAGTCTTCCTCCGGGCAGAACCTCGATTTGACGCTACTTGGGCCCGATGGCAACTCGAGGGCATTCGAGCTTTTCTGGCGGGAAACAACTGAACCCACCTCGATGGTGCTTGCTTCTGAAAGGGTTGAACTGCTCGAAGACAAACGTCTGATGTGGGAAGGCAAGCTTCCCGAAAACTACGTTTTACAGAACATCAAGGTTCATTTGCCCGCATACCCTGAAATGGCAAAAGTTTCAATCGATGGCCTGGCAAGCGATACCTGGGAAAGCATTGAAAGCAATCTTGCCGTGTTGAAGCCCGCGCCCAATTCACCGGTCGGAGTCGTGTGAGTAACCGGTTCTGAAAAAAGCTTCAGTAAAATCCGCATCTATCTGACCGGGCTCGATGAGAAATTTCAAATGACCCCGATTCAGGCAATGCTGGTTATTATTGAGGGCCGACGCAGCGGCAGTAATTTTTTCACCAGAATGTATGACCTGGGTTTTGAAGAAGTGGCTCGTGAAGAAGACCGTGAAATCAGAATCCGCATGCCCGGCACCGGAATCCTGGTTGAAGAACTGGAAATTTCAACCGAAGCCATGTTTCAGGGCTCCTGGACCGTCGGCAGCGAAAAGATCGTGCTGGGCCAGGGTGAATTTTCATCTTTCAGCACCGGCCAGATTCAAGGAGTCAGCGAAAATCCCCTGACTTTCAAGGTGCCGGTTAATCAGGTCTGGAAAGACGGCACCCTCATTCTTATCCTTCGCGAAAGCAACTGGTCGGGAGCCATTAAACAGGTAAATGCCCGCTTCAGATTGCCAAAAATCGCCTTTGCAGCCGACGTCGCCGGCAGTTTCCAACTGCTGACCGGGCAGAACAAAAGCGTTGCCATTGCTGAAATGCCGGCAGCCCAGAATCGGCTGCTGCAGGCTGAAATAACTTTTGCTGAGGCAGAATTCAATTCAGCCCAGCAGGCCGAAGATCTGCTGAAAAACTATGCGGTCGGCGGCGGGCCGTTCAATGCTGATGGTTACCGCTGGAAAGCCCCGGTCAAGCTTGAAAAACCAGGCTTTTATCAACTGCAGGTTTCATCGGCGGTCGCTCTTGAAGATCATCTGGCCGGTTTGCGCCTGGTTTTCGACAATCAGCAGGTGCCTTATTTCGTGGGCCGGGCCCAGGAAAGGGAAGAGCCCCTGAATTTCAATCATGAGTTCAACGCCGCTGACAATCAGTCGATTTACCAGATCAGGCTGCCGGCAGGCAAGAATCTGCCGGTTTATCTGAAAGTTAAAACCTCCGGCATTTTTTCGCGCAGTATCGTTATCGAGAACCACGAAGCGGGCAAAGTCGGCTGGCAGACCTGGAGAACTCTGAACTGGCAGAATTCCGAAAACAAGGCGGTAGAAATTCGCATCGATTTGCGCGGATTCCCCGGCGACCAGAAAGATCTGCGGCTGATCATCAATAATGGCAGCAATCAGTCTCTGAAGATCGACGGAATATCGGCCTGGTATCGCACCAGCGATCTTTTCTTCGTGGCCACGCAGCCTGGAGAATATTATCTTTTCGGCGGCAATCCATCTGCTTCGGCGGCCCGATATGATCTG
>JBMOKV010000074.1:0-3631 GCA_049325495.1 Candidatus Rifleibacteriota bacterium | reverse complement strand
AAATGGCGTTTTTCATAAAACTCACGATGATTGGGCAGAAAAGTCTTGGGAACCACTCCAAGCAGCTGACCGCGATGAATAACGGCGGCACAGTTGAAAAGCTTGGCGTCAAGCATCATTGGCAGGCCCACCACCATCAGCGGAAAGATGCGATGGCTTTCTTCGATCAGCTTTTCAAGAGCATCCTTGCAGGCGGTTATCAGGGTTTTCTGATGAAAGATATCCTGCAACGAGTAGCCACTCAGGCCCATTTCCGGAAAAACCAGCATGCCGACGAATCTCTTTGAAGCTTCGAGGGCCAGTTCAATGTGTGACTTCAGGTTAAAATCAGGGTCGGCGAGTTTTACCTGCGGGGTTGCTGCAGCAACGCGAAAGAACCCATGGGTATAGGGGCTGAAGAAAGATTCTTTCATAAAATTATGCTCAGCCGAATTTGTAATGCTTGCGGACCGGGGCGCTGACTTTCCATTCACAGCTCATCCCTGCCGGAAAAACCACGAGATCGCCTGGCTTTATGGAAACCGGCTTGCCACCGTCGGGTGTCACGGTAATATCGCCTTCAAGAATATAGCAGGTTTCCTTGTCATCGTAATGCCAGGGAAAAGTCGAGATTTCCTTCTGCCAGATTGGCCATGATTTCACCCCGAGCTTGTCCAGTTCAGTTTTTTCAGGTCTGGTGATGGTAATCATAGAAATCCTCCTGCTGTTTTTCATAAAATACCGCAATCCGTTGAAAAACTAAAGCAGAGAATAAAGCATGATTCGACAGATCTTCAGCCTGGTATTTCTGCCTCGACCGGCTGATTATGACTGGCGACAAAGGTGAAGATCAATACCCAGAAACACAAAATCAGCGCAGCCACCGGCAGCTGAAGAGGAGTTGGCATTGAGTAAACCAGCATTACGCCAGGAATCCAGATGCACCAGCCGGCTACTACAACCGGCAGAATTTTTCCTGAAAGATACTGAATCGTGAAGATGGTTCTCATGACTTCATGGCGAAGGCCGTTCTCTCTGAAGAAAAACAGAGATACGAGAAGGTAGTTGGCGATGGGACTGTAAATGCCTTGATCCACCGATGCTTTGAGAATCAGTGTCCGCAGATTGTTCTGCTCACCAAACCAGTGCGCCTGGTAAGCGTAGAAAACATCGGTAACAATGCCGATAAACCCGAAAACAATGCCGACAAAAACAAAATTTTCCAGATTTTTTCGGTTGAATTTTTCTTTCTGAACGAAAAATACCTTGAGTATCTCGGGTAGAAGCGCGGCAAACAGAACATAAATGGCAAATGAAAATGGGTAACCGATCGATGTTTTCAAATGGGAAATTCTTTCAAGCCCGCTTCTAAAGCTTTCATTCATTGCGTAAGCGGCGAAAAAAAGCAGCATCAGCACCCATAGAATGGCGCCAGGCTTCAAATTGGCTTTGAACGCGGTTTTTGTTTTCTGCAGCGATTCATGTAGATTCATAAGGAGTGATTCTTTTTGTGAAAATAATTGGATCAGATCTGCAGAATACCGCAAGTCTGCAGGTTTATCAATCATTATAGCAGGAATGAGCCTGGAATAGAGAAAGATTACCGGGCAAAATGAGATTTGAGTTAAACATTGAACAAAGTTTTCACGGCATTTAAAATCGTTATAGGTTTGAATTAGTCGGAGTGAAAAAAATGGTGGGAAGAAAAATCTGTTCGGATGTTGAAGCTGTTGAGCGTGGGTTTGCAGGTTGCGAGGCGGCCCAGCGCCGTCTGATTCTTCGCGAAACCATCGAAGCTTTTGAAAAAGCATCTCCACCTGATAAATTTCATCGACTGGCATGGCAGAACCTGGAACGGTGGCAAAAAGAGCGGAAAGCCCGGGCTGAACGCTGTAAAACCATGGTTCTGGCAGGCGACTGGGGCGAAGTGACGGCCAGTCTTACAAGGGAATACGGCACCTGCTTTGCCGTTTTGAATATGGCCAACGCCTGGGTTCCCGGAGGTGCGTATGTTGAAGGGGCCATTGCCCAGGAAGAAAACATGTTTCGCCGAACCGATTGCCATTTTAACATTGACGAAAAAGAATACGATGCTGAACTTGACCGGTACCGGCCTGAGATGACCAGGTTGATTTCAGCCGCCGAGGGTGTCGTTTTTCTCGACAAGTTAGCCCCAAGAGTCTGTATTCGTGGCCCGGAAGACCGGACAAGGACAGATCTTGGCTATGCCTGGCTAAGAGATGAAGAAGTTTTTCCGTTTTTTGAACTGCGAGCAGCGGCTCAGGACTTGAGAGGCGGGGTGAAATTCGACCCGGAAGAAGCCAGAAAAAGAATTATCGCGCAGCTTGAAACATTGAGACAAAACCAGATAAAGCATGCGGTTCTGAGTGCTTTCGGCTGTGGCGCTTTCAGAAATCCTGCAGACCAGGTTGCGGTAATTTATCGGGAAGAAATAGCCTCGCGTCAGGCTGATTTCAGCATAATTGCCTTTGCAATTTTCTCTGCAGGCTACGGCCCTGATAATTTTACTCCATTTGCGGCGGCATTTGAACAATTGATTGATTAAAATTAATGTTTAAAAATGTCTCGATGTTTCTGCCAGAGACGATGGTTTTTACTGATTGCAAGGCGGGTCTGCCTTCTAGAAAGCTGATGAAAGTCAGCGTAGAGTGGCCTGGGATGATGCTATCAGGTTTTGCAGACTGGGGGGAATATAGGTGCGTGACGGGCCTGGAGGTGGCAGAGAGACCGCGTTCTGGCCAAGTTTCATGATTTTTCCGGACTTTTCATTGTCCATCAGGCCCAAAACACGGCCTGCATGAGTAGGGGGCAGACCGGTAACAATGTCGTAAATCAACTGATCATCAGCAACTTCGTTGAAAATTGCGGCTAGAGAGGCGGCGTCCATTACTGCCGCAATATTGCGAATCTGGTCGAGTCGCTGGCCCTCTTCCATGAACCTGATAAGGCTGGACTCAAGGCTTGCCGCTTCTGAGGCCAGTTTTCGAGAAAGATCATCGATTGCCAGCTTGCGGGATTCCAGGTCTTTCTTCTCTTCTTCGAATTTCTTTTTTTCGAGCAGCAGTTCTTCCTGTTGTTTGCGCAGTTCTTCCATCGACTGGTTATATCGCTCTTTCTGGGTGCGAATCAATCCGCGATAAGTGCTTTCAAGCTCTTTGGCGCGAAATTCCAGATCTTTGTTGCCCTGCACGATTTCCCGGTCAAAACGCTCCTGCTGTTTGATCATCAATTGCTGGAAACGTTCTTCTTCCGGTAACTGGTGCAGCTGCACAAAATCATAATACGGGGCGAGGGGCCATTTGGTGCGCCAGTTTTCTGGAATTTTGTAGCGAAAAGGCACCAGATCTAGAAAATCGAGGGCGAGAACCGTGAAAAAGGTTGCAACCCCAAGAGATAGCAGAAGAAAGGTGAAAGCAATCTGGCTAAGAGCTTTGTATATTCTTGATGGCTCTTTTGGCACCTCTGCTTCAGGTGCGTCCTTTTTTTCTTCGCCGCCCATGAGCTCGGGCGGTATTTCTATATCCTGTTTAAGTTTTTTTTCAGCCATTGCAGCCTGATTCCTTATTCATCATCATTTTCTTTGCCGAGGCCGGCCATGATCTGTGAAACAAAATTTTTCGTGTCGGGAAAT
>JBMOKV010000073.1:0-3639 GCA_049325495.1 Candidatus Rifleibacteriota bacterium | reverse complement strand
AACAACTCTGCAGAAATAGGTCTGCTGACCATTACTTCAGAATCATCTATCGCCGCCGGAGTCAGACGTATCGAAGCCGTTTCCGGCAGCAGTGCGCTTGAAATCGTTCACAGCCTCAAACAGTCTGAGCGTGAACTCACCAGGCTTCTCGATTGCGAACACAAAAACCTTTTGCATAAAGCCGAAAAAATGGTCAGCGAAAACCGTGAATTGAAGCGCGAACTGGATAAACTCAGAAAAAGCCAGGCCATGGGAAAAATTGACCAGATCAGGGCCGCTGCCCGCCAGATCTCTGACGTTTCGGTCATTCTTTCACGCACCGACGATCTTAATGTCGATGAAATGAAAGAACTTTGTGATGAACTTGTTGGCAATGCACGCGGCAAAACCCTTGCCCTTCTTGCAACCGGCGGCGAAAAAGCCGGGTTTGTCATCAAGATTTCCAAAGACCTGGTTCAGGATGGCCTGCACGCCGGCAAAATCATTAAAGAAGTGGCGAAAGTCGCTGGTGGCAGCGGTGGCGGCCGCCCCGACATGGCAACTGCCGGCGGTAAAGATGTCGAAAAAATCGATGAAGCACTGGCCCAGGCAGAACAACTGATTTCTCAGGCTCTGACCCGATAAAAATGAAAATTCTGGCCATTGACGTCGGCAAAAAAAGAATAGGACTGGCGACCTGCGATCGACTCGAGATTGCCGCCACTCCTTTCGCCGTAGTCAAGGCTGGAAAAAATGCCATTGATGAAATACTGAAAATTGTCGAAAAAGAACAGGTAGAGGCTATTGTTATTGGCATGCCCGTTTCATTTGACGGCAAAGAACGCGAATCGTGCCAGATGGCGCGCTTCTTCAAAAACGAGCTGGCGTCGAAAACCAGCATTGAAATTGAGTTTTACGATGAGCGGCTGACCTCTAAAATTGCAGAAAACTCTCTTCTTGAAGGCGGGTTCAGTCGCGATGAGCGTAAAGGAAAAATCGATGCGGTAGCAGCTTCGATCATTCTGCAGGGTTATCTCGATAATCGCAGAAACCGGGGAATCACCCCATAATCTATTAAAAGGTAAGGTACAATGAGCAGTTTAAAATATAAATGCGTGCTGGTTTGCGAAGATATCCGTCAGGAACTCGGTGGCAGAGTCAGTCTAATGGGCGTTCTCGGATCCAAATTGCTGGTTCAGAGTTTTCCCCTGCCGTTTCCCAAGCTCTGTCTCTTCATTGAATGGGGCGAAATCCATGGCAAGGTTAACGTAACTCTCAACATCATTCCCCCCGCCGGCGTCGAAATCCCTTCTGTAAAGCCATCGGCACCAATTCAAGGCCAGCCCGGTCTGGTTGCCAGATCGATGATCGTTCTCAATAATTTCGCATTTCCTGCACCAGGCACCTATGTTTTCGAGTTCCTCGCCGATGGCAAAGTGGTTGGAAGAGAGAATTTTGAAATTGAGAAATACGAAATGCCGGTTAATGCCGCAAATTGAGATTTAACCCAGATTATGAATAACCTCGGAAAGCAGAATTTTGCAGAAGTTCTCGAAGATGCTCTGGCAAGGCCCGAAAGCTTTCAGGCTATCATGAGCGGTTTTGTTGCAAACCTCGATCAGGACAATCTTGAAATACTGGCGCGCCAGCTCGAGCAGGCCGGGGTCATTTCCAGGCAGTTGATTTCTTCTCTTTTTATCGAAAAACTCGGGGAAAAAGGCGGCGATTTTCTTGCTGCCCGCCTCGATGTTGCCCGACCAGCCCTTTTTATGGAAGCGGCAAACATTCTCGGGGCTCTTCAATACGAAAAAGCGGTTGACCGGCTGAAAATCGCCCTCGAAAAAAATGTCCCCGAGCTGATTCTGCCATCGGTCAAGGCTTTGGCAATGATGAAGCCTTCTAAAAAAGTCGACGACATTCTGGTAAATTTCTATTTTTCCCACGAAGACGAGGTCAAGCTCTTTTCAAGCATAAGATACCTTTTGCCAAGACAGCATACTCTGGTACATGAAATGCTCGAACGCTACCGAAGCCTGAACGAAAACCGGCGGATGTGGGTTCTTAAATTTCTCGCAGAAACTGGAAATGATGAAGCTTTAAGACTGTTCTCCGACGAGCTCGATATTGCTCCTCTTGAGCGCGGACTCTATTGCATTACTGGCCTGGGAAGAATTCATCGTCCAGAATCGGTCGCTATTCTCGTTAAGCACCGAAAAAACCAGGAGTGGTTTTTACGAAAAAGAATTGTAGAGGCTCTCGGCCATACCATGCAGGCAGAGGCGGTTGCCCCTATCCTTGAAATGCTGGACGATGAGTCGGTGCAGGTTCGTGCCGCCGCCGTTGAAAGTCTCTCGAAAGTCGGAAACCTTGCACCTGACCTTCTTCTAAAAAAGCTTAAATCTTCTTCTGAGCACGTTAAGGTTAATTTGATCAGGGCTATGGGCCAGCTCAAAAATGAAAAATTTCTTGAACCACTGATAGAAGAGCTTAAAGATAGAAAGGGACTGTTTTTCACCATTGACTCGCTGGGAGATCTCGGTTTTTCAAAAGCTGAAGCCTCTTTACGTAAACTGCTCAAAGACAGCGAATGGTTCAATCGCCTGAATGCTCTTGAAGCTCTGGCAAAGCTTAATCTTGAAAATATTGTGCAGATCGCACAGGAATGTGTTCAGGATGAAAACGATATGGTCCGCAACTCGGCTTCACGAATCCTTGCATCCCGCCAGGTCAGCCGTTAAATCAGGCCGGTTTCAGCTCTTCTCCGGTTTTTCCGAAAACTATTCGATGGGCGTTCAACAAAATTATGATTTTGTTATCCAGCTTTCCAACCCCTTTCAAATAGTCGATGTCAACGCTTTCGCTGACTCTTGACGGCGGTTCGATTGATGTTTCAGGCAGCCTGATAACTTCTGCCACAGAATCTACCATGAAACCGGCTTTAACTTTTTCTTCTTCAAATGAAAGAATGATAATCTGATTGTTGTGTGACGTGGCCAGAGCCGGCAGACGCAGGCGCCGCCTGGTATTGATTACCGGAACGATTTCACCGCGAAGATTTATGACTCCGTCTATATGGATCGGAGCCTTGGGAACCCGGGTGATTGGAGCCATGTTGATAATCGCTTCAACCTGCTGGATTTCAAGAGCATAGGTTTCGCCTGCCATGCCAAAAGTTACCAGCTGGACAATTTCAATGGCTTCCTTGGCTTCTTCTTCTTCAGCGGGGGGGATTGCTCCTCCCGAACCTGAACCGTCATCGGTCGGCGGTGGCGGAATTGCTACTGCAGGTGCTGGAGCCGCTACCGGTCTTGCCGCCGGTGGGGGAGCGACATGCACTGGTTCAGCTACCGGCTCTTCTTCATAAATCGGCTCCGGTTCGTAGGCCGGCGGCGGCGGTGCTGATGGAGCTGCTGCCACTGCACCACCCGAATCCATGACTTCTGAAATGTCGCTGAGTTCAACCGTATTAATTTCGGAAATTGATTCGATTCCTTCTTTGATCTGGTCAGCCGATCCATCGGTTATCAGAATCATTTTAAATGAAGAATCGAATTTTTCGTTTTCCAGGTCCTTTACTTCAGGAATCGATTTGACAATATCGCAATGAAAATCATCGAGGGTTCGTAGAACCATGAAAATTCTCGGACCTTTGAGAAGACA
>JBMOKV010000072.1:0-3653 GCA_049325495.1 Candidatus Rifleibacteriota bacterium | reverse complement strand
GTGCCAGTGACATGTCGCCGCCATTTTTCTGCAGCATCTGGGAAAGATGCTGGGTTCCCGCTGAAATGTTCTGAGTAGGGTCAAAAGGATTGGTATAACCAAACTGCCGGAAAATGTCGGGTTTGACCTGCATCAATCCAAGCTCACCGTTTTTTCCGACCGCTTCGGGGTCATATCCGGAGGCCACGGCGATTAAGCGCCGAACCACTTCAGGCGGCAGTTCGTGGTCGTTGGAATGTTTGTCTACCAGGTTATCGATGTCTGCTTTCAGCTCTGCAGAGGGCTCAAGCTTTTTTGCTGATGCTTTTTTGCCGGCGGGCAGGGCAGGGTTGGTCGCTTCGGTCAGCGCTTCGGAAAAAGTTTTGTCTGGCAGAGGATTACGCCGTTTGCTGAACTGAGCGCAACTTTTTTTGAGCTGATCGACTCTTTCCTGAATTCTTTTCATGTTTTCAAGCATCGCTGTTTTCTCCCCGACCGGTTTTCAATCGACTGCCAAATTCGTCAAGATTACGTTGCTCGCGTTTCTGCTGCTCTTTGCGCCAGACCGCTTCATCGTTCTCCCTCATTTTTTCGTAAGTCTTGCGGTTTCGCCGTTTTTGCATAAGCTCCTGCATGATTTTTTCCCGTTGCTTGATCAGGCGCTCAAGCTCTTCTTCATGAAATTCCCAGGATTTCTGCAATCTTGCCAGATATGCAGGATACATCTGCAGTTTGAGCATGTCACCATTCTGCAGATCGATAATTTTGTTCTGCAGAGCGGTTGCATACTCATCTTTGAACTTTCTGATGCTTGCATTTGCTTCACTTATCTGGCCATCTTTACGGGCCAATTGGTTTTTGACCTCATTCTCTTCATGGATACAAATCTGCAGAATCTGTTGAAATCTGAATTTAAATGCCATTCAGTTATCATCCGACAATCTTTGACAGGCTGTCAAGGCTGTTTTGAAAATTAACTACTTCCGTAATTCCCTGTTTGATATAACTTTCAATCAGCGGGTGCTTTTGAATCGCCTCATCGATTTTCGGGTCAGAGCCGGTTTTGTAGGCCCCAAGGCTTATTGCGTCAGAATTTTTAATGTAATTCGCATAAATATTGCGAAGCTTGCCGGCGTTCTCATAATGTCGCTTCTGAGTGATTTCCGGCATCAGACGTGAGATCGAGCCAAGAATGTCGATGGCAGGGTAAACATTTTGATGGGCAAGATCACGACTGAGCACCAGATGGCCGTCAAGAATCCCTCTGACCGCGTCTGCGACCGGTTCATCCATATCGCCCCCTTCAACCAGAACGGTATATATTCCCGTAATCGAGCCCTTTCTCGCGGTGCCTGCCCGTTCAAGCAGCTTGGGCAACAGAGAAAAAACGGATGGTGTATAACCTCTGGTGGTCGGGGGCTCACCGACTGCCAGACCGATTTCGCGTTGTGCCAGAGCGAAGCGCGTAACTGAATCCATCATCAGCATGACGTTTTTGCCCTTGTCGCGGAAATATTCAGCAATAGCGGTCGCGGCAAAGGCGGCTTTTACTCTGACCAGCGCCGGTCGGTCAGAAGTCGCGACCACGACTATCGAACGCCGCATTCCTTCAGGGCCCAGATCTTTTTCGAGAAACTCACGAACTTCGCGGCCTCGTTCACCAATCAGAGCCACAACGTTGATGTCAGCCTGTGAAGTGCGGCAGATCATGCCCATAAGCGTACTTTTTCCGACCCCGGAGCCTGCGAAAATACCCATTCTCTGGCCGCCTCCGATAGTCAGCAGACCATCGATGGCCCGGACTCCGGTTGGAAGAGGCTCGGTAATGCGTTTGCGGGTAAACGGGTTGGGTGGCTCACGATTGATCGGCACATGGGTAATGCCCGGCGGCAGATCACCTTTTTCGTCGATCGGATGCCCCAGACCGTCGAGCAGACGACCGAGAAGTTCTTCACCGGCGGGCACTGTCAGGGGCATGCCGGTTGGAATTACTTCACTGCCCTGCCGGATTCCTTCAGTATGAATCAGGGGCATCAGCAATACGCTGCCGCGCCTGAATCCGACTATTTCGCAGGGCAGGGGACCCTGGGGAGTGATGATCTGGCAAATGTCGCCGACCGGATTCTGGGGGCCGGTAGCTTCGATGAGCAGACCGACTACCTGGGTGACCCGACCATTGACCCTGATGGGGTCAACTTTTCCAATCAGATCAGAATAATCGTTAAAGTTAAAACTGCTCATATTGCATTCTGGCTTTTGCGAAATCTTTCGATCAGAGCTTTTTCAAGTTCGCCGGCCTGGCTTTCGATGGTTGCGTCGATAGTTCCAACGCCGGTTTCGATTTTGATTCCACCCGGTGATAAAGTCGGGTCTTCAACGATGCGCAGCTCGGCAACCGAACTGAGTTTCGACATGAAAGCATCTTTGTGGGCCTGACACATGGCCTTATCTTTAATATTGATGCGCAATACGATTTTGTCGGTATCGGCAATTTTGTTGATTGCATGGTCGAGGTTTTTCAGAATAATATCGGGCTGAGCAAGAGGCTCAACCTTGATGACGCTGCGGGCAAAAGCAATAACCAGGCGCAGCATTTCTTCTTCAGAAGCCTTCAAAATGCCAATACGGCTGGTCTGCAGCTCGTTAATCAGCATTTCGGTTTCTTTCATCAAATTCTGCCAGTCAAGTCTGGCTTCGTGCAAGCCCTGTTCTTCACCGGCTGAAATGCCTTTTTCTTCACCGAGAGCAAACCCCTCTTTGTAGGCCTTGTCTCGCCATGATTCAACTTCGAGCTTTGCCGCTTTCTTGATAGCTTCGGCCTCGGCTTTAGCAGCCTCAGTGACCGACTTCGATGATTCTTTGGCCATTTCAATGGTTTTTCGTGCTTCTGCTTCGGTTTCAGCGCGCCGTGAAGCCGAATTCTGGCTCATTTCCGCCTCTTTCGTTGAAAGCAGGCGTTCTTTTTCCTTGAGTTCCTCTTCCCAGCCTCGAAGCTCTTCTTCAAGGGCTTCAAGTTCAAGCTCTTTTATTTTAATTGCTTCAAGAGCAGCACTGTGCCTTGCTTTTTTTGCGGCATAAGAGAGCTGACTTCCTTGAGGCGCGGGTTTAGCGGCGGTTTCACCGTTTGCCCCCTCATTGGCCGAGCTGGCTTCGTCGATGTTTTCAGCTTTTGCTTTTTTTGCGCCGGTAATCATTTTCTCACCGGAACCAGCAAGATGCTCGGGTGAAAGAGCTTTGAAAACCTCATCGGTAAAGGCTTCTTCTTCGGGCGGCATCACTTTGGGAGGTTCGGGTATTTTCTGGTGATGGGGAATGAAAACCTTTTTTTCAGGTTCGATCTTGATCTGACTTGCTTTGAAGATTCTGGCCATTCAGTGGTTTTTTCCTTTTCTAGTAAACCAGATCGTTGCTCGGGCGGTTGATGAACATTTCGCGGCCCGCGATAAGTTCTGTAACTATGGCAAGGATACGGTCCTGAGCGCCGAGAATATCGACTTCGCGCGATGGGCCGGTAGCAGCAATCTCGGCTTTGAGATCCTGCAGGTTGCGTGGCGACATGTTCATCGCAATATTTTTCAAAACCGCTTGCGGGGTGCCTTTCAGTGCCAGTGCCAGGTCGCGCAGGGGAATGAGTTTGAGCATTTTCTGAATGCCTCGGGCATCAATGCCCGAGG
>JBMOKV010000071.1:0-3684 GCA_049325495.1 Candidatus Rifleibacteriota bacterium | reverse complement strand
AGGCCGCCGAAAGAGCCAATGCGGCCAAAAGCGAATTCCTTGCAAACATGAGTCATGAAATACGCACGCCCATGAATGGAATTATTGGAATGATCGATCTGATGATGACGACCGACCTTAATGAAGAGCAGAAAAAATATGCTGAGGTGGTTAAAGTTTCGGGTGAAAAGCTGATGGCGATCATCAATGATATTCTTGATTTTTCAAAGATTGAAGCGAAAAAACTTGCCCTTGAAATGGTTCCCTTTTCGGTTAAGAAAGTCGTCGAAGAAAGCATTGCTCTTTTTTCCAGAACCGCTGGGGACAAAGGTTTATCATTGATTTCTGACGTCGATTTTAAAATTCCTGACAGAATAATCGGTGACCCGAACCGACTGCGCCAGATTCTGCTGAATCTGATCGATAATGCAGTGAAATTCACCGTTAACGGTGGTGTAGATGTTCGAGTTAAACTTGTTGAAGCGAAAGAAGAAAAGGTGAAAATTAAATTTTCCATTTCGGATACCGGGGTTGGAATTCCTGATGAGGCTAAAAAGTGGCTTTTTACAGCTTTTTCCCAGGTTGATGGCTCAATTACCCGAAAATTTGGCGGCACCGGACTTGGCCTGGCAATTTCCAACCAGCTGGTTGAGCTGATGAATGGGACCCTGGATTTTAACAGCGAAGAAAGCCGGGGCTCTGAATTTTTCTTTTCGGTTGAATTTGCAGCAGCTACCCAAGACTCATTGGAGAAACTTAATAATTCGGCTGCTGGGGTTAAGATTTCCGATTCTGAAATACCCGAAACTTTCAGTAAGAGAAATTTCCATTTTAAAGCCCTGCTGGTGGAAGATAACCAGACCAATCAGATTGTCGCAGGTGCCATGCTTGAAAGCCTTGGGCTTAATGTAGAAATAGCCGGCAACGGAGTTGAAGCGGTCAATCTGGTGCTTGAAAAAAATTACGATATTGTGTTTATGGATTGCCAGATGCCTGAGCTGGATGGATTTGCAGCTACCTCCATGATTCGCAGCTCAGGACTTGAGTCGCTGGCCCATCTGCCGATTATTGCCATGACCGCCGGTGCTCTTGCCGGGGATCGCGAAAAATGCCTGGCCTCGGGAATGAACGATTATATTGCCAAGCCATTTCGCATGAGTGAACTGGAAAATATGATCAGACACTGGCTGGTCGATGTTACTGCATCTGCAGCTGTCGATAAATCAAGCGATCAGGGTGATACGGGTTCAGTTTTCAATTATGAACAAGTTCTCGAACGTCTGATGAATAATTCAAGGCTGGTAAAAACCTTATTGAATTCGTTCGTTAAAGAAACCCCCGAATTGTTCGAAAAAATCAGCCGGGCGGTTGCTGATGAAAATTTGGATGAAGCCAGAACTTTTGTACATAGCCTTAAAGGCTCGGCAGCCAATGTTGGTGCCGAAAAACTATCTAATCAGGCACGAAAATTCGAAATGAAGATAAAAGAAAACCAGCCATTCAATTCCATTCATGAAATTGATCACCTTAAAAGACTTTTCGCAGAGCTTTTAGAAGTTATAAAAAAGCAGCAGCTGATCTAATTGTTTTTCAGTTTTCTGCCGAAAAATGCTGCATGCCATTCGAAATAAAAGACAAACTTGTGGTTGCAGTTGCTTCCAGTGCTTTATTTGACCTGAGCAGGTCTGATGAAGTGTTCCGCAAAAAAGGGTTTGAATCCTATCGCCGATATCAGCGACAGAATCAGGATATTCCCCTCGAAAAAGGAGTTGCTTTTCCTTTTGTCAGGCGACTTTTGAATATAAACCGAAGATTTCCCGTCAGAAAACCGGTCGAGGTTGTACTTCTTTCAAAAAATGATCCTGATACCGGTTTGCGGGTCTTCAATTCCATTCACCATTACGGTCTGGAGATAATCAGAGCCGGATTTCTCAACGGAAAATCGCCGATTCAGTACATCCCGGCTTTCAATGCTTCCTTGTTTCTATCGGCTGATGCTGAAGATGTTAAAAAGGCCATTAAAGCAGGATACCCCGCTGGAACGGTTCTTGGTAACTCTTTCGAGGATGATCCAGACGACGATGAGCTGCGAATTGCTTTCGATTTCGATGGAGTTCTGGTTGACGATGAAGCTGAAAAGGTTTATCAGGATACCCACGACATCGATCGCTTTCATGAATCCGAAATGGAAAAAGCACAGAACCCGCTAGATCCAGGGCCACTTTTCAAGCTTTTTCGGCAACTATCAGTATTTCAAAAATTCGACCGGCTTAAAGAAAAGCGCAACCCTGATTACACAAGGTTTTTAAGAATTTCTATTGTTACGGCAAGAAGCGCTCCAGCCCATGAACGGGCAATCAATACTTTGCGTCAATGGAAAATTCACGTTGACGAGGCTTTTTTTCTTGGCGGCATGGAAAAGGGCAGGGTGCTGGAAATTATGAAACCCCACATTTTTTTCGACGATCAACTGGTTCATCTTAAATCGTCAACTGGCAAGAGTATACCCTCTGTACACATACCCTTCGGTGTAACCAACCTCTGATTTTCGGCTTTAACGGCACGATTTAGGCAACCCTCTCTTGTAACCACTCTATAAATAAGTATAATAGAGATATGGACAGGGTACGAATCACGTTTTTGCTTTCGGTTGTACTCATAGCTGCTGCTTTTTTTCTCTTGAAAAGTCCTTCAAAAGAAAATAAGCAGAGTTTGGCAATTGAGAGAAATACCGCCGGCCCGAAAATAGTGCCTGAAAAGAAGTTTGAACTTACTGAAATTCAGCCTGCCACTTTCAGTGTGAAAGTTGATCAGCTGGTTGAATCGCAATGGTACCGAATTGCCCGCCTCGAACTTGAAAAAGAACTTCCCGCAACCCATGGCGATATCGTCAGGCAAATTGCCCTGGCTTTGGGTGACAGCAGCCTTTTCTGGAAATCTATGCCAAAAAACGTTTCGGCCGCGGCATATTGGCAAAAGAATGTTCATTCAACCCTTCACCCGGAAAAAATCTGGAATTTTGTCAGAGATTGGCCCGCAGATGACCATAATTCAAGGCGGCAGCTGGTTTTTCTGGCTGAATTTCTGCGGCGCCCACTGAAAGAAAACTCAGAAGCTTTCAACCGTGATCTGGTAAGAGTTTTGCCAGATTGGCTCAAACGCTCTGAATTTTTTGTCGCTTTTCAGTGTTCGGTGAATCTTTTTGCGGATCTGCGATTTGTTCCGCTTTTTCTGACTTTTTCCAGTGCCGGTTCACCAATGTTGAGGGCTGCATCTTTACAGAACTGGGGTTGGTCCTGGGCCGAGCTTTCGTTGCTGGTTGAAGTGCCAGCCGATTCAAAGCCGGTTGCTGCTCAATGGTTCATTGAAGCCGGGCAACCCGGCAAAGCCTTGAATCTCGTTCCCGCCTCTTCCACAGAATTATTCACCCGTGAACTGGAGGACGCAGCTCTGGCATCCCCGGGTTCCCCGCCGGAATGGCGCAGTCGGGCCATGATTTCCATGCAGAACTGGCTGAATGATCTGCCCATGAAAATGCTTGGCGGCAAAGAAAAAGACTCTGCTCTGACTGAAACCTTGCGTGCTTTTTCCCACAATGAATGGCTAATTAACCTGCAACCCAGGTAAGGGGGCAACTTATGAATAAACGGCAATCAGGTCTGATATGTAATCTGCTGATTATCTTTTTCCTGATTGTTTCGGCCA
>JBMOKV010000070.1:0-3686 GCA_049325495.1 Candidatus Rifleibacteriota bacterium | reverse complement strand
AACATATTGAAAATGAATCATTTAAGCGGTTTCCCCAGATTACTCTGCTGCCGTTTGATGAAAAGAAGGCCATGCCCGACGATTTTGTCGTAAAGTTCAAGATTTTTACGGCCGATGGCAACGGCTCTTACCCGGTTGCCTTTGGTTTTTACCGGGTTACTGCCGAAAAAACTCTGAAAGAGGCCACCAATTTCACCAGGATTCTGGTGCTGGCCGGCAAAGACCAGGCTGAAACCGCCAGAACTATAGGCGAAATGCTGTCGCTTGCGGGTCGCGAGTCCTTTAACAGCCGCTGAAACCTTTCATTGGCATTTTAAGACTATCAGAGATTGTTAGCCTGAAAAGTTCACACAAAGACGCAAAGGCATAAAGCGCACAAAGAATATCGAGAAGTGATCAACTATTTGGCACTGATTTAGTTTTTACGAGTCAGTGCGATGTTTATTTTCACTGGCCGTGCGGGCATGATTTGTTTTGAAAGGCGATGAAATCAGAAAAACAATCGGCAGAAAAACCGCAAATTCTATCGAGTTGAACAAAATGTTGGTTATCTCTAATATTTAGCGCCCCAGCTTTGTCGCAGGGTCAGCAGGTAACAATTTTGATTCCGTCAGACGTTCTCATGCTGAGGCGTTGTTCCCATGGCAGATTGCGGCTTTTTTCGCGGCGGTCAAAGACGATCAGCCAGGCTTCTTGTGCCGCGACTTTGTCACGGTAGCGGGCGGTCTGCTTAAGACCTTCTTCTATGGTTATTTCGAGGCTGTCTTGCGGATGAACCAGCTTGATTTCAATGACTGCCCAGATGCCGTGCCATTCGACGGCGAGATCGACGCGTCCGCGTCCGGCGGCATATTCGCGTTCGATGCGCCCGCCGCCGTTGATGACCCGTTGCAAAAAAGCCATGACCAGCAGATGTGGGAATGCTTCGACGTAATCCATTTTGCTTTCCCAGGCTTCGCTGTTGCGTCGCCAGAAAGCTTGAAATTCAGTAAACAGTGCATCGAAGTCGAGCGAACCGTCATCTTTCTGCCAGCGCCATTCGGGTAGTGGAATGGCATATTGCATGCCCTGACTGAGAACTCTAACGATAATTTCGCGATAAATCGGGTTGGCAATCTGCGGCACGCCATCAATAATCGCCACCAGTCCAAGATCGAGGCAAAGAACAAAATCATTGCCCTCGGCCATCGTCGGGTCATTTTTTCCGACCATTATAGCTTCGACAATGCGTTTAACTCTCGGATCTTTCAAACGTTCGGCCAGGCTGTCGAGATGTACGGCTCTATCCTTTATCAGCAGCTCTTTTGCCTGCATGATGTGTTCAGCAGTGACAGTCTGGCGCGTTTCTTCGGGAACAAGTTCCCAGGCGCACTTTTTGCACAGCGCATTAACCAGCCATGGCTGGCCGCAAGTAAGGTCATAAACAAGCTTTACCGCATCGGGCATGAATTTCTGGCCGGTTTCTGCCGTGTGCTGTGCCAGCAGTCTCTCGACATCGTTCATCGAAAAGTTGCTGAGCGTCGCCGAGCTTTCTTTAATATTGAACGGGCTGCCCGGGTTAAGGGCTACGCCATCTTTTGACTGAATCAGGTAATCACGCAGGTCACGCATACCTACCAGCGCCACCGAAACAGGAAACTTGCCGACGCTGCGGGCGGCAAATCCGGATCTGAGTTGGCGTAGAAAGCTGATCATCGCCTGGTCTTGCAGAGTATCCACTTCATCGAACAGGATAATCAAAGGCAGTGGCGCCACTTGGGCTGACCATGCGGTGAGCATCGCGCTCAGCTGGCTACCCGGCTCCATTGCCTGATATTCCGGAACAAACTTTGGCAACAACTCTTTGCCGGCAAACTCTACTATTGCTCTGCATACGGCCGGAATGGCATCCCCGGCGGCTGGAAAACCCTGGCAGCGCTCGACGCTGACATAGCAGGCAATGCCCTCGCCACTGCTGTTTATTTGCCGCATCCAGCTCTGCAGAAAAGTGGTTTTTCCGGTCTGGCGTGGCGCATGCAACACCCAGTAGAGCTGGTTTTTGATATAGCGATCAAGGCTTGCTCCCACAAGTCGTTCATGGGCAGGCAGCATGTAATGCCTTTCGGGACTACAGGGGCCGGTGGTATTGAAAAATCTGCTCATCAAGCCTGGATCCTATTTTTGCGCTGGGGTAAATCAATACTGCAATTTATCACAGACTCTTTCTTCGCGCAAATTTCAAAAGATTATTTTTATGGCTGGTTTTGAAAAGTCATGAAATTTTGCTTTTCCGTGGCGATTCTGGTAAATTGGCGGTCAGAACCAACCAATGGATGGGCAGCACACCTTTGCAAACACCGCAGAAAACCGTATTGATAACCGGGGTCACGGGCTTCGCCGGGAGCTACCTGGCTGATTACCTGCTGAACCGCGGCTACCGGGTTATCGGCTCACTTGAAGTAGATTCACGGGCTTTCTGCCGCGAACTTGGCTGGCAACCGCCCGTTTCGATGATTGAACAATTCATGGAAATGGCAGAGGAAAACAGATGAAAAAGAAAATTATGTTGACCGGTTTTGGTGGTCAGCTTGGGCTGGAATTGCAGGCCACGGTTCCAGAATGGGCCCAAATAAATGCTTTTGATGAAACCAGTCTCAATATAACCAACCTTGCCGCCTGTATGAACGAGGCTCAGAGCCTGCGTCCAGACTGGATAATCAATGCTGCCGCCTATACTGATGTTGAAAAGGCCGAGGTCGAACCCGAACTTGCAATGCGGGTCAATTCCGGCGGAACCGGCAATCTTGCCCAGGCTGCCCGTACCTGGGGTGCCGGCATGGTGCATGTTTCCACCGATTTCGTTTTTGACGGCAGCTGTCGTGAGCCTCTCGATGAGAATAAGCCTGTTGGGCCGCTCAACAGTTATGGCGCAAGCAAGCTGGCCGGTGAGAAGGAAATGCAGAGTCATCTTTTTGACAAGGCGGTCATAATCAGAACTTCCTGGCTTTACAGCCCCTATGGTAAGAATTTTGTAAAAACCATTCTGCGTCTGCTCAAAGAGAAGCCGTTTCTGACGATTATCGATGACCAGATCGGAGTTCCGACCAGTGTCAGAAGTCTTGCCCAGGTGATCTGGCGAGCGGTTGAACTGGAGCTCAATGGCCTTTTTCACTGGTGCGATGCGGGTCAGTGCAGCTGGTACCAGTTTGCCTGTGAAATTCAGGCTCAGGCTCTTGAGTTGGGTTTGGTAAATGAAAAAAAAGAGATTCGCCCGATTCTTGCCCGCGATTTTCCCAGCAAGGCGGTCAGACCTGCATACTCGGTGATGAGCCAGGCAAAGCTGGCAAAAGCCACCCGCACTGACCCGCTTCCATGGCAGAACGAGTTGCAGCTGGTGCTGCAGCGACTCGCCGATTCAGAATTGACTTGAAAGCATGATAAAATGCCGACTGGATGCCTGCTTACTCAGGCATGACCTTAAAATAAGACCAGAAAAAACTGAGAGGTGCTAAGCTCGGCGGGCGGTGCAGTGCCAGCCGAAGCAGGCCAGATCATGGGCTTTCGGTTCACGGCGTCCTCGTAATTTAAAATAAATGATTGAAATGAGACTGACAAGCATGGCCAGCGGCCACAGAGTCTCGCCGTATTTTTTTGAAGCAGGGCCCAGGCGCGCGATTTCCTGGTGGCAAAAGTCGAACCAGTCCCCG
>JBMOKV010000069.1:0-3708 GCA_049325495.1 Candidatus Rifleibacteriota bacterium | reverse complement strand
GTGCTGCAAGAAGCAGGGCGGCAAAAGCACTCAGACACATGAACTTTCTCAACCGAAAACCTCCTGCTGTTGGCAAGTTAAAATTCTTCAGTTATTCATCGACCGGGTGCAGAAAAAAGATTAGAAAATCAAAAAAATAAAACGCCCGCATGAAAATTCATTCATGCGGGCGTGGATTGGTAAAAATCAGTCGTTATGGCGGTGCAAATATTCCCAGCTCAAAACGCACGAGGTAAAATGCCATGAATCGTCTTCAGAGATTTCTTTTGCCGCCGCGATCTTTTTTGCAATGCCATCGCACAACCAACACTCCCGCTCCTGGGTTGCATACATCTGCATCAGCATTTCAAGTGTAGGAGGTTCAGAAGGATTAGGGGGCACAGTCTTCAAGCTCTGGGGCTGCACCGCGGATCTCTGAATATTGCAATTATCAGCAGGAATACTCTCTTCGATAACTGGAGTCAATGTTTGCACGGCAATTGTGTTACTCATTACTACCTCTGTTCATTTTTCATCCGGTTCAGGTTGGGCAATTATAAAAAGTTGCCCGGGTAAAAGCAAATTTTTAAAATTTTTAGAACATTGATTAACAGCGGGCAGAAAATCTAATCTTGCCTTTTCGGCCCCGATTTAAGCGATCTGAAAAACTTTTTTTCGTGCCCTATGCACGGTGCCCTGTGCTCTTTCCATCGGGCGCATTTTCAAGACCGAATTCAGTAAATCAGATTTTTTTCTTCGGGAACATCTTCTTCATAGAAATTCTGCAAGGCATCGCGCAGTTGCATCTTGAGATGATCCCGCAAAGCGCTGCGGGCATGGGCAACCGCTTTTTTGTGCCTGGTCAGAATCTTGTCCGGGTCGATCTCTGGATCTTCATAGTCTTTTACCGCGTTCTGGTCGGTAAGCCACTTTTTCATATCGATCATACTTGCATTCTCCTGTTCTATTTTCCTATTAATCGGTAAAATCATGGTTTAATTTAACCAATTACTGCCCGCCGACAACTAATACCAATCACATTCAAATCGTACCGCTTTCAAGACCATACCCGCACGGCCAATGTAAAAAAACGTCTTGCTAAGCACCAAGGGCCGCCAGGACACAGGGTTGCTCTTTCTTGAAATTCCTTGTGTCCTTCGTGGCTTTGCGCCCTGGGGAGAACTTTTTTGGGCAAAAAATCGGACGGATACGATTCATTTAAACGACTGCTCAAATTCGAAAACAAATGCATTTTTGCCGCGAAAAAAGTATAATGGAAAAAATAATTGGAGATTACGTATTGATGCGATTTTTCAAACAACCATTTAACCTGCTGATTCTTGGTGTTCTATATTTTGTGGTCATGACCAGACCGGTTTATGCCTATCTCGACCCTGGAACCGGCAGTTTCATCATTCAAATGCTGGTTGCCGGAATTGCAGGAGCCCTGTTCATGCTCAAGACATACTGGCAGAAATTTATCGGTTTTTTTACCGGAAACCGGCCAGAGAATGAGAAAACGCCATCATCAGAGAAGAAATCGGATGAAGTCGGCAAGCCGCAATAATGAACTGCAGCAACAAAAATAGCCAGTTCTTCTGAATCTGAAAAGATATGATTCACATCAGGCTGTTACACCCGTTAATTCTGGCAGTTTACCCAATTCTTCTGATTTTCAGCGAGAATTTCGACCAGCTGAAATTTTCTGATCTGCTTGGCCCGATAGCAGTTTCAACCGGCGTCAGCATTGGCGTAATCATATTTTTTTCATTGATTTATCGTCGCCTTGAAAACGCCTGTCTGCTGGCAAGTGCCTGGTTGTTTCTGTTTTATTCATTTGCTGCATTTGAAAAGGCTCTTCACAGCCTTACCGACTCATGGTCTTATTACGAACCGTTTTTTACCGTATTTTGGGGTTTCATTTTCGTGTCGATGCCGTTTCTGCTGCGAAATCGCAACCAGGATCTGAAAAATGCCACCGCTTTTCTGAACGTCGTCGGTCTCGCTCTGATGCTGATGCAGGGCTTCAATCTCGCCAATTCTGCGGTTGCCGAGTCGCAGTTTTCAGCGAAAACTGCTGCCGTAAACCCTGAGCCATCGCAGACCAGGGCAGCATCTCGCCCGGACATTTTTCTCATCATTCTCGATGGATACGCCAGACAGGATATTCTCAAAGATCTTTATAATCACGACAATCAGCAATTCGTCAGTTTTCTCAAAGAAAAGGGCTTTCACGTAATTGAAAAAGCACAATCGAATTATTGTCAGACCCTTCTGTCAATGGCCAGTCTGCTGAATTACCAGAATCTCGATGAAATGTGGCAGAAAACTTATCAGCACAATTCTCTTACCCCGCTGAACCGCATGATTGCAGAAAACAGACTTTTCGCCTTTCTTAAGAATCAGGGTTATAGAACAATAGCTTTTGAGAGCGGATACAGCGGAACTGAAATGAAACGCGCCGATCTTTATATCGCCCGGTCACTTTTAAACACTGAATTCATAAATATTCTAATAAACACCACCTATCTCGCCAAATTTAAAACCGATTTTTTTGACGTAACGCAAACACAAATTGAAGCACACCGGGAAAGAATCAAACAAACATTTGATGGAATTGCCAGGATTTCAGGAACCAGTGAAAACCCGGTCATGGTATTCGCCCACCTGGCAGCCCCCCACCCTCCTTTTGTGTTTGATGAAAGCGGAAATTTGCCACCCTATTCGGGAACATTCAGTCTGGAAGATGGAAGTCACTGGGAAAATCCGGCGCAGAATTATAAAAAAAGTTATGTAAACCAGTTGAAATTTGTTAACAAAAAAACCATGAAACTCGTTGAAAAAATGCTTGCCGATTCCCAACGGGAAAAGGTCATTATTATTCAGGCAGACCATGGACCAGGCTCAGAACTCGACTGGAAAAACTTTGAAAACACCAATGTCCGTGAACGCATGTCGATACTTAATGCCATTTATTTTCCTGACGGGAATTACGGCTCGATTCGGCCCGACCACACACCATTCAATACTTTCCGGGTCGTGCTGAATCGTTACTTCAATGAAAATCTGGAGCTGCTCGAAAATCGCAGCTTTTTTTCACGCTGGATCGGGCGCTACATGTTCATCGAAGTTACTGAAAAACTGCGGCAAAATTGATGCCTTTTCAATAAACCTTCCGGTCATAGAGCTTGTCGGATGCGAGAAACCCGCCGATGCAATTTCCGATAAAATCAGGTTTGCGGGCAGGCCGACAGAATTCTTTGCTGCAGATCATCATTGCAGCTGGCAATAAGCCCTTTGGTGTGGCGATAATCAGCAGGATCGTAGGAAAACGGGCTTGCATCGAGCTGGCTGACCACCCCGCCCGCTTCTTTGAAGAGAATCTCAGGGCCTGCCAGATCCCAGGCTTTGGTATTGTTGCTGCAGTTCACATAATAATGGCCCAGCCCTCTGGCAATGGCCATCAGCTTTAAGCCAACCCCACCATGGGAAATCATGCCCGAACCGCCAATCGCTTCGTGAATCTTTTTTCCGAGCCGACTGGGGTGAGAACGGGAAACCACCTGAATCGGCCCATCAACCTGTCCTGCTTTAATCTGAAGTCGCTGCCACCCGGACATGGGGTTATGCCACCAGCATCCCTGGCCCGCCGCAGCAACATAAAGGTTCTCGCCGACCGGTTGATAAACCAGACCGAATTCAAGTCGATTACCATCAGCCAGGCCAATT
>JBMOKV010000068.1:0-3709 GCA_049325495.1 Candidatus Rifleibacteriota bacterium | reverse complement strand
GGTTAGACCGAATTCGGCTGAGTAATAAGCCACTGCAGGTTTGTCGGTAAAACCATATTTCTTGGCAAACCAGGTCTGCCGATCATTCATGTATTCCTTGAAACTTTCAACGATTCTGGTCATATGAGCCAGAAAGGCTTCATCTTTTGATTTTGCTTCGAGACGGTCCTGTGACATCAGGCCCAGCATTTTCACCGGGTTATGGTAAGTTTCTTCCCAGAGAATGGGGTCAAGTCGCCGCCAAAGTGCAATTGCTTCGGGGTTCCAGCACCACCAGACATTGTAAGCGAGCTCTTTCAAGGGAGCAAGCGTTTCCGGCAAGCTCGGTACCACGACAAAGGTTTTAATCGGCTTCATTCGGAAATGGCCTCCTGCAATTTATTTTTTCGCGTGCATTATATACCATTTTATTGTATGAATTTTCAAGCACAGCTTGCCCGCAATTGATGATTTGCCGCGGCGGTGCACAATTTTTCCCACACTCGTGCCCTAATTTCGGGACTTTCAGAAAATGATTTTTCTTTGAATTCAGCGAAAATTCTTATGAAACCGCAGAAGCCTGATCAATTGCGGTTATCAATTAAACTTGTTGATGAAACGGGCCAATACTGTTAAATTAGCTGAACATGAATAAACTCGCAAAAATGATTATCGGTCTCGCAATCGGGGTTGGCGCCATTTTATCGGCACAGGAACCCGCTTCCGACACCTTTGCTATTCCAGAAAGATTGCCAGACATTGTTATAACTGCAAATACAATGACGGTTAAAGACGAAATTGCCTACCTCGAAGGCAATGTGAAAGCAACCCGTGCGGGCGACATATTGACCTGCAACCGCGCACTGGTCAGCCAGAAGCCCAGATGGGTGCTCGCAAGCCTTACGCCGAAGCTTTACCGCAAAGAGATCAACCACCAGCTGAAAGTTCACCGCGAAATGCACCTTGAAGCCCGAAATATTTACTACGACATCGATGGCGGCAAATTCAACGCTTCAGACAGCGTTTCAGTCAGGCTTGAAGAAAAAACATGGGATCTCGCCACTTACAGCTGGGTTCTGATTACCGCCGATTCGATGGCAGGTTTCAAAGACAGCAATCGACTGCTGTTCAGCGGCAATGTAAAAATCAAGGACAAGGAAAACTTCGGCCAGGGCAACCGCCTCGACTATCTGAAAGACTCGAATACTGCCATACTTTCAGGCAATGCATTTGTCGAAACCCAGGAATTCAACGCCAAAAAAGGCAAATTCGAAAAACGCATCGTCGAAGGTCAGAAAATCAGCTATAACACAAAAACCAAAGAAGCCAGCTCGGAGTAAAGCAGCTTCTCGGCAAATGTTTTTTTGATTCTGCTTTCACACAAAGCCTCAAAGGCCACCAGGGCACCAATTATTTTCTCTTGAAATTCTTTGTGAGCATTTGTGAACCTGGTGTCCTGTTGTGAGATTCCTGTTCTCATTAACAAGCTCCAGCGAAAAAAATTTTGCCCGGGTCTTAGATAAGACAAATCAATGAACCTCGATAGCGACAACAAAGGTCAGAGTTAAGTGTTTGCAAATTGACCGAGAATTGCTGTCGGCGATATTGATATATAGAGAAGATATAAGTTATACTTCCAGCGCCGGGTTTATTTTTTAAAGCCGGTGCCGGCACTGTTGATACAGCTCCAGTCGCAGAATCTCACATAGCTGACTTTAAGGAATACAAAAAAACCGCCTATGGAATTAAACGTAAAATACCGTGACTTTGTTCTGGATAAATTTCAGATCCAGGCAATCACCGAGCTCGAGAATGGACATTCTCTTGTACTTTCAGCCCCAACCGGTTCGGGAAAAACACTGGTGGCCGAATATCTGATCGAAAAAGTTCTCAAAACCGATCAGCGCATAATCTACACTTCACCAATAAAAGCGCTGTCGAACCAGAAATACCGTGATTTCTCAAGACTTTATGGCGACAAAGTGGGAATTCTGACCGGCGATGTGGTAATCAACCGCGATGCCCAGGCACTGATCGTCACCACTGAGGTTTACCGCAACATGGCGATTGAAGATCCGGAAGCGATTGCCGATGTTTCTTACGTTGTTTTCGACGAGATTCATTACCTCGGTGACATCGAACGCGGCACCGTCTGGGAAGAGTCGATTATTTTCTCACCCCACACGATCCGCTTCCTTGCCCTTTCGGCCACGATTCCCAATTGCGAAGAACTGGCGCGCTGGATCGAATCGGTCATCGACCACCAGGTTAAGGTTATCAGTCACAATCAGCGTGCCGTTCCCCTGGCTTTTCAGTTTTATTACAACAAACAGGTGATGAATTTCAAAGACCTGAAAAAGAAAGCCAAAGGCAAATCGGAAAAAGATTTTCGAGGCCGGGAAAAGCGCCTGCACAAAAAAGAAGGCGACTTCAGACATTTCGACATTATCAAGCAGCTGCGCCAGCAGGATAAACTGCCGCTTCTGTATTTTGTTTTTTCCCGCGCCCTGGCAGACAAGCTGGCTCACGACACGGCCCGGCACATGAACATGACGACACCCGATGAAAAAGAAAGAATCGAGGCAATGGTAGATGCCTGCATCGAAAAATATCAGCTGCAGAATCTCGAAACGGCGCAAAAAATGCGCGAGGAGCTGTCGCGCGGCGTTGGAAGACACCACGCCGGGCTTCTGCCGCAGCTGAAAGAGCTGGTAGAAATTCTTTTCGCTGAAAGAATTTTAAAAGTTCTTTTCGTCACCGAGACTTTCGCAGTCGGGGTTAACATGCCGGCCAGAAGCGTTGCTTATGATGCACTGAAAAAATACGATGGCCGCACATTCCGGTCGATGCGTTCTCTTGAATTCACACAGATATCCGGGCGTGCGGGTCGTCGAGGGATCGATGAATTTGGCTGGGTCATCGTGCCGCATCTGCCCGGCGACATGTCGGTCGATGAGTTGCAGAACCTGGTTTATGGTGACATCGAGCCACTCGAAAGCCAGTTCGACCTTTCATTCAACAGCGTTCTCAACCTTTATTCGGGCCATAAAACCGAAGAAGTCAGAACAATTCTCAAACGAAATTTTGCCCAGTTTCAGGCCAACAAAAAGCTTCCCCACCTGATGGACAAGGTTAACAAGCTGCGTGCCGACATCGAGCGGGTCATGCCCCGATGCCCCGAGAAGAAAAACGACCTTGAAGAATACATGAAGTATCACAAGAAAAAGCAGCAGATGGCCGATGCAATGACGCGCCAGATGGGACAGATTCGCGGTGGGCTTTATGGCCGCCACGGTCGCCATCAGCAGCAGATGATCGAGCAACAGATGAGCGGGGCGCAAAGAGATCTGCACGAACAGGAAAAGAACTTTATCTGTGGCAAGTGCAAAAGCAAAACCAAGTGCGTTTCAAAATTCTATCAGGCCGCCAGACTCGAGAAAAAGCTCAATTACTGGCGCGGATTGCTCGAAGAACAGCAGGAGCTGCAGTTGCCCTTGTATGAGCGCAAGCTTGAAATTCTACGTCAGCTTGGTTACATCGATGATAATGGCCTGTTGGCCAGAGGCGAAATTGCCAGTCGCATTCACACCGAGGAAATAACGGTTACCGAGCTCTACTTTCAGGGTTACTTTCATGAATGCACTCCTGAAGAAATCAATGCCATCTGCCTCGGGCTGGTTTATGAACACCGGCGACGAGGACAAAATGCCAATGACGACAAGCGCCCGCT
>JBMOKV010000067.1:0-3715 GCA_049325495.1 Candidatus Rifleibacteriota bacterium | reverse complement strand
TTGAAGCCAGCTGCGATTTTCGTTGATCCAAGTACAAGATTGCAGCTGAGTCTTAAGTTCAGCCGCCCCCAGGCGAGATCTGTTAAAATTGAAGCTGGTATCAATGACCCCGAAGGCGGTAAAATGATCTTTACCCGTGAGGAAATCATTGGCCTGCCCGGCCTTACAGACGGAGAAACGCCTTGAATTTGCAGAATATCAAAGTTTGCCAGGGTCTGACCCTGATTGAAATTATGATTTCTCTGGTTATTCTTGCGATTGTAGCAGGATCGGTTTTCAGCGCCTTTTCCGGCAGTAGAAGCATGCTGGCATCGGCCCGGGAAATTGCCGTTGCGACCACATTGTCGGGCAGTTATCTGGCCGCTGCTGCACACATAGAGCTTTCGCAAATTAAGGTTTTTCCGCCCATCGAGGATGTTGCCGCTCCACCGGCATTTCGGCCCGACAAGCTTGGTATTTCTCCGGCACCGGACCCTTTCAAGCGCAAAATTTCAATTTTACGCCTTGATGAGACCGGAAAAGAGGGTGGCCCCTTTTATCAGCTCAGGGTCGAAATTACCTGGCCGGGAAAAGACGGGCGCATTCCGGTCAGTTATTTCAGTTCTAATATTATCGCCGGAGGGAAGAAATGAAGCGCGGCATTATTCTTCCTGCGGTGCTGGTGCTTATTTCTTTGCTGGTGCTGCTCGCATTGACCCGCAACTATTTCTCGCGACAGCAGCTGCACCTTGCCGATATGATTTCAGAAAAGGAACAGGCTTATCATGCGGCTGACGGCCTGCGTCGAATTGGGGTAGCACTGATCAACGAAGCCATTGTCTTTTTCAATTCCGGCAACCCAGACACCTTACCAAAACTGGAAAAATCTTCTAAAGCGATAAAGCCTATTTTAAGCAGTCTTTTGAATTCTGACGGATCATTATTTCAGCAACCTTTCAAACTGGTCCTGAATTCAACAACCATTGGTGATTTTGTCGACAAACTGCAGCAAAGCGGCATAAAGTTGGGAGAATATCGGGTAGAACTTCAGTTTTTGCCGCAGAAACCGCTTTTTCACCCTGCTGCCTCGGGCCTTGGTCTGCAGTCTGACCCTGCCGAAATCTCCTGGAAAATGGTGCTGCGCAGCCATGCACGTGTTGGCAACGGTGTTGAAACCCTGATATGGTACCGACAGGGGCGAACAATCAGCCTGCAACCCCCGGTTGTCGGAAAATTCAGCCTGTTCATCAATGAGCCCGATTCTTCCCAGCTTAATCGTCTTGATCTCGCCAATGTCGGTGCAGATGGCAGTCCCAAAGCCTCCGCCGTCATGGTCAACAACGGTGCCGTCTCTTCGCGAGCAAGTCTTGAACCTGTGGCGGCCAGAGACTTTGTTGATTCGCAGGGATGGATCTACCTGGGTGAGTCGGCTGAATGTGAATTGAAAAGCGGGCCCGGAACAGCCCTGATCAACACCGGTTTTTTTTCCGTTCCACTGGAATCGGGAGATTTCCTGGCTACCAAGGGAACCTTCAGATATTACTATTATTGCGACAACTATTCTCTGAACCTTCACCAGAGCCCGGATGGCATTGCTCCGTTCAGCGAATTGCCCGCCGATGAGTTTTTGAAAGCTGCGGTTTACCAGGTGAATGGAAGCCATGCAAGCCCCTCGCCAACACTGGTGGTGGGAAGGGTCAAAAGATCTTTCCCCATCGTTCAGGGCTTGTCCGGAGTAAAAAGCGGGCGGAAATTCCCTTTCCCAATGCTCGATTCTGCTGCATTTCCCGGCGATGACTGGCCTTGCCGCCTTAAGCCTGAAGAGGTGCAGATGATTCGCAAAAATTTCGATGACGATTATCAGAAATACGTCACCCGGATGTCTTTCATTTATTCAGAACCCGCAAATGCCGCTAATCTGCAGCTGTTAAAGCCGACCGCGGTTCATGAAGAATATGCGGTGCTGCAGCCCGAGTCTCTGCCCGCATCGGTTTCTCGCCCGCCTGCTCTCAAAAGATTGCAGATAAATGGCAATCCTGCAGAATTTATTGGTTTTGCTGCGGGGGCGGCTTATAGCCTGGTCGATCAGACCGGCGGGGAAATTTTTAAGAATGCTCCATTTTCATCTTTTAAAGATCTGAATTTTCTGAAAGCAAAAGCGGTAAGAGCTTTTAAAACCATTGATGAAGCAGAAAAGAAGCTGGAAAAAAATAAAGAAAATGAACTTCTGGTTCCCGGGGCAATTTTGATTGAATCAAGCGTAGATTTAAAAAATGCAATTAAAATTGCCGACTGTGGTGCGATTTTGCTGGTTCAGGGCGATGTTTTCATATCGGCCGATCAGAGCGCAACCAATGGCAGAATTTTGACTTTGGTCAGCCTGGCAGGAAATATTTCCATTGCCGACGGAGTTAAGGTTGACGCGGCTCTGGTAGCCCTGCAGGGTGAAATCAATCTCGGGGCCGGTGCCAGCATAAATGGACTGGTTGCCTGTCGCAATCTGCGACCGGTACTGGCAGAAGGTCGAACATCGAGAATAAGTTATCGAGATGCCTTCGATGTCACTTCCACGTCGATGAGAATGAATTCATATCGGCTTTGCCCCGAAGAGGAGGAATATTATCTGGTTGAATAAGAAAGCCTGGACATTGGTAGAAATGCTGGTGGTGCTCGGCATCGTCGGACTGGTTTTTGCGGCGGTGCTGGTGATGCGCGGCAGTTCTGCCTCGGCCGATAAAGATGTTTCGGGGCTTGAAGAATACTACAATCTTAAATCGCGACTTGATTCACAGTTGGCTCAAGACATTCGCAATGCCAGAGAGATAAAAAAAATAAGTGACGAACATTATCGTTTTATCGTTTTAAATTTTGACGAATCATCGGGCAAAATTAATGAAAAAAACGTTGAATACGAGCTGACCGGCAGCAAGAAGCGGAAAATCGAGCGCCGGGAGCCGGGTCGTGCCGCTCAGATCTTTGATTTTACCAGGTTTGCACCTGACAGGAGGGTTAAGCTTGCGATCAGTAACAGTAATTAGTTTGGGTTTTCTGTTGCTTGCCACTTCCGCTTCAGCAGCGGTAGATGTGGAAACAGGGCTTGAAGGGCATACGATTCCCGCAAAAATTGCCGCGCCCGTCAGCGGAAAGCCGCTGCCCGAAACGCCGGCACCGGCGAATCTGCCGCCTTCGGTGCAGAAAGCGGCCCCTGCACTTCCTGCGGTAACCAGCCTCGAAGATAAAAAACATTTGAAAGAGCCGGCTGACCAGTTTTCGGGGCAGAAGCCCGCTTCGGCTACTTTCCCCAAAACGGTTGGAACATCGGAAGCCATCGAACAGAAGGGCAAAGGAACAAGTGAATACGAGGCCTTCGCCGATGGCACGGCTGAACTGCGGGCCTTTCTGCCGACCTATAACCCTGCAAGAATTATCGTCAGACTGATTGACACCGATGGCGAAGAGATCTTCTTCAAAGGTAAAAGCCTGTTGGTCTGGGAGCGCCCCGACGACAAGGCCTACGCACCTGCGTTTTTTCAGGGACTGGAAGACGAAAGCTCGATGAAGAAAGATTCATCGAGCGATTTTACTGCAGTTCAGAATGTTTATAAGGCTGAAGTCAAGCAGGGTCAGCGTCTGCGCCTTGAAATCAGCGGCAGCCCCGAATCGAACAGTTACATTCGCGCTCAGGGGCCGCTGGAAGCTAAGTAAAGACCAGCGCGCTGCAGAATTATTCGTTGAT
>JBMOKV010000066.1:0-3738 GCA_049325495.1 Candidatus Rifleibacteriota bacterium | reverse complement strand
GATGATATAATCTCTATCGGTGGTGATGAAGTAACGATTTCCGACAATATACCAAGTGTGACTGTTCCGGCTGAGAATGCTGCTCAGGGCACTACCACCAATGAAAATACCACTACTACAACAACTTCCAGCGAATCGCTCAAGACCGCTCATGATCGCTACCTGGCAGCTTACCAGAAATATACCACTCTGGTAACCAACAGTGGTGGTGCTGATCCTGCCCAGATCAAAGAAGCTCTCGATGCATATCGTTCAGCTTACAACGAATATCAGAACCTGAAGATGTCTGGCAGCAAATAATTTAACCCCTTATTGCTGATAAAAAAGCCCCGCATTTCGCGGGGCTTTTTCTTGTCAAAAAATTATTTTAATTTGAAAAAAGTTATGACGGTGTCGCCGAAATTTCGTTCGTCAACCTGAACGAGGGCTGGTCTTGAGGCCAGGCCAATTTCGTCTTTTTTTTGCCGTTCAATAATGAAAAGGGTTTGAGAATTGAACATCGGGCATTCAGGAATAAAGTCCAGCAAAGGTTCCAGCAGTCCTTTGAGATATGGCGGGTCAATGAAAACCACATTGAATGGTTCGGCAAACTGCCGGGTTTTCAAAAATTTCAGACAATCCATGGTAAAAACTTCACCAAATTCAGCCAATCTGGTTATTTCCAGGTTTTCCTGGATGGTTCTGGTGCATTCCCGTGAAGCATCGACAAAAGCAGCGTAACTGCCGCCGCGGCTCAAAGCTTCGATGCCAAGATTTCCCGAACCGGCAAACAGGTCGAGAAAACGAGCCTGGTTAACCAGAGGCGCAATAATATTGAAGGTCGAGCCCTTAACTTTATCCATAGCCGGGCGTGTTTTACCCCCGCCGGGCATTTTCAGCTTTCTGCCCTTTGCCGTGCCGGTAATGATTCTCATGATTATCCGCCTTCCATGAATGTTTTGTAGCTGTCGCCAAAGCTGGCTTCCATCTGACGCATGAACCAGTCGCGAGTTTCGGGTGGTTCCCGGGTGAGAATTTCAAACGCCCGTTTTCTGGCATTTTCAATCATTTTCTGGCTGATCCGGTGCGAAAAACAGGGGTGGGACAGCCCGCTCTGCCTGGTCCCAACCAGATCGCCCGGCCCCCTGATTTTCAGGTCTTCCATCGACAGAAGAAATCCATCGTTGCTTGAAACCAGGAGTTTCAGACGTTCTGATTCGGTTTCCTGATGTGAAACCAGAATGCAGGTAGAGGCTTTGGTGCTTCTTCCAACGCGTCCGCGCAATTGATGTAACTGTGAAAGCCCGAATCGATCAGCGTTTTCGATGATCATCAGTGTGGCGTCGGCATGGTCAACCCCGACCTCAATTACGGTCGTAGCAACCAGAATGTCTATCTGACCGCCTTTAAAACGATTCATGATATGCTCTTTTTCATCCCATGATTGTTGACCGGTCAGACAGGCGATTTCTGCTTCAGGCAGCAGGTCTGACAACTCGTCGGCTGCTTCTTCAACTGATTTCCAGTCGGTCTTTTCCGAGACCTCGATCAGGGGACAGACGAGATAAACCTTGTTATCGGCAGCAAGAGTCTGTCTGATTTCAGAAAGAGTCTGGTGAAGGCTGCCGGCCAGAACTGTTTTTACCGGGGAGCGTCCTGGGGGAAGTTCATCGATAATGCTCGTATCCATATCGCCGAAAATGGTCAATGAAAGAGTTCGTGGAATCGGGGTGGCAGAAAGTAAAAGCTGGTGAGGATTGTCGCCTTTGCGAAAGAGGCGTCGGCGGTGATCAACCCCGAATCTCTGCTGTTCATCTATAATGCACAGGGCCAGGTGATTGAAACCGATGCTTTCCTGAAAAAGGGCGTGGGTGCCGAAAACAAAGGCAAAATTTCCTTCGGCCAGTCCGGTTTCAATGATTTTTCGTTCAGCTTTTTTTTGACTTCCGGTTAGAATGGCAGCCTGATTTGCCTGGATGGGAAAAAACCGCTGGAAACTGATTAAATGCTGGCGGGCAAGAACTTCGGTCGGGGCCATGAATGCAATCTGGGCGGTGGGAACAAGCCGGCGAAGTTCGAGCATGGCCAGGAATGCGACCAGGGTTTTACCACAGCCAACATCTCCCTGAACCAGCCTGTTCATCGGGGGCTTTCCCGATTCAGGTTTCATGTCGTCAACTATTTCATTTAAAACCTTTTTTTGAGAATTGGTAAGTTCGAAAGGAAGCTTTTCAGATATTGAATAATCCGGAGCAATTTTTTGATCAGGAATAGTGAGATAGCCGGTTATTGCTTCACGCCTTTTTAAAACGCCCATTTGAAAAAGCAGCTGGTCGAAAAAGGCGAGGGTGAATCCGGCCTGACTTGCCTGCTCTTCGCTGACCGGCTGGTGAACCTTAACCAATGCTTCAGCTATTGCCTTGAATGGAGAGCTTTCAGAAAACTCGGGAAAAGATTTGTGCCAGTTGATTTTTCCGATAATCTCACCGATCAGCTTGCGCAGAACCAGCGGTGAAACCCGGGCATCGGAAAGGGCCTGTCTGGTGGGATATACTGGGGTAAGCCCGGAAGTCGAAACTTTTTCGTCTTGTACCGGCTCAATTTCAGGATTACTTAAAACCGTTTTTCCGCCTTTGGCGGTCACCGGGCCGAAAAGCCAGTATTCATAACCTTCTTTTAGCTGTCTGGTAAGATAGGTCTTGTTGAACCAGCGCACGGTTATCTGGGCGCTTTGATCTGCGAATTCAGCGCTGATGATGGTCAGGCCTCTTCTGGCATGAAAAGACTTGCAGTTAATAAGTCTTGCTTTGAAAAGGCCCTGGGCCGATCCGTCGGGTTTTGCCTGTGCGAAAAAGACCACTCTGGAGCGGTTCTGGTAGCGAGCCGGAGCAATTCTGAGAAGATCGAGAACTGTCGAAATGCCGGCATGTCGAAGTGCTGCGGATTTTTTTGGCCCGATTCCCGGAAGGTTGGCTGCTGGGGTGTCAAGAGTGATTTCTGAGCCGGGCTTTGGCACTTTTTCGGTTCAGTCCTTGTAGAAATAGAGCTGTTTCATGATCATGAATTCTTCGTTCATGTAGCAGAGGTCCCAGCCGTTGCGGCCGGCCTCATCAAGAAGGTTCCCGAGTTTCTCAATGAAATCGGGGCCTTTAAGTGATTTCAGTTCCAGAGTTTTATAATTCCAGCGCTGGGGCGATTTTTCAAGACTCACGAGATTTCTCCTGGTTTGGGGCTTGTTCGCTCATGACTGAGTTCAGATATAGATAGCTCTTGAGCAGCTGTCGGGTAGCCAGTTCTGGCTGGGGAGACTGGGCGCAGGCTCTCAGAGTGAGATCCATGGCGCTGAAAGCTCTTGCTGAATCGCCGGTAAGTTTAAAACAATAGGCCAGCAGCAGGTTTGATTCAACATCGACCGGCGAAAGCTCGACGGCGGTCTGCAGAACTTCAATTGCTTTTTCGTAATGGCGCAATTGAATGTGCTGCGAAGCAAGCTTCTGGTAAATAACCGGATTTCGGGGGGAAAGCGAAGCGGCTTTGCTCAGCAGCTTGATGCTCTCTCCGGTTTTCCCGGCAATCTGGTAAATCTGGGCAAGAATCATGTAAGCGCCAAGAATCTTGGGATAGAGCTGCAGGGCTTTGACCAGGTGGTCAACCGCTTCTTCATATTTTCTGAGATAAAAATAGATGGTGCCGAGGTTATAATGTGCTTTGACCAGATTTGGATTGCTCTGCAGCGCTGATTTGTAGAACCCGGCTGCA
>JBMOKV010000065.1:0-3746 GCA_049325495.1 Candidatus Rifleibacteriota bacterium | reverse complement strand
TGGCGTGGGTGCGGCTGCGCGCGCCGCTGCGGCCGGTCGACGCGCGGGTCTTCGCGAAGCTGCCCCACGCGGGCGCCTGGGTCACCGTCGCCACGCCGTGCGAAGGGCGCTGCCCCGAGCTCGAGCTATTTTGTTCTTAACCATTTTCGGGTTGTTGATGTAAGTGTCCCAGATTGTTTCTACAACTTCATGAACTGCCTGATGAAATTCAGGTTCGTTCGGGTTTTTGGCTTTCACCATGTCCATGAATTCGGCGATGCTCTTCATACTCAAATTCCTTTCTAAACTGTTTTTGTAATGCCATGAACTCTTGGTTCATAGGGGCAAAATAGCACGACCGCTCAAAGTACTCAATTATTTTTTCAAAAAAAGAAAAAAATAAAACCAGGCACACGATTACCATGAAGAGACGTTTTTATTGCCATCGTTGCCGAGCAGCAATCGTTGAGAAAGGGCTGCCACCGGCTGTTGAAAAAACATGGCCACCAGCAGCGGAATACTGGCCTCGATTGGCAGATGCCCAATTGCGATTACCAGGCCACAGCTTGTATTGCGAATGCCTATGCTGAATACGCAGGTCCTTTTGATGGGGTCGGAAAAACTCAATTGATGAGAAATCAGCCAGCCAAGGAAAAAGCCGGCGCAGACCTGAATGAATACCAGTGCCAGCAGGGCCGGCGCAGCATTTACCATTCCCGCTGCAGTCGCTTTCGCGGTGGCAACGTTAACCACAATGACCCCACACAGGCAGATCGAAGAAAACGGGCCAAGGTAGGGAATAAAACGTTTGTGAAAACCTCCGGATGTCAGGTCATGAATGGTTAGCCCAAGAACCGATGGAATGACGATCATCATCAGAAGACCCTTCATTATGGCTGGGTAGTTGACTTCAACTCCCTGGCCAATAAAAACGTAAAGGACAGATGATACCACCAGAGGACTCAAAAGAGTGTCAAGGGTCGCAGAAGTCAGTGAAAGGGCCACATCACCATCGGTCATGCCTGACCAGATTACCGCAGTAATCCCTACCGGGAGTGCTGAAGCAAGAATAAAGCCGGTCACCAGAGCCGGATTGTCGGGAAAGCCGAGATGGCCAAGAAATTTTGCGAAAATAGGCATCAGAATGTGTTGCAGCAATATAATGCAAAGTAACGGCAACGGGCTTTTAAAAATGTTTTTGAGATCTTTCCAGCTGGTTTTAATGGCGGTAATAAAGGTCATGAAGCCGAACATGAGCGGGACTGCGTCGCGAAAATGGCTGTAATAATCATTGTGATACCAGCCAAGCAGCATGGAAAACAGCATGAAATAGATCATGTTGCGTCCGAAGAACAGGTTGAGGCTTTCGCCAAGCTGTTTCATTTTTTGCGGTAATTAAAAGAACATTTAATATTAAAGATTCTTCAACCAGTTTTCAAATTCGTCTTCGAAATCTTCCATGTTTTTGCCGGTGGCTTCAACCATTGCTTCATCGATGCTTTTTCCCTGCCCGAGAGCAGTCAGGACTGCGTCGAACGATGACTCACCGTAAAAATCGGCCATACACCGCACAGCAAGATAAGAAGCTATATAGCCCTTGGAAATATCAAGGCGTGAGCCCCCACCAATATGGGATGGAACGTCTCTAAGCCTGACAAAATTCTGTTTTTCGACGAATTCATTTTGAAAAATCGACTGGTAATCAAGGCGCATTTCTTCTGGCGAACCATTCGAGGCCTGAAATTCCTGATACTGCGCCAGGCCTTCGTTAAGCCAGAGAGGACAGCGATTGCTGGTTTTCAGGTGGATAATTGTGTGAGTAAATTCATGGGCTAGAAGGCCTTTGACATATTCAGTGTTCTTGTATCCGGATTTAAGAGGTACCATTATCTGAATTCCCTGGGCCGCACCCGCAGACCATTCCTTATTAATCTTGTAGTATTCTTCGGTAAGAAAGAAAACAACGTTTATTTTTACGTCAGGGTTGAAGGAAAGGGAATCGGTTACCTGGAAGAATACTTCGTCAAGAGTGTCAAAAGCGACTTCCCCAAGGTCATCCTGCGAGTTTCCGGCAAAATGAATGACAAAGCGCTGGTTCTCTTCTTTGGTAGCCCCGTCTGTTGAAGCAAGCATTTCTTTTGCGGCTTTGATTGCATTTTCAACCGCCATCTGTTCCCGTTCGTTTTTCGCAATTTTGGCGGCTTTTTCCCATAGTTCGATGGCTTCTTCAAAATACTTCAGTTCATAATTACACCGGCCGGCTGAAAAAAGCAGAAAGAAAGATTCGGGCTCCTTTTCCAGAGCTTTGTTAAAATAACCAAGCGCTTTTTCATAATGCATCAGTTGCAGGGCGGCCAAACCACATTTGGCAACCAGTTTAAGGTTTTCTGGAGTTTTATAAAGGGCATTCTCGAAATGGGAGAGAGATTTTTCAAAATCACCGGAATGATAAAGCATATCACCCCAGAAGGTTTCAATAACTGGATGTCCCGGAACCAGGTCAGCTGCTTCAATAACCATATCTTCGTTGGTATCGAAAGAACGGTCACGGTTCAAAACCAGTTTTCTCATCAAGAATGCGGCAAGGTTCTGTTTCGAAGCAGAATCAGCACCGGTTTTATAAGCGATTTTGCGCAGCTCTTCTATTTTATGGTCAAGATTTTCTGAATCGAACTGGAATTCTTTCAGTTCTTTGGCAAGCTGGGGATCTGCGGGTTCAAGTTGATTATCAAAAAGAAGAACATCAGCCAGCAGCAGTGCCGGAAGAACGACCAGCATCAGGGCTGACAACAGTTTTTTGAGCATGACTTTTTCTCCTATTACAAAAATAACAGAAAAAGCCTGTTTTTGAAATGGTTCAGAATAGTTACATGGCAAAACAATAATAAACAATGGAAAACAAGATCAAACGAACAAAGATTTTTCAGTGCCGATGGGCAAGAAAAATCTTTGTTTATGAGAAACCTGGTTCGTTTATCGGGCGATCAGCCCCCGAGTGCTTTTTTCACTTTATCGAAGAACGATTTTCCCGAACCGATGCCGGTGGCTTTTGATTCAGGGTCTTCTTCTGCAAGCTGCATCAAAAGTTCACGCTGGCGCGAATTAATTTCAGTGGGTGTTCTGACGAAAATCTTCACGAGCTGGTCGCCCTGGTTGCCGCGCAGTGATTTAACTCCATAGCCACGCAGTCTGAAAATCTTACCGGTCTGTGTACCTTCGGGAATCTTGATTTTGACGACGCCTTTCAGAGTTGGCACTTCAATTTCACCACCGATGGCAGCCAGCGGAAAGGTAATGTTTTTTTCGCAGATAATGTCATCGCCGATTCTTTCAAAGAAGTCATGCTTGCCGACATTGATGAATATATACAGGCTGCCACTGGGGCCGCCTTTTTCACCCGGTTCACCTTCGCCGGAGAGCTTGAGTTTGCTGCCCGTTTCAACGCCGGGGGGGATTTTTACATCAATTTTTGAGGAATGTTTGGTGCGTCCGGTGCCTTTGCAGTTATTACAGGGCTTGTCGATGATTTCGCCCTCGCCCTGACATTGATGACAAGTTCTTTGTATGGAAAAGAAGCCCTGGGCCAGGGAAATGGTGCCGCGGCCTTTGCAGACAGGGCATTGCTTGCGCTGGCTGCCAGCTTCTGCGCCGGTTCCTGCGCAGGAAGTACATTGCGCGGATTTCTGAATGTTTATGGTCTTGTCGCAACCAAAAACTGCTTCTTCAAATGAAACATCAAGGTCATATCTTAGATCAGCACCGCGTCT
>JBMOKV010000064.1:0-3760 GCA_049325495.1 Candidatus Rifleibacteriota bacterium | reverse complement strand
TCCAGGAAACATTTCAAAGCTGAAAAATTGTTTCCTGCGTGTGTCATTAATAAATCTGTCGAAGTTTTTAACCGCCTTGCGTGCGATTTTCCAGGTGACCATCTGTAGAATGAGCTGCTTTTTTCATGTAAAGATTTTGCTCGTCTTCAATGGTCGCTCTATCCAGAAGGGGAATCATTTTTAACTCTGCATTTATTGATTGATCAACACTTACATGGCAAATCGCAAATTCATTTTCATAATTCCAAAGCCAGTAACTTTGAGATTATTTTGAAAACTATCAGTCTGTTTCAATGGTAATATAAATCAGAATAATTTACTGCCGGGGTATTTTTATGATGAAATTTGCAGCCAGATTGGCTTTGTATGCTACACTTATTTGTCTGTTCCCAAACTACACTGGTGCAGTTCCATGGCAGGAAAACACTCCTGTAAAAGTGGCTTCCGGCCAAGATACCCGGGGCGAAATTCTTTCCGGTTCATATTTTTCTGTTGATGAGCTTAAAGAGCTGGAGGCGCTGGAAAAAATTCCCGCATACAAAGATTTGCCGAAAGAATCAGCAGAGCGTGTAACCATGTATCGGCGCATTGTCAAAACCATTATGGAAAAGGCCGAGCAACCTATGGCTGCAGCGGGGTCTTGTGAAGCTTTCACGGTTTTATGGCTTGAAGCGCTTGGGAAACTTGGCTATCCACTGTTTTACGCCCAAACCTCAGGAATGGGAGAGCTGGTCGTTGACGGGAAAACAAGCAAAGCGGACAAAATTCACGTATTCGTCGCAGACCGCTGCGGAGTTGGCGAGAGCGGTGAAGTTGCAAACGAAATCATCATCGACCCGACTTTCACCCAATTCCTTGAGCCCGGAGAATGCCTTTTTGAAGACAGCCTTAAAGAATACCTGAGTGACGGAAAAACCTGGAACGAATCAGACATGCTTGCACGGCTGCCAGTGGTTTTCGTTGGCACACACAGAGATGCGATCAGCCTGTTTCAGGCATATCGAGTTCGCATCAGAAATGCCGCAAAGAGCGGAATTGATGACAAGGTAGGGCATTACGACGCTGCGTTGTTTGCTGAACTGATTTACAGTTTTGGTCGAAATTCCGGGTTAAGAACGAATCTTGACCTTGGTCTGGCAGGCCAGTAGAATAATTGATTCAGACCAAAGATACTTTCATATAATTAATTAAAATTATTTATTAAAAGTTGTTTTGTTAAACAGCTCTGTTATGTGCTGAATACATGAAAAAAGCGTTGTTGATTAGCTATGTTGTCGATCTTGTCAGCCTGGAACCAACAACCAGGAATAAACATGGGAATGGTTAGAGTCTTTAGTTACAAATCTTATTTTTTAGATTACTCTTTAGAATCACCCGAAATGTAGATATTGAAGATAATGTACAATGAAGTTGTATGCTCATTTTTATTCATGTTAATAAAAATCTTTCAGTAATTGCGCGAAGAGGCTTTGTTCTTGGCGTGGTTTTGCTTGCCTGTTTACTGATGGCAGTTTTCATTTTTTCTTATAACAGTGTCGTCAGACAGCAAAACATAAAGGCCCATCATCACATGATTTCCGAGACTGCCGGTTATCTGGCGGTCTCCGGTTTGCGTCTGCTGACCGACAGTATCGATAATTCTTCTGATTCTTTTTTACGAACTATCTGTCCGCAGCTTTTTATCAAGACACCCGATGAACTGGGCTCTGAAATAAAACTTCCCGAGTCTCATCCTTTTTGTGCCGCTGCCAGAAGCGAGTTTCAAAAATTTCTCAATACCCTTGAAGATATGCGCGAACCGGGCATTCTTGGCGGTTATCCGACCTGCGCCGGTATGGAGATTACTTTTAAAGATCTGGTTTCCATCAACCCTGATACAACTCCAGAGCAGTTTCAGGCCGGTCGGGATGCGGTTGAAAAATGTGGATTGATGGAAGCCAGATGTATTATCGTTTATCGTGGAATCAGACGCCAGGCGGTCATGACCAGGCAGTTCAGAGTTGTCAGCATGATTCCTGGCCCATTCAGCCGCTTTTCGCTTTTTGTAAAAAAAACTCCTTACCCAGATTCGTACAATGCCCTGGGAGTTAAGTTCGACGGTGAGATCGATACGAGTTATTCTCATCTGCCTGCATCCGGCAAAGCTTTTACCTCTCCACTTTTTGTTTTTAATGGAACTGACAGCACTAAAGTTGATGGCGAAATCGGTGCCCGGGACTCTCATGACGATGGCGAGCACCTCCGTTCCAGAGGCTGGGTGTTTATTGGCCCGGCAGGAAACGATAAGGACGAAGCTGTTTTTATCAAGATTCCTTCTGGATTCATTGGACCCGCAGGCGGTCATTTCATGCTGGGATGGCCCTCCATTTCAGCAACTCCTGTTCTCGCACCTGAAATAATCTCAGATAATAAAAATTTCGCGTCTGACAGCAATTTTCCTGAGCATGAGTTTTTGTTTGGGGGTAAATATCAGGGCTTCTATACCTGGGAAGAAGGCAATCCTTTTGGTGCCGGTGCGAGAAATCTCTGGCCCGGCCTTGCTGCCGGCGAGAAATTCGAGCCATCAGACCATATTCGCTCTGCTTCAACCTGGCTTTATCTTTTCGGAAACCAGAACCGGGAGTCGCGAACCCTGGTTATCGGCCCGGTGCTTGCAGGTTTTCTGAAATTCTTCTTCATCGAGGGACATAGCAGTGTCACGGGAGGCCGGTACAAGGGCCTTTGGGGAGGTATGACAGAAGCCGCATTCAAAAGCAATATTGAAAACAACCAGCCCTTGCCTGGTTTTACCGACCTGTGGGGGGGGACTCTGTCGCCGCCAATTCACGGATCTGAACTTTTTCTGTGTGGTTTTGAAAGCTTCAAAAAAATCATGCCTTACAACAGTCTGCCAAGCCCATCTTCTGTCATGCCGGTCAATGGAATTGCTTTCAACATGATTTTTGATTTCATGAAATATCAGCGTGATCGGTATCCTTCTCTTGAAGAGGCACCAGGCATCGCTGCGCCCTCTTATGACGTTGAGGAATTTCTCGTGCCTCAGGCCGAAGAAATGCGTAATTCTGTGGTCAAGGGTCTGCACCCACACGATGAGGTCGCCTTGTTTTTTGATGAAAACGGGCAATATGACCCTTATCTCTACCCTGATAACTGCTATTTTTTCGGAAATCTTGAATCGATAACCATTTTTGATTCAAATCTTGTTTCGGCAAGAATCACCCACCGCCTGGATCTGAGGGATTGCAAAAGCAAAGACCAGGAGCAGGAGGCACTGGAAAAGTTCCTTTTCAAAAAGGCCATTGATGGCGGAAAAGAGGTTAATGTAACCGACAAGTCCGGCATTTTTCTTGTTTCGCGCCGCAAAGGTATCAGCGGGGATTTTTCTGATGCTTTAGATTTTTCGCGCTTGCCGGTTCGCCTTGAAAAGCCGCTGATTGTAATTTTCGACAACGGAAGTCTGTCGGTCAGCAATGACATTATCAGTCCGGTAAAAGATGGTGCTCCAGAGGTTTTGTGCTCTCTTGCACTGGTCGACGGGCATTTTTTCATCGCTGGAGACGGTCTTAATCGTGAGATTCATGCATACATGGCTGCTTTGAATCCGGCTTCCGGGCGTTTGCTGAAAGGAGATTTCAATAGCGGGCCGACCAGTTTCAGAATTCTTGGTGGCCTGGCTTTGACCGAAATGGGGCTTTACGAAAGTCCGGTGAATGACCCTCTAAGCCACCTTGGAACAACTATGAGCAATTTTCCTGGTGGT
>JBMOKV010000063.1:0-3804 GCA_049325495.1 Candidatus Rifleibacteriota bacterium | reverse complement strand
CCAGTTCCTGTACTTCTGCCACGGCGTTGAGAACGCCCTGGGTAACATCTTCAACCGGGGCTTCAACCGTAGTTGGAGCTTCACCGCGCACGATCAGCCTGAAAATACCTTCACGCTTTTCGATCAAAATTGCCTTGGTAGTGGTACTACCACAATCCGTAGCCAGGATACTTTGAATATCACTTTTGCTCACGAGATTCACCTTCCTTAATGTCCTTTGAGGTTTTTTCCAGGTTTTCGATGGCCACGATCAGCTTTTCAATGCGATCGCGATCGCCGGCTACCGCCTGCATTTTTTCCATCTTAACCGGGTCAAAAATTAGTTCTAGCATGGGAGCAAAAACGACCAGACTGCTGTAGCCGATGAACGACAGCGGTTTGGCCATTTCCAGGGCCATGACCGCAGGCACACTCATACCCCGACGATGTACTGCATCAGCAAGCTTGTCGATGAATTCATCGAGTTCTTCGTCGGTAAAGCGCGAATTGTTATCGCTGCCTTTCGGTATGGTCCACATGCCCACGGTCAAAGGTCTCCTGAATTTATATTATGTGCAGCCAGTCTGAAAGCAGAAACTGGAAGCGGCCGATCAACAGAGAGATACGACCCATTACGGTTGCGCCGAACGCAGCACCGAAGCTGAGCATCAGATACCAGATACCTACTCTTGCCAGGTTACCGTAAACCGGTCCGCGATGCTCGGTTGAAAAGAAGAAGTAAAACAGACAGGCAACCGAACCAACCACCAGAACCAGATTTGAGAAACTCTGGAAATAGTCACCGGCAACTGCCAGCGGGCGAATCGCCTTGGCAACCTGAGGAATCAGATACTGCTGGGTGGAATAAACGATGGCCAGACCAGTTGAAACGCCCATTACGAAGGAAACGGTGAAGCGGCTGACCCATGAATAGTTTGCGCTTAGCCGGAACATCATCATGATGCCCAGAATTCCCGGAATGATCAGCGACCAGTCTGCGGGAGTCTGTGCCGCAGCACCGGAAGCAAACATGGTTGGGAAAATTTTAGACAACAGATTCGGTTTAAGAACCTGATGAAAAGAAATCATCGAGAAGTAATAACCAGCTGAAACTCCGACAAACAGGTGCTCGGCGAAGCGATAGAAAGGGTTATCCTTGATAAGAAAGCTGAAGCAGCACAGTGTGATCAACGCTCCAACCCATACAGATATTGTTAATGTTGTCATGTTTTCGTCTCCTTAAGCTTTCTTACCGGTTTTTCTCTGCTCAGCGATGTAAGCGAGGTTACCGATCACGATGAAAAGCATGATTACCAGGTGAGAGAAAGACTGAGGCGCCATACCTTCGCGGCCACGCCCCATATAATCAACCAGTTTTTCATATTCTGCCGCGCCGGGAAGACCGCCGGTCATTCCGAGCAGCTGGCCGGTCTGCAGATAAGTCACGAATCTCGGAATATTTACCGAAGTACAACCAGCTGCCATCGGCCGCTTATGGTCACCGGCAACGCTGATGAAAGACTCGATTCCACCAGTTCCGGCGGTAAAGCTGACGATCATGCCAACATCGCTCATGGCGAATTTTCGGCCATCAGGATTCTGGAAAATCGGCATGTCCTTGGTTGAGTTTCCTTCGCGATCTGCAGGATAGGGGCCCATGAAATCGCTGCACAGGGCTTTGATATGAATGATTGCGCCTGGTTTGTAACCAAGATTAACGTAATCACGTCCACGTTCGAGCTTGGGCGGAGCGCCGGCTGCAATCTTGCCCTCAGCTTTAAGCTTGTCATAAGTCTGCTCATAAATCTGGGTCGCAGAGGCAAGAGCTGCTTCGGCCATTTCGCCGCCGAGGGGCCAGTTTCCACCACACATCGGTTTCAGGTTGTTTCTGAACATGTGCAGCAGGATTGCGATGGCTGAAGGGCCTAGTTCCGGTTCTGAAGCCGGATCATAATCGAAAGAAAGGAAACAGCGGCTTCCTTCCGGCAATTTTTCTTCGACAAAATTGTGAAGGCCAGTAACCGCTTTGCCAGGCACAACCGGAATGTCGATTTTAAAGATCATCGGCAAAGCAACGCCAAGCGCGACGAACAAGAATACCCAACGGCGATCGAGACTTTTGAGTTTGATAAAAATATCCATTTTCTTCCCCCTTAGCCTTCGCCACCCAGGTGTGATCGTTCAACACCAAGGATAATCTTGAGCGATGCGGAAATGTAACCAAGCATTGCTCCTACCAGAATCGCACTCTGAGCCGCTGAACTCGGGTAAGACATGATCCATTCCTTAATCGCAGCTACGTCGATGAATGGCCCGATCACTGGAATCATGCGCAGGTAGTTGCCAATCGGCACGTTGCCAAGCATTACGATAAAGGCAGCGCCCATCAGCAGCCCCGCTTCCTTGGACTTGATGCGGAAAGCGCGGAAAGATGCCGATGCTACGAAGAAAGCCAGCAGCGAAAACATGGTTGCCTGAGCGTTCTTGAACACGCCGATGAAAAGGATCTGCTGGGCATCAAAAATCAGGGCCATCATTCGGCCTTTGAGTTTGCCGTAAGAAGCCTTGAATTTGGTTTTGGTAGCTTCGTCTTCAACCATGATATTTTGAACGCCATTTTCACCATCGCTGACTTCGGCAACGGTAACCCATTGTGACGACATGTTACTGTCATCATAAAGATAGTATTTTTCGCCTACCATTACCGGCTTTTCGAACATCGGCCAGCCACCTGAAAGCAGACCAAGAAACGACATGGTCAGAAAGCCGATTACCAGAGCCATACTGTAGCCATAACCGTCAGCCTTGCGCGAAATCTTGCTGAGGTTGATATTCAAAAGGCTGATGGCGCCAAGCAGCATGGTAAAGGACATGATGATCTGAATCCATTTCGGGAAAGTATCTTCAAGCGCTTTGATGCCCGGAAAAGCGGGGCCGCTGAAGAATGCCAGAATCATGATGATACCGGTACAAAAAGTGATTATGAGCGGTAAAGTTCGTTTTACAAATAACATTGCGTTAACCTCACTTGAACAGCTTCATGTAGCTGTCGGCAATGGTTTTGATCCCATGTTCAACACCGAAATCGGTTTGAGCTATAGTGATCAATACGGTTCCGACAACAATGAAGAAAATAATGATGATTTTACTGATATCCTGACCTTTGAGAGAACCCACTTCTTTCGGGTTCTTTGAAAGATAAGCAGAAGCAGCAAAAAGTTCTTCGCCGATCAGCGTATAATCGCAGGCGGCAACGAAGAACGGAATCTGTGAGGGTTCAGCAGTTCCGGCAATCTGAATCGCACCGATCGAGTTACCGGTTTCGGCCAGAATCAGAGACTCGGCGTAGAATGTGCCGAGATAAAAACAGGCGGCGGGCTTATCGCGCATCATGATACCACCAACCCCTGCTACATAACCGAACTGGTCATCGGTCAGGTAGTTGATTCGGTCAGGGCGGAAAGCATCGGGGCGACCCTTTTCCAGGTAAGCCTGTTTTACGATTTCCTGAGCAACCGACATGACGAAAGATCTTGTCATTGGCGCGAAAAGAGGAGTGTCATATTCGGCGGTTTTCTTGGCAACATGGCCCAGAATGGTTACGCCGGCAATCGTCTGAATGTCATCCATGTCCATGATGCCGGGGATGTAAAGAACGCCGCGGCCCATTTCAGTGGCGCGACCTACTGCGTCTTCAAGGGCCGAAAGACCGCTGATTCTTCTGATGAACATTTCTTTTCCGCGCTGGGCATGGAAAGTGAAATATGACACGAAACCAAGCAGACAGATGATAATGACCAGAACATTGAGCCGGTCAACATCCAT
>JBMOKV010000062.1:23412-28720 GCA_049325495.1 Candidatus Rifleibacteriota bacterium | reverse complement strand
GACCCCATCCCCGGAGAAGACGGCCTTAACAAACTTAACGACAAGGCACGGCGAATTGCCAAAAATCTCAATATTCCATTTTTCGAGTCCCCGGGAAGAAAATTCGTTGCACCCGAAAACCTGCCTGACGGACGGGTAACTATCAGATTTTCTGAGACAAGAATTCTGCCGGTTGAAAACCGCATCGCATGGTACATGATGTTCTTCACCCTGTTCATCACCATTTCTCTGGCCTTTTTCTACGAAATCAGCTTCAAGGCTCTGCTGCGCTGAGATGATTTTTGCCCACTTACCGGCTGCCTATCTTATTTCCAGAGTTATCGCCCGCAGAATCGGCCCCGAATTCAGAAAACCGGTTATCTACACAGGCCTGCTTGCCGGAATTGCCCCTGATTTCGACCTGGCTTGGTTCTACCTGATCGATAATGGCTATGGCAGTCACCATCATTACTTCACCCATCTGCCGTTTTTCTGGTTGGCTGTTTGCTCTGCGGCAGCCATTGTTTCGCTGATTGGCAGGCAAAAGAAGATGTTCTGGTGCAGCATTTCTGCCCTGATCAATTTTGAAGCCCATCTTGCCCTCGACAGCATTTACGGAAAAATTGCCTGGCTCTACCCCTTCAGTGACTGGCGAGAGCCGTTGCTAAACCTGCATTCAACCTACTCCCGGTCTTCTTTGAATCAGATGACCAGCTGGACAATCATGCTGGAAATTGCTATCATTGTCGCTGCTGCTGCGTTGCTATATCTTGAGCGACAAAGGCGGCAGAACTTACATGAAATCGAAGAGAGAAAATGGATTTAGAGGTAAAAAAGATGCTTGAATTTATCAGAGTTGCAACCAGAGAGCAGATAGAAATGGCCACCGAGCTCGCAGAAGAAATATGGTCGGAACATTACACCCCGATCATTGGCGCCGAGCAGGTCAAATATATGCTTGAAAATTTTCAGTCGATCAAAGCAATTACCGACCAGATTGACAGTGGCAGCTGGGGCTATTTTCTTATCTATCATGATGCCGAAGCGGTGGGTTATTTTGCCTTTCAGCTGAGGGTTGACCACCTGTTTCTCAGCAAGCTGTATCTGTGTCACGGCCTGCGCGGCAAGGGCATTTCCCGTAAAGTGATGCATTTTCTTGAAAAGGTGGCGGCAGATAATTGTCTGAAAAAAATCAGCCTGACGGTTAACAAAAACAATGAAACCGCCATAGAGGTTTATAAAAAACTTGGCTTTTCCACAACAGGCCCAACCGTTGCCGACATTGGCGGCGGCTACGTCATGGACGACTTCATCATGGAGAAGTCACTAGATTCTTGACTTTGGCAACTTCAATTAAAATATCGTCGCCCTGATAACCTTCAGTTAAAACTGATTCAATGGGGTGCATATTCCTGTCGGGACCGGCGGACTGAAGATAAATCGTATTGTTAAATACTGTGTAAAAAATCTGCGAGTCATAAGAATCCAGAAAGAATTCGTCAACCGTATAATCGAGATACGGCCCTTTCCAGCGCTTTTGATATTTAGTTTCATCGCAACCTTTTGCTTCAATGAGAAAATTGCCCGGATATCTGCCTGAAAAAAGAACATTTTTTGATTGATCCAGGCCAAGAACGACGCGGTTTGCACGATCAAACGCAGCAGGGCTGTATTGATCCCCCTCAAACGGGAAAAAACCGAAGTCAGAGTTGTAAATGAGAAGAGCGCTCTTGAGATTGACCATTTTCGCCTTGGTTGCTGGTATTTTCCCACCGGAAGATTCTCGTGAATTCCAGATCGGCAGAATCAGAGAAATGGCCACAAAGCAAACCAGAAACGATAGAATAAGAGTGCCCAGGCCCGAGTCTTTTCCAGTCTGGTTTTGCTCCATCTTTTTGTGCCCTGAAGTTTAAATTAAAATTGGAAAATAGAATCAATCGAATGTTACCGGGATTATAGCAAATTTTTTCCAGGTCGACCGAATTGTGGTATTTTTGTTTAGCACTATTTTTTTAAGGAGAGAGATTATGGTTAAACGTTTCGTAGCAGTTCTTGCAATCATTGGAATGCTTACTTCTGGAACCGTAATGGCAGACAACTGCTCAAAAACGGGAAAAGTTTCAAAAGAACTATTTACCGGCAGAACAGAGTATCAGAATCTGCGAACGTGCCTTGACCAGGCTGCAGACATTTTTTCCGAACTCGATGTGAAATATTATGACACAAGGGTTTCACCGATTATCATGACAGAACAATGGCTTGAAATCCCCATCGAACTGGGCTGGATGAGTACAGAAACCACCCTTGCCCCCGTTTTCGAAAAACTGCTCGCCTATTCTTTTGGCCTCACCCGACTGGGGCAGTATTCGATGGCCATTTCGTGCAGCGCCGAAAATGATCTCAACGGCAAACCCTTTCTTTCGATTACCAGCCAGAAGAAACTGTTTATCTTCCGCAGCAACGACAAAGATTCCAAAGCCAGCCAAAACGATCTCTGGGCCTCGATTTCAAAGCAAAACCAACAGATCGTCAGATCGTTAAAAAGCCTTTTGAAAGTTACCACCTTTACCCCGCAGATTCGCAAGGCAGCCCTCGGAAAAGGTCTAGGCAACGGCAAGACCTGGTTGACCAATCTGCGAATCGATGGTGACAACCGGGTTCAATTCACTGGCTACGCTCTTGATGCCAAAGAGGTAACCCGCCTCGGCGAAGAACTCTACAAAACGGGCGCTTTTGTCGAAGTTTATCTATCATGTATGAACAAGAATGTTTATGAAAAAGTGCCGGTCTGGCGCTTTGATTTCTCGGCAAAAGTTCACTGAAACCTTATAAACGGCGGCCGCCCAAAGCATTAATTCAAATGTCTTTGAGCGGCCTTTTTCTATGCCGTAATCAAGTTTAAAACAGCTGCAGAGCCTCGCCGAATCAGGCTTTATTAAGACTAGATAGAAAACCTTCTGAATTTCGAGCGGCGGTTTTCGTTGGCCGCGGCACCCTGCTTTTTCAAATACATATTTTCGTAATCTTCGAAGTTGCCTTCGAACCAGCGGACTCTTGAGTTGCCCTCAAAAATAAGCAGATGGGTGCAGATGCGGTTGAGGAAAAAGCGGTCGTGGCTGATAATCAGTGCGCAGCCGGTGAAATCATCGATTGCATCTTCGAGCAGGCGCAGAGTGCCCACATCCAGGTCGTTGGTCGGTTCGTCGAGCATCAAAAGATTGCCGCCCGATTTGACGATCTTGGCCAGATGCACCCGGTTGCGCTCACCGCCCGACAGGCAGCCCACTTTTTTCTGCTGGTCTCCGCCCTTGAAGCCAAAGCGTCCGCAATAGGCACGTGAATTGATGCGGTATTTGCCGAACTGCACTTCGTCGAGACCATCGCTGATCTCTTCATAAACCGACTTCTCCCCTTCGAGAATGTCGCGATGCTGATCGACCCAGGCATATTTCACCGTCGGGCCAACTACAACTTCGCCTTTTTCCGGCTTTTCAACTCCCGCAATCATTTTGAACATCGTGGTTTTACCGGCGCCGTTAGGCCCGATGATACCGACGATGGCACCACGCGGCAATGAGAAACTCACATCTTCGAGAAGTTTATTCTCGCCGTAAGACTTGCTGACCCCGCGAAACTCGACGACCTGCTCGCCAAGCTGTTCAGCCGGGGCAATCTGAATGATGGTCTCATCACCCCGATCAGCGGCAATTTCACGGGTGACCAGCTCTTCATATTTCGAAATTCTGTCGCGGTGCAACTCGCGCCGATCTCCGGAATTCATGCGAATCCACTTCAATTCCTTTTCAAGAGAGCGGCGTCGCGCCGAATCTTTCTTCTCGCCCTGAGCCAGCATTTCGATCTTCTGGGCCAGCCAGGAGCTGTAATTGCCCTCGAATGGAATGCCTTCGCCCGCATCCAGTTCAAGTATCCATTTGGTAATATTGTCGAGGAAATAGCGGTCGTGCGTTGAAATCAGCACGGTGCCGGGGTAGTCTTTCAGATAGTTTTCCAGCCAGGCAACCGTCTGGGCATCGAGATGGTTGGTAGGTTCGTCGAGCAGCAACAGATCTGGCTGTTCGAGCAGCGCACGGCACAAAGCCACGCGGCGCTTTTCCCCGCCAGAAAGGTTATCGACCAGCATTTCATCGGGCGGAAGAACCAGGGCATTGGCCGCCACGTTCAGTTTGGTTTCAATCTCCCAGCCGCCGCAGGCATCGATTTTATCCTGCAGTTTCGCCATTTTTTCCATCGCCTTGTCCATTTCATCGGGATCCATTTCGCCCATGGCAGTGGAAATGTCTTCATATTCCTTGATCAGCGCCAGAGTGTCGGCAAAAGCCGCTTCAATATTCTGTCTGACCGTCTTACCGTTTTCAAGAGAAGGTTCCTGGGGCACGAAGCCGACGCGATAGCCCTTGCAGAGCTCGGCCTGACCGCGGAATTCTTTATCGAGGCCGGCCATGATGCGCAGCACCGTACTTTTACCGGCGCCGTTGGCCCCGACAATACCGATTTTGGCACCGGGGAAAAAGCACAGGTTGATGTCTTTAAGAACCTGGCGGGTGCCATAAAACTTGTTGAGCCCGAGCATGGTAAAAATGTATTTTTCTGCCATCTGTCTAACCTCGTAATTGATTTGCGCTGATTTTACTTTATTTTCACCCGCAACTCAACCGAAAGCCTAAGATTCCGCAATTCCTGGTTTAAATGCGATGAAAAAATCAGGAGGATTTGCATAAACCGGTCGCTGAGCCACGTCGAAGCGACCAGACCGAACCCTCGACAAGCTCAGGGACCGGGTTGTGAGAAAAAATATGGTTCTCTGAGGTTGCGGGTTGATTACTCACCAGCGAATTGCCCGTCAGTTTCGTTTCTTTTTTGTGATGTGCAGTCTGGTAGCCCGCATGCCCCTGACCTGCTGAACCCGAATCTGCAGCCCTTCATACTCAGCCTCATCCCGAACTTTGGGGAAGTCGCCCAGAAGCATGACTACCAGCCCATTTAGAGTCTTGACTGTCTGTTTGTCATCTACCGACAGTTTAATCTCAAGCGCCTGCTCAAGTTCTTCAAGCGATATTCCCCCGCTGACCGAAAACTCGTTATCGCCGATCTTTTTTACCATCTGCGAGGTTTCTTCGTCATACTCGTCATGAATCAGGCCAAATATTCTTTCAATAACATCTTCGAGGGTGATGATTCCTGACGTGGCCCCGAATTCATCGACGATTACGCAGAAATGGGTCTTGCGGGCCTTCATCTGATCAAACAACTGCCCGATCTTAACCGCTTCCGGTGCAAAAAAAGGCTCATGGCAGTGACGCAGAATGTC
>JBMOKV010000062.1:0-23402 GCA_049325495.1 Candidatus Rifleibacteriota bacterium | reverse complement strand
TGCTCGTCGCTTAAGGTGATCAGCTCCTTGATATTGAACACGCCCACAATGTTATCAATCGAATCTTTAAATACCGGCACCCTCGAAAAGAGATGCTCTTTGAACTCTTTCTGCAGCTGGTCGAAGTTTATTCTGCTGTCAACCGCCACGACCCTGGGCCTTGGAATCATGACGTCACCCGCTTCCAGGTCATTGAACCTGGTTGCCCGCACCAGCAGCTTGCGCTCGATCTCGTCAATATGGCCCGCATTGGCGCTGTATCTCGCCATGATCAGCAGCTCCTGAATCGTCGGCGAGTTTCCCTCATCCTTTGAAACCGGCAGCAGATTCATCAGCATCTGACTGAAAAAATCCATCAGCCTGGTAACCGGCTTCAAAACAGTAACTACCAGCCACAATGGCCAGGTGAAAACCCTCATCCAGCCACGGCTGAAAGTTACACCAAAGTGCTTGGGAACAACCTCACCGAAAATTAGCAGAAAAATGATCGTGATTACCGATGCCGCGACTGGCCCCGAAGCTTCAGAAAGAAAGCCTGAAGCAACCATCACTTCGTCGAAAAATGCACCGGCATAAACGGCCAGAACCGTGTTCACAATGTTGTTGCCAACCAGAATCGCGGCAATTACACTTCCCTTGGTTCTTAACATTTCCCTGAGTCTTCTTACCCCTGAAGAGTCTTTCTCATTCATTACTCTAATTTCATTCAACGAAGTGAATGCGGTTTCCGTTCCTGAAAAAATGGCCGAGCCAAGAAGCAGCACCGCGAAAAACAGCATGGTATCTAACATTGTTCGATATCTTTGCCTTCCCTAATTTTTTCAAATAATTTCATTAAAATAATTTTTAAATTTTTCTTCACAAACAAACATTTTTTTGATACATTCTTATCGAAAGTTTGCTTTGCAGACTTTCAACGGATTTTTCCAACCTAAATCCAACATATCAAGACCACCGCTCAAGTTAGTGGTCTTTTTTTTGTCAATTTTAGACCGTTCGGCAAACCAGACTGAAAAAATCCCAGGTCAATACAGCCTCTGCCGGTTTTCAAAAGCCAGATCACGGTAAAGATACTCCTCATCGGCGAAAAACACCCGATCGACCACCGGCAAAGGCAGACCATCTTTGGCAAAGCTCGAAAGAAGCCATCTATCGACGAATTCTTTGATCTTCAATCGCGCCGTGTCTCTTATCGTATCGATGTTCTGCCGGGCGACTTCCTGTAATTTCTCAGGAATCTGAGCCTGCAGAAGCTGTTTAACTTCCTCTTCATCCCTGATCGCGCTGTATTTAACCACTTCGAGATTGTAACCAGCCAGATTTATGGCCGGAGTATTGAAATCCGGGCGCGGCGCAATGATGTTCAGCCGACGACCGTTATCGGTCACCAGAAAACGCCATTGTGAACTGTCTAACGGAACATGATAAATGGTTTCGCATGGTACCGTGGCCCTCACCTCAACGGTGCCGCCAGGCAGATAGCGCAACAGCTTTTTTTCCGAAGCAAGAAAATACTCTTCAAATGTATTCAGCCGTGCGACCTGCAGATTGTTCTGGCCCTGAACCCCACAAACCGTCGAATAAAAGGTCGATGAAACCTTCTCCGTTTCCATTCCAGCAAAAAACCGGCCACTGTAATGAAAAAACATATACATCCCGCCAAGAACACCGGCGGTAATTATTAAAACACACCAGACCAGCGCCCTGGCCCATGAAAAACTGCCAGACTTAGCCGGTTCAGGCTCCAGTGGCGGCCCCTCGGTTTTCTCTTCCATTTCTACCCCCAGCCATTCTGCATAAGCTATTTCAGAGTTTATTATTTAAAAGGTTGAGAATGGCTGAAAATATCTTTAACATGAATTCCCATAAAACTAAAGCCCGGAGATTTTAATCGATGCAGCATTCACGCCATTCCAGAAAAGGTTTCATCATCGTAATCGCCATTCCATTCATGCTCGCAGGAATTTTTCTGATCGGCAGAAGCCTGAATCAGTTTTACACCTGGTTCGCCTCAGGCAACTGGCCAGTTGTCGAAGCCAGTGTTATTGAAGCAGAGCTTTTCCATGTCGGAAAAAACAGCAGAGATGGTGCCACCACAGGCATCCGCGGCAGTTTTTCCTACGAATTCAATAATCAACGCTATACCAGCACCCAGTTCGACATCACCGGTGGCTCAAACAAAAATGTCGAAGAAAAAAAATCTAAACTTGCAGTTCTTCTGGAAGCCAAAGCCCAGGGAAAAAAGCTGCAGGCTTATGTGAACCCGGCGAATCCTTCTGAAGCCTATATTTTTCGCGAAATTTCCTTCGACATGTTCGGATTTATAATTATCGGGCTCATTTCTCTTGGCCTGGGCTGGCTTCTCGGCCGCGGTTCACAGTTCTGGCCCGGGTCTTCCTCCAGGCAGACCGCCGACTCAGTTAAATAGAACCGGTTTTAGTCATTTTTGCCCAGGCATAAAGGGTAAAACCAGGTCGGGCGACAACATTAAATCAAAAAGAGCCAGACCAGAGGGGCCGACCACCTGGCCAATTTACAGTTGGTCTTTTTTTATTTTACCCAGGCTTACTTTGTGCCCTTTGTGGTCCCGGTGCCTTTGTGTGAAACCTGCCATTTTTTTCAACCTGAAAAGATTTTGCGACCAGCTCAATCAGTCTGTCTTACCCGGCCAAGAATCTTTTCGCAAATCGGGCCCGGAAAAACCCTGCCGGTCGTCTCAGGATGTGTCCTGATCTCTTCAAGGCTCAAAAAATGGGTTATCTCAAAAAATTGCCTTTCAACTGCCGCGACCCGCACCGCTCCTGAGCTGAAAACCTTTTCATCGGTTCTAAGGGTCACCCACAGATAAAATTTGGGCAGAGCCACACCGCTTTGGGTGGGCTCATTACGCAACATCTCATATTCAACCTTGACCGGCGCTTCAAAAATCTCGCTGAAATAACTTTCGAGATCACGTGTCAGAATTTTTTCAAAAGCCGGTTGCTCAGCGACATTGGCCTCAATGTGCGATTCTGCGACACTTTGGCTGATTTCAGCAAAAGCATCAGCTGCAACGATTTGCGACAGGCAAACTGCCGTGAATACTAAAACTGCTATTAATGCTATCTTTCGCCGCATATTCTGCTCCAGAAAGAGAATTCCCATATATCATATATATTTTTCTATGTTTTTTCAAATTGCTCTTTAAACACACAGTGATTATCGATAAAGCATTGATTTCGCACCAAATGATCAAATCCAGAATCAAAGCAGCTAATGGTTTAAGCGAAAACATCCCACAAAGCCACAATTTTTTAAATTTTGCCCCGAATTGCCTGCCCAACGAAGCTTCAGTGAAGTCGAGATCGGGCATCTCAAAAACATCGATTAATACTTGACCGCCCGATCCAGCATATTTAAAAGCCGGTTTTGAGCTATTTTGTGCGGGGTTTTCGGGTTTTATATACTGCAATAGTAGAAGAAACCCGGCGAGGCGGGCTTAGAATTTCTGTAACAGCTTCTGATGAAAGACCAGTTATATCGCTTATGTTTTCTATGGTTTGGCCGGATTTATGAAGATTCAGAACTGTGCGATTAAGCTGTTGATCTTTTTTTTCAAGCGCCCGGTCTTTTTCGACAAGTGCTGATTCTTTTTCAGCAATGACTGTTTCTTTCTCGGTAATGATTGTTTCTTTCTCAGCAATAACTGTTTCTTTCTCAGCAATTAATGCAAAAGCGCGATCGCGTTCTTCAGCAGCCCGTTCGCCAGCTGCGAGTTCTTCGAACACTTCGTCTTCGACATGCATGATTTCGCGCATTTCTTCGCTCTCTGCGGCCTTGCGCAGCCGTCTGATGATCTCGCGATATTTTTCTGGGAACTCGGTTTCATCGACATTGAGAATATGCTCGCTTTGATGAATGTTGTCTGGGTCGAAAACAGTTAGAATGCTCTCTAATTCATTGCGGCGGCGACTTTTAAGCCTTGAAGTCTGAATGATGTAGCTGTCATGGGTCAAGCTTTCAATAAAATCATTCTTAACCGTATAAACCTTTTTGGTTGTGAGATCGGTATAGGCTCGGGCAATCTTAAGAACCGGTGCGTCAATAGCATCAAGCGGGTAGCCGAGAAAATAAATGCTGATTATCGGAGTTCCTCTTTTGCTTAGCCCGACCTTTTCAGTGTTTTCAGGGTTGGCATATTGTCTGCCCAGATAGCGCCTGAATCTGATAATATCGGTGGCATGTTTGGCCTTCTGAACCTCGACGATTACCAGCCGTTCGCCCTGACTGGTTTTGATGCGGGCCGAAAAGTCCATGCGAAAAACCGAGTGCTTCGCCGGGTTATCGCGGGTTATAACCACTTCCTGCGGACGAGGTTCAAGACTGATGATATTTTTACCGATTACCGCACCCAACAGAAGCCTTGCCACACGGTTGTCTTCCATGAGGTATTTGAATACAGAATCATAAATCGGGTTGGCTATCAACACAAAGCTCTCCGGCATCAGAACAAATCACAGCACTAGCAAGTAAGTCATTTCTCATGACTACGGCAACGACATTATTTTACAACCACAACCCCAGCGATGCAAATATAAAAAAATCTAGTAATTCCAGATCAGGCATTGATTTCGCTCTAAACAATCAAATAAAGAATCAAAGCCGCTAATGGCTGTTTAATCGAAAACATCTCACAAAGACGACATTTTTTCTTAAAATTTTTTTTAAGCTTTGTAGCTTAGTGGCTTCGTATAATTCTCTTAAAAGCCGATTGCACAGACACAACAATCGATTTAACGCCGACCAATGGTTTTACCAAATCGAACTTTTGAGCCTGATCAAGCTTTATGATAAAATTAAAGCCAATGGTTCTGCCTTGATTTGTATGCCTCAGGAGAATAGCCATGCAGAAAGCTTTCGTTTTATTTGTTGTTTTTCTTTCATTTTTCACCGTCAATGCCAATGCCGGGGAAATTCACGACGCTTGCAAAAGCGGTGATTTCGAGAAGGTTAAACGAATAATTGAAAATGACCCCTCACAACTGCAGGCAAAAACCGAAGAAGGCAAGTCACCCCTGCACATGGCCACCGGATGGGGCCAGAGCAGAATAGTAGAATGGCTGATCAGCATCGGAGCTGATATCAATGCCCTGAACAACAATGGCGGCACCCCGATTCACGTCGCCGCATCCCAGAACCAGCCCGAATGTGCCGGAATTCTGCTCAAACACGGCGCGGATATCGAATCGGTCAGAGAACTTGGCGGCATGACTCCATTGGCAATAGCAGTCCTGAAAGACAACTATGAAGCCGCGGAGTTTCTGCTGAAAAACGGGGCAAACCCTAAAGCACTTGTGAATGGCCGGGCTCCCCTGAATATGGTAGCCCAGCGTCGGGCCAGTCAGAGAATGCAGAGTCTTTTGAACCAGTATCTGAAATGAACATCAGAGAGCCGGCGACAACCCGGCTTTTTCAAGATTCTTCAGATAAAGCTGCCGTCGCATTTCATAGGCTTTGCGATTCGCGCCATAGGGCACATATTCTGAAACAGCATAGCCGCTCTTAACCAGGTCGAGCTTCGTCTGGTCTGCCAGACCCTTTAAAAAGCCGAAGCATACCTGCTCCTTATTCTGGATTTCTGCCTTCATTTTCTCAAGCAGAACCGGGTCATGAGTTCCAACGTCAAAAGGGCGTCCGGTTTCAAGCAAAATTTTGAAACATTGCATAAACCGGTTCTGAATATCTTTAAAATCTTCCGAATCACCCCGATATGCCCCTTTTACCAGACGAACTTTCAATCCCGCTTTTACTGCCCGCTGAATATCGGCTGGGGTTCGATTGAGATACGCCTGCAGAGCAAGAACCAGCCCATCGCCCTTTTCCGCAAATTTGCATGCCATCGATACCGTTGATTCGACTGTCGGAGTGCCCTCAATATCGATTTCAATCAGACTTTTGGTTTTCCTGGCCAGATCGACCAGCTGCCGCAGGTTTTCCTGGGCAAGCTTCGGGTCAAAATTGAGCCCGACAGCAGAAAGCTTGATGGCCACCGCCGCTTTTTTACAATCAACCGGCAAAGAAAGCAGACAGTTTTTATAACTTTCCAGGCTTTCTTTAGCCTGTGCCGGGCTCTGAGCATACTCGCCCAGCGCATCGAGCGCCACAGAAATTCCCTGCTGTCGGCGAAACTCCAGCCACTTCAAAGCCTCATCGATACTCTGCAGGGCCCAGCGATCTTTATCTGAATTCATCAACATCTCCTCGAATCTTTCTCGAACTGCAACAGCAAAAGCAGGGGCATGCCAATGTAGCGCCCGGCTTTTTCCACGCGCTGCACCAGCTCTTCATCCACATAACGCTCTTCAATTCTTTTCAGGATAAGACCTGAATCCATGGCATGAGTGACCATGGTGGCGATATCATGACATTCACTGGATGGCATAATGTTCTTGCCGGTTTCCGGGTGAGTGAAGCGGGCAGAAATGCCGAACAGGTGCATTGCCGGGTGCAGACCCGTCACAAAAATCGGAGCTCCATCTGCCGCAACTCGCCCCATTTCACTGAAATAGTTTTTCAGATCCCTGATGTGCTCAACCACCAGCGTCGAAACCACCAGATCGAATTTTTTATCGGGCAACGGAAATGGCTGGTTAAGATCGGCAACCTGCCAGCTGACACGGCCCGATTCATCTTTCTGCTTTGCCTGCTTCAACATGCCCGCCGAAAAATCAACGCCGGTGACCCTAGCCTGCGGAAAACTTTTCTGCAGCCAGACCGACATTCTTCCAGTACCGCATCCGCAATCAAGTATTTCTTTGAATTCGCCTGCCCTGATCAGCGGCTGCAAAAACCGCTCTTCAAGGGCGATAAGCACATTGTCTTCCTGGTCGTAGATTTCCGACCAGAGGTCATAACCTTCCTGAACGCTTAATGTGACCGGGTTCGCCGGCAAAAATGGCGAGTCGAATGCCTTTATGTTCTTCATTTTCCTTTAACCTGAATATTTTCTGATTTTCTTGAACGATTATCAATAGAGCGACTTTATCATTATAGCCTCGCGATTCTAACACATCACCCCACAAAGTTCATAGAGCAGAAACCCCACCTTCTCTTGCCACCTCGAAAATTTCCTGGTGTACCTTGCGCCTTTATTTGAATCTCTTTGCTAAACAAAAGCGCCGCAAAAAAATGATTATGTTTAATTCGTTCAACCCTTATAGAGCAGGCCGGCACGGTGGCCGGCCCCTGCGATCGAATTTACAGAGAATGTCGGAAACAATTTTTCGCCTTTGAACTTGATTTTTTTGTCCGGCTGAGCTTAAGTAAAATAAACAATGGAGGCATCGATGAGAGTTCTGCACACATCCGACTGGCACCTCGGCCGTGCCCTTTACAACCAGCACCGGCAACAGGAATTCGACGAATTTCTTCAGTGGCTTTCCCTACAGATCGACCAGCAACGAATCGACACCCTGCTGGTGGCCGGCGACATCTTCGACACCACCACCCCGGGCAATCGGGCCCAGGAGCAGTATTACCGCTTTCTCTGCCGCACCGCCGCGTCTTCATGCTGCAGCAATGTCATCATTACCGCCGGCAACCACGACTCGCCAACCTTTCTCGAAGCACCCAAAGAATTGCTCCGAACCCTTAATATCCAGGTCATCGGCAGCATAACCGATAACCCTGCCGACGAAACCATCCTGCTTCACGATCGCCAGAATCAGCCAATGGCCATTGTTTGCGCCGTTCCCTACCTGCGCGATCGCGATGTGAGAAAATCCATGCCCGGAGAAAGCATCGAAGACAAGCTCAATAACCTGATCAACGGCATCGCCGCCCATTATCAACAGGTTGCCGATGTGGCACGACATCTTGGCAACCAGCACCCCGGCCTGCCGGTAATCGGCATGGGACACCTGTTCACCGCCGGCGGACAAACGGTTGAAGGCGATGGCACCCGCGAGCTCTACGTCGGTTCACTGGCCCATGTAAACGCCGCTTCTTTGCCCACCGACTTCGATTACCTGGCACTCGGCCATCTGCATTCTGCCCAGACCGTCGGCGGCAGGCAACATCTGCGCTACAGCGGTTCGCCTTTGCCGATGAGCTTTGCCGACGCTGAGCAAAGCAAAAAAGTTCTTATCATCGAGTTTAATGGAAAGAGCCCCAGCGTGACCGAACTGCCAGTGCCATGTTTTCAACCCCTGCAGAGAATATCAGGTGACTTTTCTGAAATTTCCACGCGTATCGAACAGCTCAAAGCTGCCAGAAGCAATGCCTGGCTCGAAATTGTTCATACCGGTTCTGCCATTGAATCAGATCTGCCCGGGCGCCTTGAAAAAATAATAGGCAGTTGTGAGCTGCAGATTCTAAGCATTCAGGATCGTGGCCGCGTAGAAAAAGCTCTTCAACAAAGCAATACGAGCGAGACTCTTGAGAACATAACAACTAATGAGGTTTTCAAACGTTGCCTGGAAGCGAACCAGGTAGCACCAGAACAGCACGATGAGCTGGTTTTTGCCTACAACGAAATTGTCAGACAGATCCAGGAAGAGGATGTCGGGGGTAGTCAGCCGTGAAAATTCTCAAATTAAGATTTAAAAATCTCAATTCACTTTATGGCGAATGGGAAATAGATTTTTCCAACCCCGAATACCAGTTCAACGGAATCTTCGCGATAACAGGCCCTACGGGCGCTGGCAAATCAACGATCATGGATGCGGTCTGCCTTGCCCTTTACGGGCGCACACCCAGACTTGTCAGCATCAATAAATCCACCAACGAAATCATGTCACGCCAGACCGCCGACTGCCTTGCCGAAGTCACTTTTTCAACCCAGTCCGGAACCTGGCGCTGCTCCTGGGCTCAACATCGGGCGCGCAACTCAGTCAGTGGCAATCTTACCACCCAGCACCATGAACTGGTAAATCATCTGACCAGTGAAGTGATTGAATCGTCAATCAAGGGGGTTGAGGCAGCTATTCCCCGAATTACGGGTATGGATTACGAAAGATTTACCCGATCGATTCTTCTTGCCCAGGGTGGCTTCGCCGCATTTCTTCAGGCACGCCCGGCCGATCGGGCCCCCATTCTCGAAGAAATTACCGGTACCGAAATTTATTCAATCATTTCAATTCGCGTTTTCCAGCGACAAAAGGAAGAATACCAGCGACTCGAAAATCTTAAAGCCGAATCGGGCGGCATCGTTCTGCTTGCTGAAAGCGAAAAAGCGGCGCTCAAGCAGAGTCTTGAAAACGCAGAGAAAACCGAATCAACCCTCGCTGCCAGAAAAAATGAACTGCATGCCATCATTCAATGGCAGCAGAAAATTCAGGAGCTTACCGAAGAAGTCCAGAATTTCAAAACCCTTGAAAGCTGTGCCAGGGGAAAAATCGAAGATTTCAGGCCACAGCTCTTACGCCTTAACCTGGCTCTCAAAGCCAATGAACTTGAGGGCAGCTTTTCTTCTCTCCAGAATTTACGACAGCAGCAGAGCGCCGACATCGGCGAACTGGCCCGTCTGCAGCAGGAACAAAGCCGTCTGAATGAAATACTGCACACAGATCGTAACCGTCTTGAAGAAAGCCGGAAAAACCTTGAAACGGCCGAAGTCGCCATGCGCACCCAAAGACCCATGATTCAGCAGGTTCGCCTCATTGACCAGCAGGTTGAAGGCCAGCAGAAGCAGGCCGCTGCTATTGCCGCTGAAATCGCAAAAATCAGGGCACGCATCGCCGAAAACGCTGACAAAATAGATAAATGCCTCAGAAAAATCGCTGCATTAACCACTGAAAAAGAAGAAGCAGAAGCCTATCTGCAGCAGAACCGCGCCGACCAGGCTCTGATTGGCAGTCTGCAGGCGATTGCCGCGAAAATGGATGCCCTGGAGCCCGTTGCCACCCGACTGAAAAAACTGCACAAAGAAATTGATAAAGGCGAAAAATCCGTGGAAAAGCTGGAAAAACAGCTTTCTTCAGAGAATGAGCAGGTCAAAAGCATCGAGGTCCGTCACCAGCAGGCCGTGGCCGAAACTGAAAAAGCTTCAACGAAACTTAACGTTCTCTTGAACGGCCAGACTCTCGCTGATCTGCGAACTCAAAGAGAAAAACTGCTGCGCCAGACCCTTGAAATTAAAAATTTCCAGAGCTTTGCCGAAGAACGGGGAAAACTGCACGATGGACATCCCTGCCCTCTTTGCGGCTCGACCTCCCACCCATTTGCCGAAGGTCAGATTCCCCAGGCCGACGCCCAGGGAAAACAGCTGGAAGAAATGGAAAAACTGATCCGCAAGGGTGAAAAACTCGAAGCCGAAATCATCAACAGCAAGGATCAGACCGCCCAGATACTCGCTGAAAAATCTGAAGCCGAAAAAAAGCTGACCACCTGGCAGCAGAAACTTCTGGCCGCACGGGAAAGTCTCGAAAAGCTCAGCGAAGAAGTTGTGACGCAAAACGCTGAATTAGAAAGCGCCCGCAACACAGTTTCTGAAAACCTTGCAGAGTTTGGCGTTGCATACGAACCGGGATCTGATTTTAAAAATCTGCTTGAGCCATTGCAGCAACGTCTGGAACTCTGGCAGAAGAGTCAAAACATTTTCGATGAAGCAAATCTGAAAATCGGCCCATTGAAAGCCGAATCCTCCGCTCTTGCCAATTCGGTAGCTGAACTTGAGGCGGGGCTGAAAGAAAAAGAACTGGCCCTTGCATCTGCGGGAAAAGAAGTTGAAGAACTTCGCAGCCAGCGCCTGAACCTTTTTGGCGACAAAGTTCCAGACGAGGAAGAGCAGAAAATTGAGCGCCAGATCGAATTGAGCAAAAAACATCTTGATGAAAATCAGAAGAATTTCGACAAAAACCAGCTTGAAATAAATAGAATAGAAACTTTAATTAAATCTTTGAATGAAATTTTGAACAGCAGGAACACCCAGATATCCAATGCCGGACAGGACTTTTCTGCCCAGCTTCAACTGCAGGGTTTTTCTGAAGAAAGTGCGTTTATAAATGCCCGTCTGACCCAGGCAGAGCGTAACCAGCTGCAGACCCGGCAGCAGGATCTGGAATCAGAATTAAAAAAATATTCTTCACTGCTTCAACAGCGGGAATTGGAACTGAATAAGCTTCAACAGCAAAACCTGTCTGCCCAAGCGGTTGCTACGAATCAGGAGAGATTTGCTCTGCTCGAAGCAGAATTAAAAGGCATAATAAGTCAAATTGGTGCATATCGTCAGCAGCTTGCCGACGACGACCTGGCCCTGAGCCGCCTGGCAGAAAAGCAGAACATGATCAAAGCCCAGGAAGTTGAGTTTTCCCGATGGGACAATCTCAACAAACTTATTGGATCATCGGACGGCAGCCGCTATCGAAAATTTGCCCAGGGCCTGACTTTTGAGATGCTCATCGGCCACGCCAATCAGCAGCTGCAAAAGCTCACCCGCAGATATCTTCTGGTCCACGACCCTGAAACTCCGCTTGAATTAAGTGTTATAGACAATTTTCAAGCCGGCGAAATGAGAACCACCAAAAATCTTTCGGGCGGCGAAAGCTTCATCGTCAGCCTGGCACTGGCACTGGGCCTGTCCGCCATGGCTAGCCGAAAATTGCGGGTAGATTCACTGTTTCTCGACGAAGGCTTCGGAACTCTCGACGAAAACGCACTTGATACAGCTTTAACAACCTTATCAGGTCTGCACGGCGAAGGCAAAATGATCGGCATCATTTCTCATGTGACCGTGCTGAAAGACCGAATCAGCACCCAGATTCAGGTGCAGCCCGTAAAATTCGGACGCAGCGGCATCAGCGGCCCGGGGGTAAAAAAATTATAAACAAACATTTATTTCATAAATGCAGAATAGTCTTGAATCAATGTTCGGTTAAAGGAAAAATTTTATGATCAGGCGGGCAGCACAGGCAATTAAATCGGCGAAACGGGTCTGCGCATTTACCGGTGCCGGCATTTCGGTTGAAAGCGGAATTCCCCCATTTCGTGGCCCGGGCGGACTCTGGCAGAAGTATAACCCCGATTTCATCGAAATCAGCAATTTTCACCGCAACCCGGAAAAATGCTGGAAACTCATTCGCGAAATCTTCTACGACTTTTTCGGAAAAGCCAGTCCCAACGATGCCCACAAAGGACTCGCCCGGCTTGAAAAGCAGGGACTGCTTCACAGCCTGATTACTCAGAATATCGACAACCTGCATCAGATGGCCGGCAGCACAACGGTTCACGAATTTCACGGCACTGCCGGACGCATGATCTGCCTGGACTGCAAGGAAAGTTTTGCCTCTGAAACCATTGATTTGTCAGAATTGCCGCCCGAATGCCCGAATTGTTCAATTGGTCGTTTGAAACCTGATTTTATCTTTTTTGGAGAAGCGATTCCCGAACCGGCCAACAGCAATTCATTTGCCGAGGCTGAGCTGAGCGACGTCTTTCTGGTAATCGGCACAACCGGAGAAGTAATGCCCGCCTGTATGATTCCTCATCTGGCGAAACGCAATGGCTCTCTGATAATCGAAATCAATCCTCACCCATCGGCGTTCACCGGCGAAATTACCGACATTTTCCTTCAGGGCCCCGCAACCACAATGATGAATGAGCTGCTCAAAGAAATCGACAACCCGTAAACGGCTTAAAATCAGCCGATACGCAGCTTCAATTTACCCGGTTCAGCAGAAATACATGATCGAAATCATATCCGGCGAGCGTTTTGATAGATTTCGTCAAATTCTTCTTTAACACATTTTACCGGCGGCAGAAACTCTTCAGCCGACATCTTCAGCCCGGGAAGAACCTTCACCTCGATCTCGTCAGGTCCGTCAAAAGTCTGCTGCAGTTCAAGCCGGCCGTTAACCAGACGAAAAACGCTGACCGTAGCGTAAATCGGGCAGACGATCCAGTATTCTTTAACTCCTGCTTTTTCATAAGCACGCCGCTTTTGCTGCTGATCTTTTTTGGCCGTCGATGGTGACAAAATTTCCACGACCCAGTCGGGCGCCCCAAAAATGAATTTTTCTTTAACCTTCTGTGGGTCACAAACAACAAAAAGATCAGGCTGAAGAATATCTTTTACATCTTCTTCTGCCATGCCTTCTTCTGGCAGTAAAACATCACAGGGCGCAAAAAACATCTGGCATGGGCCATTTTGTAAAAAATTCCCAACCAGAAGTGAAAGGCGACTCAGAATTTTCTGATGCCTGGTGCCTGGCCCTGGCGTCATGGCACATGGAACACCGTCAATCAATTCCCAGCGCTGGCCATCATTCCACAAAGCATAATCAGCGTAAGTATAGACTCGATCAGACTTCAGCTCAGGCAATCCCATTTTCCCACCCCACCAGCATTTTTTAATTCCAATAATAAAAAGTTTGGTCTTAAAACCACCAAAATTGGTTAAAATCCGGGCTATTGAAGAATAACTTAACCTGGATTTTTCTTACATTTTTGGTAAACAAAATCTGGGTCAAGATCTAATCCAACTTCCCATTCAATCGTATCAAATGAAACTCTAACATTCTGAAACGCCTTATCATCTTTAATCCGGCGAAAAATGCCAAATTCAAGGTAAGGCTTCATATCGAGCATTCCCTTTTCCCCATTCTGAAAAGTAATTTCCAGCTCAAAATTGTCTCGTGGAACAACATTAATAACCGGTAAATACATTTTACCCCCCCACAAACAATATTAGCATACGAAATCTAAATAGGCAAAACCAGCCAAAATCATTCTTTTGCGGTCACTGAAAAAGTTTAACAATCCTGGTGACCGAAAGCGGTCATTGAGCCTGTCGAAACTACCAGAAGCGGTCATTGAGTCTGTCGAAATGACCAGAGGCGGTCATCAAGCCTGTCGAAATGACCAGAAGCGGTCATTGAGCCTGTCGAAATGACCGAGGCAGTCATCAAGCTTGTCGAAACTACCAGAAGCGGTCATCAAGCTTGTCGAACCCGCAGGGCTCGCTAATGCAGAGTCGCCGCAGGATAGCATGCGACTCGCAAAATGACCGTTTAAAAAACAATACCAGCTTACTATTGAAAAAGTATGTCTTTTTTAATTTGCCAAATAATTTGTGTTAAAATCAACTGATACAATTTCTTGAGGGGGACAGCATGAAGCGCTTCAATTCTCTTTTCATTCTTTTTCTGGCGGTAATTTTTCCAGTCGTTCTTTCAGCACAGCAGGTCTCAGAACTTTTCAACGCCGAACGCTCGGCAGCGGTCTTCATCGATTGTGCCACCCCTTACATGGAAGCAGTTAAACTGTTGCAAACCATAAATGACCCAGCAAATAAGGATTTTAAACAAAAACTTGAGCAGATGTTCGATATCGCCGTGAAAAACTTCGGCGGAGCAAGGGCCAAAGCCAGAGGAAGAGAGTGCCAGGCCAATATGCGGGTTCTGCTTGGAGCTGTTGAAATGTATAACATGGATAACCATGTAATGATGGGAAAAGACCTCGACATTCAGAAACTGGTTTCAGATAAGTACATAAAATCCACCCCCGTCTGCCCCGATGGCGGCAAATATTCAGCCCGGGGCGATCTTTCAGTTAATGGTGCAATTCAATGCAGTCTTCACGGCACTGTCGAAGAATTCATCGAACAGAAAGAAGAGTCTGGCAAAAGCATTGATTTTGAAAGCCTGGTAAAAAAACTTCTCGAATTCGACAGCAATGGACTTTTTCAACCAACCGGCGGTATGTATCTCGTATTCGAACCGGTTACCACCGGCGGTTTTGCCATGCTTATCGAAGCCCGCTCGAAACCCGAACAGCTTCTCGCATTTTTAAAAGACACTCTGAAGCTCAAGTTGCCCGAGACAGAAGCTGGCCCCGATGGGGCAAAAATCGTTAACCTGCAGGTTTCCCCGCTCCAGAGCGCAAAAAAAATAAAATTGGTTTTCTCTGGCCAGGGTTTGTATGTCGATGCTCTGATGAGCCCGGAAAAGGGGCAACCCGCCTCTTCCAACTGGAACAGTTTTCCCCAGATGGCTGCAAAAGAAGGAAACAGCGTGGTTATCGAAATTCTTCCGCAGCCGATCATTCAGAGCAGTCCAATGTTCAAATCGCTCAGCGGATCTGGCTCTTCAAGCCAGTCATGCTCAGCAAACATGAGAGTTCTTATGGGAGCGGTGGAAATGTACAACATGGACGCGTCGATGGATACCAAAATGGGTGGAATGATGCGAAGTCTCGACATCCAGAAGCTGGTAGAGACCAAATACCTGAGAAGCGTTTTAAAATGTCCCAATGGTGGCTCTTACTCTGAAACCGGTGACATTTCCGCCAATGGTTCAATCAAATGTTCGATTCACAACACAGTGGATGCCCTAAAAACCGACGACATTCCTGCTGACCCCAACTCGCTTCCCGAAATTGCAAAGAAAATTCAGATTCTGCGCCTGATCGTCGGCCAGAAAAGCTCGCTGCTGGCGGCGGGAATCAATGATGAAAAAGCCGTCAATTCGATGAAAGACCTTCTTCAGGCACAGATTCCCAATTTTAAGCAGATCGCGATGCAGCAGATCTCAGTCATGGAGCAACAGGCCGGCGACAAGATTTCTGAATTCGACCGCAGCTCAATCAAGCTCCTGAAAGATTTCGTAAACTCCGCCGAGATTTTTCAAAAGGGCACCTGGTGCGGAATCCGTTCTGCCGGATTGCCGGGCAATCATATGGTCATACCAATAATCGGAATCGCTGCCGCCGTTGCGCTGCCGAACTTTCACCAGGCACGCGGAGAAGCCAGATCCAAAGCCTGCTACGCCAACCAGAGAGTTATTGCTGGTGCCATGGAAATTTACGCCATGGACAACCCACAACCCATGAAGCAGCTCGATATGCCGACCCTGGTTTCGGGGCAATACATGCGCTCCGAGCCCAAATGCCCCGAAGGCGGCACCTACTCTGCCGAAATGACCCCGGATGGCTTCTTCAACGTAAAATGCTCCAAACACGGCAGCTTCGAATAAGCTTACACCCGATCGGGAGCAAATCGGCCAAATCCGCCGCTTTCATGCCCGATCGGGTATAATTTCAGAGACTGTGGCCGCTATTTTTCAGGCTCAAAGCTGATTTCGCTCTGGAAGCCATCGTCGTTGATGAAGCTCTGAACCGAGATTCGCTTAACGCCTTTCATGAAATCGGGAATGGCTCGAACCGTACCCTGACTGATGGTTCCATGCACGGAACAGGACACGGGATATTCAAATGAATATTTGCCACCGCCGGGGCAGATCGGCATGGAATTGAAGAGCAACTGGTAATATTTTTCCGTTTCACCGGGCTTGAAGCTGCTGATAAAATGCAGGTTTCTCAGGTTGTCAGCACATGCGTCGCGCTGCGACCGGGCCCTTATTTCAAGCAGATCAGAACGCATCTGGCGAATATTCTGCGGGTAAATCACCAGATTGAAATTTCCATTGAAGCGCGCGGTTTCATCAGCATCAGGAGGAGTCAGCTGAGCAATAAGCTCTTTCTTGCTGGCAACCACTAGGTAGCCGCTGTGGGTCGTCAGATAATAGGTCTTTCTGATGCCGAACATGTCGAAGGACAGCACCATAATCTCTTCGCCTGTTTCTACGAGCTTTTCCAGCTTCAATTCAGGAGCAAAAAACGATGGAGTCTGCTGCCGGTTTTCTTCTATTTCTCGCTGAAGCAGCTCGACAATTTCCGGGAAATACTTTTCATCAGTCATTTCAAGCGAAAACATGATGGGTGAGAAAATACTGAATACCTGCGGAAGCATAAACGCGAACCCGGAGTTTCTTCCCGCGCCAATAACCTCGAGCACAGACCGGGCAAGAAGATTCGAATCCCATTGAAACAACAGCGGATGATCTGCCAGATGAATCCAGATTCCACCGCGAAACCAGCGCCTGACCAGGCGGTTCTTTTCTTCTCTGACCTCATTGCTTGCTGCCGAGAAAGGAATATTTATCACGTCGATTTTCAGTCTCGACCCGACTTTACCCACTTCGTTCTTCAGCCCTGGTCCAGGTTTCAATGCCTCGGTGGCGATATTACCCTGTAGTTCACTGTACACACCCTTTTCCACCAATGGCATTATCAGCAGACGTCCACGAAAGGAAGGCTCGGTTGTAAAGGCAAAACCGATAGGGTCAAAAAACTGGGTAAAATACTGATTGTAGTTGAAAACGAAACTTCGGTAACCATCTGCCTCATCGGCAAAAACTTCCATCGGAGGGTTTTCGCTTATCGGTTTCAAATATCCGAAACTTCGATGTTTAGAACATTTGATTTCATTATCCGCATATTCATAAACGCTATCATCGCCGCATTTCATATTTTCATCCGGCTTTCCGTTAACCAGCACTTCATAATTCTGCAGAAGAATATTGCGCACGCACTCAAGCCTGCGCTTGGCACCGATTTTGTAAGAAGGCCCGATCAATTTGCGGATAAAGGCATCGGAAAGAAAAGTGAAAACCCGCTCTTTTCCCGGTAAACTTTCATCGGCCTTCTCATAAAAGAAATGCAGATCAAGATTATCGGTCATTGCCCGAACCGAACCGTCGATTACACCAATGATTTTTTTCATCAAAGCCGGCGAATTGCAGATTATCTGATACCCCTTGGCAATCAGCCGGTATGAGCTGAATCTGAAGTCCGGTGAAGCAAACTTCTGTATTTGCCGCCCAGCCATTGTTTCCTGGCTCTCAACGATCTGCGGGTTTGCCTTGCAGTATTCGCCTGCAGTCATGGATAATTTCTGCTTCAACATCGCCTCGTTCTCTATTTTTAAAATTACCGCAAAAGCGGTGCCCTCAAAAACAAAGGGGTCTTCAGCGACGAAAACAATGTCACTCAATGCCATATCGGCGAACAAACGGGTAAGCAGGTCGGTTTTCAAAAGCAGCTGATCTTTGATCTTCTTTTCAAGATCGAAATCCGATTTGCCGCTGTCACCACCAAAAGCAGCGCCAAAAGCCGAGGCCCATTCATCGAAAAAATCAAATGATTTTCTGAAAACATTGTATGAAGGAAAATGCACAAAAACGCAGTCTGCCGGCAGCAAGCGATAAGCCTCCGGCATTTTCAGCTGCGGATTCCTGATCATTTTTTTCCAGTCATGCGATGGCGCTTTTGGGCCCTCAAGTTCTTCTACTTTTACCATTAACGGGGCAACCCCGTTAAGCTCGTCATCCGGCACCGGATTTTCAGAGTCCCCATGAACCGGGCATCTTACCATGCCCTTATCATTAAGATAATAATTTCGACCCGAGCGACATACGGGTATCGATGCCAGATAACGCTTTTCGTGCAGAATTACCAGATCGAGCTTTTCCATCATTTTGCTGTTATCCATATTGTACATTTCAAAGGCACCCTGAATGGTTCTTTGATTGGCCAGACAGAATCGATCGATCTGTTGCCTGGGCCCCACCATGGTCACATCGGTCTGCAGAGTTTCCCGAATTGCGCTTACACCGGTAAACACGCTGTAAAGATCGAGATTTGCCCCACGTCGCGGGCCAAACCTGTTACGAAAACGGTCCGGATTCAAATGTTCAATTAATGGCTGCCATTTTTCCGCTTCATTTTTCAATTCATCTGCCCACCGTTTGAATGCGGGAATTCCGCTGAATTTAGCTCCAGACTCGGAATTTGCACAGATAAATTTCGCCAGCCGGCTTTCATGTATTTGTTTAAAAACCACGGGCCACACTTTGCCGGCAGAATGGTTTTCAAAGCGCCCGGCGATGGTTTTCGGGTCACCTTTTATTCGACCCCAGGCATAAAGAATGAAGTGGGTTTCATTGTCATAAATGGTCTGGGCATAAGAAACCAGGGTCTCGTCCGCCTTTTTATCTTTCATTCTCAGTGGCGATCGGCCATAATAGTAATAGCCTTCATCCTCCACCCGCTTTCTGACTACCCGTACCAGATAAAAACTGGCATCACCCATAGTCGAATACAGCAATTCACTTTCTTCCTTGAATTCTTTGCCAGGCCCGGCAGCAACCGCCGCCAGACTGGTCATGCAAAAACAGATCAGTACTGCTGCAATAATCATTTCCCTCATCGGTTCCCCCCCATTACTGAAATTAAATCGATTCCAAGGCTTAAACAAAATGCGCTTTTCACAATACTATACCCCAAACTTCCCTTTTCCGCACAAAAACCTAGACACCTCATTTGACAGTTCATATAAATCAGTCCATATTCCTGTATAGACAATACCTGCTTGACACTAATATATGAATTTATGCCATCAACCATCGCTCCAAAAGCGTGGTTGAAAAGGTCAGACAAAAGCTGGTTGACGAAATTGCCATTTCTTCAGTTACCATCGCAGAGCTCGAATACGGTTTGGAAAAAAGCAACCGTAAAAATACTTCGCGCGAGGCCCTGGTTGAATTTCTCGGCCCATTCGCCATTGTCGATTTCACTTCTCTCGATGCCGCTGAATATGGAAAAATCAGGGCTTTTCTCGAAGCCAAAGGCATGATTATCGGCGCTTATGATCTGCAAATTGCCGCCCAGGCAATGGCAAGACACCTTATCATTGTGACCAACAACGAAAAAGAATTCAACCGCATCCCCGGACTTTTGCTGGAAAACTGGGTTACTGATTGATCCAGTTTGGCCAGTGGTTCTGCCTCACCGTGACGTCTTGACCAACAGCCGACCACTACCCCGGTGCGCCCCAGTCCGCCCCAACAATGCACGTAAACCGGTTTGCCGGCCGCGATTTTTTCATCGAGATTGTAGCATTGAAGTCAGTTTTACCAAAAAACTGTTCAATTAAAAGTTCAATTTAAAATAATCTGCAATTCTCTCTCAATTCAGCATTCAAAATTCTATCAGGCATTTTTTCAGGCTGGAAAAATAATTACAAATCGTTGCCTGTAAGTGAATAAATTGTTAAAATATTTGAAAATTGAGAGCAAGAGGATCAACAAATGACCTGGTTGAGTGATCTGACAGGAATTGAAGAAGAAGACTACGAAAGCATTCATGCCAATTTAATCCTTGACGGCGAAAAGCTGACTTCAAAGAAAAATGGTAGAACCTTTGTTTGCGGCAGACTAGAAACGCCGATGCTCGTTGAATTGCGACGAAAAATAGTAGATTTGCAGCTTGATCCGAAAAAGACGGCCATTTCTCAAATAGTTGGCGATGTCCAGAAACTTCACACTGACCCGCAAAATGCCAATGCCGTTTTTCAGGTGGCATCACAATTCAACCTTCTCGAAATGGTCGGGCCTACGGTGACCCCGGAGCAGGGAATCGGCATATATCAATTCGACCGCACTCAGGGCCCGGCATGTGCGATTGCTGCGGGGGCAGGCACGATTTTCCGCAATTATTTTGCCCCGGTAAATGGTAAAGTTGGCCAAACCAGCGACAATCAGATCGACTGCGTAGCCGATCTTGGCGCACAACTCGGCAATAACAATGGCCAGCTCTGGAAAATGCAAAACGGTTATCTTCTTCCTTCAGAGGCTGGGTTGAGAAAGATCGATGAAACCCTGCGTTCATTAGACGAAGTCGGGTTAGATAAATTACGTTGCCTGCTGAGAGTCGGCATTCAGTGGAACACAGAAGTTACCATAAGCCAGAGCGGGCACCTGGTTACCCAGGTCTATGGCTCTGCAGTTCCCGTTTCTTACTCAGGCCTCAGCCCCCAATTATGGGAAAACTTCGCCCGACTTATTCTTGAAGCCTCTTATGAAGCGGCTTTCTGTGCGTCCATTCTTAACTCACAACAAAACGGCAACAAAAAGCTTTTTCTTACCATGCTAGGCGGGGGTGCTTTTGGTAATGATCCGAAATGGATTCTCGCCGCAATAAAGCGATCGATGCAACTTTATTCACACCACGGCCTCGACGTGGCAATAGTGAGTTATGGCCAGGCCAGCTCTGAAATTCAGACTTTTATAAAAGATTTCCAATAAAGTTTTAAAATAAATTCAGTAAAAGCTGTTGGAAACAACCCCAAAACATTTTTCATAGCCTGGTTGAGAGTTTTTACAGTGATGGCAAGCAACAAAGTCTGGTGAATTTTCCCTGCATATCCCTGACTATTTTTAAGTCAAATTCAAACTGTAATTGAAGCAAATACGGGACGCAACAATGTTGCACCCGGGCTGGTCTGGTTCTGTGAAAAAATACAATTTACACGGAATCAAGATTGCTAAAGATCTTAAAAGAGAGCAGTCCTGCTAACAAATAGAGACCTGAAATGCTGAAAGCTATCTTAAACAGTTTTTTTATCTGAAGCATGGCAATAGAAGTGACCACACTGAAAACAAAATTACAAAAATTCCAACCACGATCGGCTAAGGCTTCTTTTTTTTTCGAAATCTGCTTGAGCGAAAAATAAAATACTTCATGATCCAGACATTAGTAAAATCATAGTTTCCTAAATTTATCACAGCAGTTTTCCTTGAAATTTCAAAGCGTCAATTCGAATTTTCAAGGTAAGCTGCTGGTAAAATCTTCATTTAAGAATTGATAATAAGAAACCATGTCTATCAGGCATTTTAGATCTCAGGCATAACAGCAGCCAATCTTTTTTTTAATCTCCGCTTATGGCATCGAAAACTCCGCCCAGCACCGAACCTTCGCCCTGTTTCTGATTTCCTGTCTGCGGAGCGGCGGCAATGATCCTGCCGGCAAGCCTTGAGAATGGCAGAGACTGTAGCCAGATTCTTCCAGGGCCTTTCATGGTAGCGAGAAATAAGCCTTCACCGCCAAACAGAGCGTTTTTTATGCCCTTAACCATTTCGATATCGCACTGTACACCGGATTGATATGCAACAATGCAGCCGGTATCAACTTTTATAACTTCCCCGGGCGCCAGCTCACGGGTATAAATTGAACCGCCGGCGTGGCAGAAAACCAGACCGTCGCCTTCGAGTTTCTGCATAATAAACCCTTCGCCGCCAAAGAAGCCCATTCCAAGCTTTTTCTGAAGTTCAATTCCTACAGAAACGCCCTTTGCACCGCAGAGAAAAGAGTCTTTCTGGCATATCAATCTGCCATTTACATCGCGCAAATCGATGGCAATAACTTTTCCAGGAAACGGGCCGCCAAAAGCCACTTTAGCCTTACCGCTGCCGCTATGGGTGAAAACCGTCATAAAAAGACTTTCACCGGTAAGCAGCCGTTTGCCGGCACCGGCCAGCTTGCCCCAGAAACCGGATTGCTGCTCTGAGCCATCACCAAAAATTGTCTGCATTTCGATGCTTGAATCCATGTACATCATCGAGCCGGCTTCGGCAACTACCGACTCGCCCGGGTCGAGCTCGATTTCAACGAACTGAAGATCATCGCCGTAGACGCAAAAATCGACCTCATCAGCCTTTGCGGGTGCAGTGCGCATGGTTGGGATTGGCGGCATGAAAGCGCCCTTGCCCAGCTCCTGAGAGAATTCTTCAATATTCTCTATCGGAGCCCAGGTCCGGGTAACCCCTTCACAATAAACCATAGTGTTTTTGTTAACCGAGCCCGATCTCAGCTTCTGAATCACATCTTCTCGACCCATTGGCCCCTGAGCCTGACCGGCTACGGCCAGATACCACATTTTCGCGTCTGACATGGCAGTCTCCTTGAACTGGTTTTAAATGCTTTTTACAATATTTTGAGAATTCATGCAAGAATGTCTTTTTGTCGTTTTAAAGAACCAATTCTAATACCTGTTTAAGAGACCTTTCCTTATTTTGCAGGAATCCAGCTTCATTAGCCTTGGCAAGACTGCGTAACCCACGAATAGTTTTTCCACCCATGATTCAACAAGAAACTCGAAAGCCGATATTCACCAAGATTTTGCGAACACAGGGCAATAATTTACCCGAACGGGATCGTTTTTGCATAAGCAGCACATTTTATACCCTATCGGGATTTTTCATAAACTGATTGGCATTTTTATACCCGAAAGGGCACAATGGGCTCATGATAAGAAATTCTATCGGACAAACAATCAGGGAAAGGCGCAAAAAGCTCAAGCTAACACAAAGACAGTTGGCTGAAAAAGCCGGAGTTGGCCTTCGCTTCATTCGTGAACTGGAAAAAGACAAATCACCTGCAAATGAACAAGGTGAATCAGAGGTTGTTTCTTTTCGGCCTGGAGCTTGGGGCAGTTGATCTTGACCGAGAAAGGCTTTTGAATGAAGAATGGTGAAGAACTGGCACTAACATTGAACGTCAAAAAGAAAAAGCTTTGCCGGCCCGATTTTCTTACTGCTGGCAGAACAATGAAGATTCTTGAAAAAACCGTGCAAAACACTATCGATTCAATTCTGGAAAAAACAGCCAGTTCTCGACAAATTGAAAACAGCTTTCTCTCAAAATTATTGCACAAAGATTTAAAATTCTTATAAAAAAGCGGATCAATGTTTTAGTAAGTTAGCTGTTTTATTTGGGTTAGCTTTTTTATCCTGCTCTTGAAACTCGACCTG
>JBMOKV010000061.1:0-3854 GCA_049325495.1 Candidatus Rifleibacteriota bacterium | reverse complement strand
GACATTATCAATCCCGGCTTCACTGCCCAGATGGAAGGTGAGCTCGACAAGGTCGAAGAAGGCGAGATAGACTGGGTTGATGTTTTAAATGAATTTTACAGTCCATTTATAAAAGACCTCAAAAAAGCCGAGGAAGCCATTGACAAGGTACAGATCGAGTCAGACATGGTCTGCGAAAAATGTGGCAAAAAAATGATGGTTCGACTTGGTCGAACCGGAAAATTTCTTGCCTGCTCTGGTTACCCGGAATGCCGATCGACAGTGAATATTCCCGATGAGGTTCTGTTGTTTGCCAATGGTCTGCCAAAACCTCCCATGTCCGTTTCTCAACTGCTGAGCCAGCTAGAAGAGCGTTCAAGCAGAGAATTTGAGGCAGTTGAAGAAAAGTGTGATAAATGTGGCGCCGACATGTATATTCGCGAAGGTCGTTTCGGTCGATTTGTGGCCTGCTCAAATTACCCTGAATGCAAAAATACCCGCCAACTCGTAAAAGAAGCAGGGGTTAACTGCCCGGCTGATGGTTGTAATGGAAAAATTCTTGAAAAGAAATCAAAACGTGGTCGATTATTCTATGGGTGCTCAAATTATCCGCAGTGTGAATTGACCACCTGGGCACTGCCCACCGGCGAACTCTGCCCGGAATGCAATTCACCACTGGTCTGGCACAGCACCCGCAAGAGCGGTAAATACATCAAATGTTCAGGCAAGGGTTGTAAGTTCAAAAAGTATCCGGAAGAGGAAGACAATGTCGACCAGAAAGAATAAGAAGATTGAAGTAACTGTTATCGGAGCAGGTCTGGCCGGAACAGAAGCTGTTTACCAGCTGATAAGACGCCAGATTCCAGTGCGGTTTTGTGAAATGCGGCCCAAAAAATCAACTGGTGCCCATACCAGCGATCTTTTTGCCGAGCTTGTCTGCAGTAACTCGGTTGGCAGCAATCTTCCAGACCGCGCTTCCGGCCTGTTGAAGGAAGAAATGCGTTTGCTTGGCAGCTATTTCATGGATGTTGCCTACAAATACAGGGTTCCTGCCGGAAATGCTCTGGCTGTCGATCGTGGTGCCTTTGCACGCGAAATTACCCGCTACTTGAAAGGCCACACCCTGATTGATTTTATTAACGAAGAAATAACCGAAATTCCCGAAGAAGGCCTGGTTATAGTTGCGTCGGGCCCATTAACTTCGCCAGCCCTGCTTAAATCTCTCGAAAAACTTGTTGGCGCCAAACATCTGGAATTTTTTGATGCAATTGCTCCCCTTGTCGCTGCCGAATCAATTGACATGAGTATTGCTTTCAAAGGCGACCGCTATGGCGAGCCTGGCAAGGGCGACTATATCAACTGCCCCATGGATCGAGATGAATACCTGGCTTTTGTTGATGCATTACTGAAAGCCGAACGTATCGAGCTTTCTGAACTTGAAAAATCAGAACGGAAAAAATTCTTTTCTGCCTGCCAGCCGGTTGAGATTATTGCCGAATCCGGCGTCGATTCTCTTCGCTTCGGGCCCATGAAACCGGTGGGATTTGCCGACCCCAGAACCGGCAAGCGACCATACGCTCTCGTTCAACTGCGCCAGGATAATCTGCTTGGCAGCCTTTACAATCTTGTCGGTTTTCAAACCAACCTTAAACACGCTGAGCAGCAGAGGGTATTCAGAATGATTCCCGGCATGAAAAATGCCGAATTCGTAAGACTTGGCCAGATGCATCGCAATTCCTACATTAATTCCCCGGAAGTTTTGACACCGACTCTGCAGATGAAAAAAGAACCAAGAATCTTTTTTGCCGGCCAGATCGCAGGTGTTGAAGGCTATACTGAATCAGCTGCCACCGGCTTACTGGCAGGTTTGAACGCTTCCCGCCTGATCCAGGGAAAAGAACCGGTGGCAATGCCCCCGCAGACGATGATTGGCGGCCTGATAAATTACATTACCTACTCAGGTCACAAAGAATTCCACCCGATGAATGCCAACTTCGGTATTTTCGAATCCGAAGAAGGCGCAAAAGGTGACCTGCGCAAAGAACTCATCATCCGCGCTGCCCGCCGCAAACTAAGAGAATTCTACGACCAGATTTAAACAAAGGTTTAAAACGATATAAAAAAATCCCCCGGTTCGTTTGAACCGGGGGATCTCTTTTGGATCAGTTTTTCAGCCAGTCAGACAGACCGCTTCTGATTACCTGAATTCTGCTGTTTTCTGCAATAAACAGATCGTAACCCGAGCTGTAAATGCTTGCCGGCGATTCAAACTGCCCGTTTCCGGTCCCACTGGCGCCAAACTTCATCAATTGCTGATTGGTAGCCGGATTGATCAGTGTTATCTCACTGGTGGTGCCATCAAGCGTGAAAATGAATGTTTTTGCAAAAGCAATGTCAATCGGATTAGGAGCGGTGATTGAAGTGGGATTTGCCATGCCGCTGTTCATCATAACTACACGATTATTGTTGCGATCAGCCAGAAACAGCTTCCCAAGAGTGTCAGGAAGAACATTGGTGAATCTTACTCTCAAAGAAGTGCCGAAAGCAATGCTGTTTGCCTCGGTTAAAGCATTCGCATTGTTTCCGGTGTCTGAATCGAAAGATAGCAGTTGTCCATTGCTGTTGGCGGCATAAGCGAGTTTAAGTGCTGCAACATCATTGTTGAAAGCAATCGAAGTTGCATTGTTGAATTGATTTACTCCGCCTACGTTTGCTGCAAAAAGTCTGGTCCATGAACCGACTTCTTCAAATGTGACCATTGCCTGCGAAGCTACATTCAGGCCAAGAACCGTGACTTTTCCATCGAATACCGTCCCTGAAATTGGCTGGAAAGTATATGAAGCTGCAGCTGAATAATCAGTGAAGTCGGTATTGAAATCTGCATTGAATTTTGTTCCCTGGAATTCAAGACTTCTTACCCACGGGGTAGCAGTAGTGTTGTGAGTAGTGTAGAGGGTGGGGGTCTGGCCTACGCCGCTTCCTTCAATGAAAAGCGCTCTGGCTGATGGAATCGGGCTTACACCATAGTTGAAGCTGCGACTTTGCCATACATGCAGGCTTTTATAAACAACCACACTCGTTTGGGTAGCCGGGTAAGAGCCATAGAAAGAATCACGCAGCTCAACCATCACGGTGGCGCTCCCAAGAGGCATGGAGTGAACCAGAGTTTTTCCAGTGCCGTTGAAAACGTAACCTCCGCCAATGTTCGTATACCAGCGAATATTATCCGCGTTGAAGTTTTCAATTGGCCCGCCAATTTCGAAATCATTGGAGTTCATGGTAAAGGTCAGTTCAAGATTAGGCTGAGTAGAAAGAAAAACCGGAACATCGTTGGGTGCAGTGGCGTATTGTGTGCTGCTAATGGTTATGTTGCCAGTCGGCAACGTGTTTACGAAAACTCCAACAGAGGCAACGCTGGTTACATTGTAAAGATCGGTTGCGTGGCAGAAAATGGTGTGATTGCCTGATGCAAGCGAACTGGTCGAATAGTTCTGCCCGGTACCAATCTGGGCTGCGCCATCATACCAGCGGTAAGTCAGAACATCTGTCGGGTCAATGTCGCTGCCGGTCGAAGAGAAACTTATTGTTGCACCGGTGTCATAACGGGTGCCAGAGGCTGGAGCAGTAATTGAAACCGTTGGAGTGGCGTTGACATAAAGAACGTGCTGGCTGAAACTGCTGACTCCATAAATGTCAGAACCAGTAAGGGTTATCACATGCTTGCCAAGTTTTGCTGCATCGCTGTATGTATAGGCAAAGCTCGACTCACCAGTCTTTATGGTTGAAGTGGCATTGTTGAAGTTGTCTTCCCATTTCATTGTGCCAGAAGATATGCTCGAAGCATCAAGCCCTGAAACCCCGGAGCCGGTGAAGGT
>JBMOKV010000060.1:0-3865 GCA_049325495.1 Candidatus Rifleibacteriota bacterium | reverse complement strand
GTTTCTATTTAAAAGATTTTTCCAGAGATTTTTCTGTTGAATAATCGGCCTGATAGGAGGACAGCAACTGAAAAAATGCCCTGAAGTGCCTTCAAAAAGCGAATCGTCAAGGTATAGATATTGGGGGCAGGTTTCACCGATGATCGGAGCTCCGCTTGCTTTCAAACCGGCTATTTCATCAGCTCCCGCGCCACTCGATGTGTGAACGATATAAAGATTACAGCCCGTTTCACGGGCCAGCATGCCTGCCCGTCTTATCGCCTCCGCTTCACTGATTACCGGGCGGGTTTCAGGCAGAACCCTGATGCCTTTGCGTCCATCAGACTGGGCTTTGGCAAACAACTCGTCGATAAGCAGACCATTTTCTGCATGAAGAGTGAGAAGAATGCCATGGTGGCGACAATGCTTCATTATTTCGAGCATCGAGGCATCTGATTGCATCAGACCCGACTTTCCGTAGGCCATAAAAACCTTAAGACTGGTCAATCCAAGGTTTTCAAGTTCAGCCATCTCATTTTTAACCTGTTCAGAGAAACGGCCGATGCAGGCATGAAATGAATAGTCTACCGCAGCCTGCCCTTCGGCAATCGCCATTCTTGAAGAGAAACTGTCTTTAAAGCCTTCATTGCCCTTCTGAGCAAGAAAATCAATGATGGTGGTCACGCCTCCAATGGCCCCGGCGCGAGTTCCGGAAAAAAAGTCATCCGATGAAACCGCTCCGGCAAATGGCAGCGAAAAATGAGTATGGGCATCGATAATGCCCGGCAAAACCCATTTGCCTGCAGTGTCGATCTCTTTTTTTCCTGCAAGTTCAATGCCGATTGCAGCTATTTTCTCGCCTTCAATTGCCAGATCAGCCTTAATAAAGCGATCCCCAAGAAAAACCTGTCCATTTTTTAAAACTTTTTCAAACATAAAATTTACCTGATTAAAATATTAGGTTTAAAATACTGTAATAATTGTCGAAAAGAAAAGCGCTAATTTTCTAAAAGTGAGGGACCCCATGAATTTGAATTCTTTGATTGCCGGTTTTATCGGTGGCCTGGTCTGCAGTGCGGTATTTTTCCTGGTAAGTCGCGCCCGAATGCTGCCAACTCTGCTGAAAGATGAAAAAGTTGAAGACCTTTCTTACTATGGCCGTCAGCCGGCAAAGGCAAAACCGGCGCGTAAATAATTTTCTGAAAATTTATCCTCTTTTTTTGTCTTTTTTTCATTCCCGGTTGAAAATATGTTATTTTGGGCGTGGTTAAGATGAAAGATGCCCCAAGTAAAACTCCGGAAATAAAAAAGAAAATTCTCACCCACATCAAAGGGCGTGAGACACCTCAGGCATTAAAGCTTTTTCACAAGCATTTTTCTCAGGAATACCCGCCAGACCCACAGTTTGTAATCAATATTTATACTGAATTCAATAAGCTCGATCAGATCGAGGGCGGTTTCAGGTTTGTTGAAGAAGTTGCGCCCTGGATGCCAGAAGAAGGTGAAGTTCAGGAGCTTCGTTCCACCGCCCTGAAAATTTACTTTGACCGACTTCTGGTAAATGGCAACAAGCTGCTGACCGAGCGCGAAGACAAAGCCAACAAGTTTCACGACAGTCTTAAAAAAACCGATTCTCTTTCAAAGGAAAAAGTTAAGGAAGAAAATGAAAAGATTCTTCTTTCTATAACCCAAAGGGCTCTCGAAAGCTTTCAACAGGCTTATGAAATAAATTCCGACAGCATGGGGGCCATTACCGGCCTTTTCCGCTGTCATAAAATTCTCAACGACGAAGAAAATGTTAAGCGCTTCCAGACGATTCTTGAAGAAAAGAATCCTTTGCTTTATGGCAGCAAAGAACATGAAGAGGCTGAGAAAAGTTCGATCTCGGCCCAGGAATTTGACGTTGAAGAGGCCAATTTCAAAGAGGTCAAAGCCCTTTATGAAAAGAATCTCTATCAGGATGTCATTCAAAAAGTTGATTTTCTTCATCTCACCCATCGCATAAGCGTTCCGCTTCTTCTTTTGAAGGCCGAATCGCTGGCTGCCTTAAAAAGATTCAAGGAAGCGGACAAGGTTCTCTTTGAAGCCGAAAAAACAAACATTTGTTTAAAAGAAGTCAGAGAACTGAAAAATCACCTTTGCGAGCTTAAATATGGCCTTTTGAGCAATGCGGGCGAAGTCTATCTGAAGAAAGCTCTGGAACTTGGGCCCAGCCTTGGAGATTCCCATTTCCGCAAAGCCAGGATCTGTCTGAGAAAAGCCCTTGAAATTTTCCCTGACAACATCGATCTTCTCGACAAGCAATATACGGTTTTGCGCTATCTTAAACAGGATGAAGAAGCCTTCAAAACCAAGGCGATGATTTATCTTTTAAATAATCGTTTTATTCCTTCTTTTGACCGTGAAGGCACCAATACATTGTGTTTCATCGCTACCTATGCCTATAAAGGAAAAATTGCGGAAATCGAAATTTTTCGATGGTTTCGCCGTGAATTTCTTCTACCCTACAATGCCGGTAGAATTTTCAACTGTTATTATGTAAAATATGGCAGTAAATTCACCAGTTTCGTCAGTAAGAAAAAGGTTCCTCCAGCTATTTTCAGGTTTTTTCTTGAGCCAATTCGTTTAGTATTGAGTTTTTTGCGAAGTAAACACCATTAAATTAACGGCAGGCGATATAATGAAATCAAAACTCGCGTTTTTACTGGTTTTTCAGGTTTTATTGTTTTGCGTGGGCCACAATTGTGCGTGGGCCGTCGAAATTGACCAGACTTTAATCAGGACTGGTATTCTAACGGAACAGGAGTTTTCCACGGTCAGGGCACAGAGTTTCAGCGGCAACTGGACTGCCACCTTTCATCCCCTGACTGCATCCGGCACCGCAAAAACCGACCAGCCGGTTACCAGTGAAGTGGTTGCTGAAGGAGAAGATCTCGCAGTCAGCCTGACCCGCAAAGGAATCCTTGGAAAAATATCCAACGGCAAAGAAATAAGCGCGGGTTATGAAAAAGTGGTTATCAGCGGCGGCGAGCTTATCAGCCTTGAAGTTCCGGGAAACCCGCCGATCCTTGCCCAGGGAACGATCGAAGTTACTTTCAATGAGAATATTCTGGTTGTTGTCAATCAAATCACCATTCATCAGGCCCTGGTTTCTTCCGTATCAAAATTTGGCCCCAGCAGTGAAATTGAAGCATTGAAAGCCTATATCGTAATGGCAAGAAGCAGACTGGCTTTTTTAAAGGAAAAATCTCTGCATGAAGGCGAAAGATTCGATGTTTGTGATGAAGAACACTGCCTGCCTTTTTCCGGCGCCGGGCACAATCGCGAACTGGTCGATATTCTCGTCACCATGACTGCCAACCAGACCCTTGAATTCAAGGGCAAAAAAATCTTTCCCCGATTTCATCATACCTGTGGCGGTAAAACCTCTTCGGCAAAAGAACTTCTGGATATCAACGATGAGCCATATCACGCGGCCATGGAAGACCGCATCGACAACAAAGGTTCGGAAAACTGCTTTCACAGCCCCGGTTTTCACTGGTCGGTCGAGCTTTCCAAACTCGATCTGCTTGATTTCATTTCGCTGAGCTGGGCCGGTGGTGCTGACCGCATTTTCACCGGATGGGAACCTCTGGTTATCGATGGCAACGGAAGAATAGTTAAAGTTGTGTTGCGCGGCAAAAGACCAAAAGAAATCAATGCCATTGAATTTTTCGATAATCTGCAGTCGTTTTTCGGGCCAAACAGCCTGAAAAGCATGCGTTTCTCCATGGAAGTTCAACGCAGAAGCATCATTTTCAGGGGAATGGGTCAGGGAGTAGGCCTTGGAATGTGTCTTTACGGAGCCGACGGCATGGCGAAAAAGGGAAAGAAATACGAAGAGATT
>JBMOKV010000059.1:0-3866 GCA_049325495.1 Candidatus Rifleibacteriota bacterium | reverse complement strand
TTCTCAAGAAATTGCATCAGAACCGGAAAATTTGTATGAAAAGGCCCAGTCTCTGGAACCGAGTCTGATGTTGCGTGGGAAGCCTGTGGAAGAAGTTTGCGAAGCTGATGCCCGTCAGCGCCTGAAAGGTAAGATCGTGCCCGAGAAGCATCAAATAGCCAGGCGTCGCCACATGCTGCGCTGGGTGCTGCAGACGGAAGACCACCAGCGCATTCCGCTCAAATCAAATCTTCAGCTTTTAACCATTGTCAGAAAAGAAGACCTTCTCGATGGCCCGGTTATGCTGACCGGGTATTTTGTCAAATCCGGATTTAACGAAAATCTGCAGTATTTCAACGTTGAAAAGGCAGTTCCAGCCGGGGATTCTGAAGAGGAAAAGGTAGCCGATAAAGTTAACAGTAAGGGCAAGCCGTCGGAAAAAATGAAAAAGAGATGAATTCGCCCGATGAATCGCGAGAAGCTTGAAAAAATCCTGACGCTGTTGCCCGATAATCCCGGGGTTTATCTGATGAAAAATCGGGTAGACGAAATCATTTATATCGGCAAATCCCGGTCGCTCAAAAAACGGGTCAGGTCTTATTTCGCCCGGCATCACGATAATCAGAAGACTGCAGTGCTGGTTTCGGCCATAGAGAATATCGAATTCATTATCACTGCCACAGAAATAGAAGCTCTGATTCTTGAAAACAACCTGATCAAAAAGCATAAACCCAGATATAACGTTTTGCTTAAAGACAGCAAGACCCACCCCTATGTCAGGGTAACTCTTAAAGATTCTTATCCCAGAATTGAAAAGGTTCGTCGGGTAAGTTTTCGTGACGGTAATCAGTATTTCGGCCCATTTCCCAATGCTTTTGATTTGAATCGGATTCTCGATCTGCTGTGTCGAACTTTTCGGCTGTGCACTTCAGAGCGACGCTTTGTCCCGGGCAAGGCTCAGAGACCATGTTTGAAATATCATCTGGGAGTTTGCCAGGGCATCTGCCTTGGAAAAGTATCGCCTGAAGTTTACCGCAGTTCTGTAAATCAGGCGATTGACGTTCTCTCTGGCAAAAAATTACCCGATTACGAAGAAATGGAACATAACCTCAGGCAGTTGACCGCCGAATTCCGTTATGAAGAGGCGGCCGAGCTTCGCGATACTCTGGCAGCTTTTAAACGGTTTTTTGAAAGTCAGAAGGTCGAATTTGTTCAACCGGTCAATTCTGATATCTGGGGACTTAGCCAGACTCCAGATCGAGTCGTGGTGTCGATTTTCTTTATCCGGGCCGGGAAACTTCTCGGGAACAGGATCATCGATGTGGAAAGAGAACCGGGGGCCGAAACCGAACAGGTTCTTGCTTCGCTTTTTCAGAGATTTTATGACCGCAATCTGATTCCGCAGCTGATTTATGTTTCCCTGGTTCCTGAGGGGGTCGAATCGCTTAAAGAGCTTTTAAGCCGTCTGAGTGGGCGAAAAGTCAGTATTATGAAGCCGGTTCGCGGCCAGTTCAGGCAATTGATGGCGATGGCCGATACCAATGCGCTTGAGGTACTCAAAAATCTCAAGACTGTTGCTGGCCCTAGAATCAATGCGGGGGTGATCGACTTGCAACAACGCCTTCAACTTGCCAAAGCACCGGTGCGAATTGAGTGCATCGATATTTCTCATATTCAGGGCGTCGATCCGGTCGCATCTCTTGTTGTGGCGGTCAACGGGTTGCCCAAAAAATCAGATTACCGTTTGTTTCATATCAAAGAGGCGGAAGGGGGCGATGATCCCGCTTCAATCGCAGAAGTGGTGCGGCGACGTATCACCAGACTGCAGCAGGAGAACAAGGAAATTCCCGATCTGTTGATCGTAGATGGAGGGATAACTCAGGTCAGGGCAGCCGAAAGAGTGCTTGCGGAAACGGGAACCGATGTTGCTCTTCTTGGCCTTGCCAAGCGCGAAGAACTTCTGGTCAGCAGCGATGGCTCCGAAAGAAAATTGCCCCTTACCAGTACCGGAATGAGAATAATCATTAAACTGCGTAACGAAGCCCATCGTTTTGCCAACAACTTTCAGAAGAAAACTCATACGAAAAAGACTGTACGTTCGGCATTGCTGAATCCGCCCGGAGTCGGTCCGGCAGTGCTGCGTAAGGTAATAGGGGTGTTTGGTTCGACTGCCATGGCTGCCAAAGCCGGAGCAGAAGAAATTCAAAAAAAAGCTGGAATTCCGCTGAAAACAGCACTAATTATTGTTGAGGCATTAAATGAACAAAAAACGAAATAATTCATATGTTTTTTTGATTTTGCTTTTCTGTGTGGTTTTCAGCCCATTGACCGCTGAAGAATCAGACCTTGATCGGCAGTTGAAAAGCGGTTTCATGCACGCTTTGTCTACTCCCGAGGGCTTTAGGTCGACAGAAATTTTCAAACTGCTTGGTTATCTTGAGCCTGAAATCTCCCTGATCGGAAAAATAACCCCGAGACCGGCTTTTGTTCATGTAGAATACCAACCGGCAAGTTTCGCATACGAATTTTCCAATATAAAGGTCATCTGCAGTCAGGTGGGTTATTATAATCTGACCATTGCAACCGCTACCTTTGAATTTCCAAACTGCCAGCTCGACATGATGCAGCTGCAGCAGAACCGTATCAGATTTTTGAAGTCTGACGAAATCAAGCTGAAAACCGAGGTTTCAGAAAATGACATATTGAAGGTGTTTGAGCTGTACAGTCAGGCCCGGGCGCTTAGAGACCTGAAGCTCGAACTTGGCAAGGAAAGGGCAAATATCGGCGGCTGGTTTCGCAAGGGTGTTTTAACCGTCAGCTTCAATGTTACCGGCAGAGTCGAACTGGTGAATCCAAAGGTCGTGAATTTCAATTGTGACAAGTTGACCATGAACAAAATCGTTTTGCCCAGAAATGCTTCAAGGGCAGTGTTTGCAAAGATCAACCCGGTTTTCGACTCGAGAAAAACCTGGCTTAATCTAAATATTGACAGTGTCAGCATCAGGGACGGTTTTGTGGAAACCAATGCCAGAATCAGCAGAAGAGAAGGATAATCAAGCTTATGCCAACCCCAAGAAGACTTCATCGAATTACCGAGGTAATACATAACCGGCAACTTGATCTGATTTTTGCCCTGGACCGGGTTCACGACCAGCACAACCTGTCTGCGGTTCTCCGCAGTGCCGATGCCACCGGGATCAACCGCGTCATCTGGTTTCCCGACATCAAAAAGCCTGAAACGCTCAACCCCGAAGTTTCAAAGGGGTCGGAAAAATGGGTACAACTCGAAACCGTTGAAAATTTGAAAGAACCTTTGGCGACCCTGAAGACAAAGGGGTACAAAATCGCGGCAACCCACATGGCTAGAGAAGCGGTCGATTTTCGCACAATTGACTGGACTCAACCATGGATCATAGTCATGGGAAATGAGCAGCGGGGCTGTTCCGATGAAATCCTCGAGCTTGCCGATGCCAATATCTTTCTTCCCATGGCCGGATTCGTTCAAAGCCTCAATATCTCTGTGGCTTCTGCGGTTATCATGTACGAAATTCAACGACAACGCCAGAACGCCGGGATGTACAGCAAGAACGCCGACCGGAACCAGATTGACAAGCTCTTTGAACAATGGGATCTTGAGCATGAGGAATGTTCGATCGAAGATCTTCTTCGGCGTCCTCAGGGCCCTAGACCGGAACCGGAAATACCTCATTCAGACGGGCGCTCGGTCCGGAAAATTCCCCGATCTTATCGGGCAAAAAACGCGGATTGATTTCAATTTTAATAAAAAATCATTGATCGACCGACCTTTGACGGTCGCTGAGCCCTGCTGACAGGGTCGAAGCGACAATGAAAACACGGGAAATTTTTCAGAGGCTGTCAGCCAAAAA
>JBMOKV010000058.1:0-29007 GCA_049325495.1 Candidatus Rifleibacteriota bacterium | reverse complement strand
CGAAATACCATTTCCTTCAGAAACCTTTAATACCAGACTCAAACAAATATTTAAAGATAACCCCAATACTTTTGAAATCTTTTTTTTTGATGATTCCGGAAAATGTTTTGATCTGGATTTTCTTCCAAAACCCCCAAGATTTGTCGCCCAGAAATTTTTCGCAGCCGTAAAAAATCCAGAAAAAGCCACGCGCGATGAAAAATGGCTTCTGCAGTTTTCCGGATACAAAAACGCCCATCTGGCGATTTCAGCCAATCCCGAGTCAATTGTAAAAATAGGTCGCAGTGATGATCGGCAGTGGGGTGGCATCTTCTCTCTGGAAAATGCTGATCATAGTAAAAACGCTGAATTTATCGTCTTTATTAGAAAGTCTGCGCTGGATACCGACCAGCTGATGACTCAGGCTGTTCATAATGCCAATTCCCGGCTCTCAAGGAACTACACTTTTGCATGGTATGATCCGCTGAAACCTGGAAAGATTTTTCCCGAATCAATCAACTTAGATTCGGACCTGGTTGTGAAATTGGAGACATTGCCCTATGGCCAGTCCGAATTTGATTTCAAGAATCGCCAGATTCTGAAAAGCTTCACCGATTCAGGAATGGTTCTTCTCGCAATTACGGCGAATCCTGTTGAGCCGGGCTCACTTTCTTTATACATCGAGCTGACAATTAAAACCTTTGCTCTGCTTGCATTTATTGTAATTCTGCCGCTGAATCTCGGTGTGACCTCAATAAAGCCGGGCCTGCGCGCCAAAATAACCTCGGTTCTTCTTCTGGGCAGCGTTTCTTGTATGCTTTCGCTTATATTCAGCGGATTGATCGACCGTTCAGACCGGGAAAAGGTTTTGACCAGTCAGTATCAGCAGGATAATATTTCTGAGTTGCGGCGCATCGATGAAGGTCTGATTTTTGAATTCAAAAGAATCGAGCAGCTGATCAGTTCAAGAATGAGAAAAATTGAAGGCCTGGAACCTGAAGATTTCTCAATGGAAACCAGAAATTTCTGGCGGCACCTGCAGGCATTTTCAGACCGCTTTAAAGAACTGGTGATCGTTAGTTCCGAAACGACTTTGTTGTTTAACCGAAATTCTGAGAAACCGGTAAAGTCCGGAGAAGAAAGCACTGCCGCAATGTATGGAGATATGATTCTTCAGACTTATCAGGGCAGATATGTTACCCCAAGCCATGATGCCCAGGCTCATAGCCTGAAAGAAGTTATTCACAATTCGACTTCAGCTTTTTCCCGCAATTTCATTCTGAAAGGCGGTCAGTTTGAGAATTTGAGTCTGGCTGACAGCACCGTGCCGACATATATCGATTTCTTTATTGATCGCAATCATCAGGGAAGAGCAATATTGATGGCCTTTATCTCCCGATCTGGAATTCAAAGAAACTACCTTCTTGCGGTCAGCCGTTTTTTTGATGAAAAAAGAGACCCTCTACAGCCCAGAATGGCTGCCTTGCCAATCGTAGCTTCTCTTGAGTGGCCTGCTTTCCCCAAAAGAAAATCCGCAGAAAATGAAGTCTTAAGGGAAATTTCCCTCAAAGTGATTTCCAGCGCGTTACCAGTGCATCAGAAAGCGGTGATAAACAACCGCACCTATCTTCTGAGCGCGGCAAAAGGAAAATACCTCGACGGCTATGTATTGATTCTTGCCCGGCCATATGAGGCTATTGCCGGTAAGATCTCAGACCTGAACCGGAAAATGCTGATGATGGCTGTAATCATTATTCTGCTTGCCGCTTTCGTCGCATGGCTTACCTCAAGGCTTCTGCTGCACCCAATTCGTAAAATCGGCAAAGTCCTTGGCGAGATTGCCGCCGGTAATTTCAGGGTAAGTCTGCAACCGGAAATAGTGGCCGAATTCGATGCGGTTTCTGCCAGTCTCAATCGAACGATTGAAAGTTTTCATGAGATCAAGGTTGCCAGCAATATTCAGGAACATCTGTGGCCGGAAAAATCAATCAGCGGCCCGGATTGGCAAATCCAGGGATTATGTCAGACTGCCACCGAACTCGGCGGCGATCATTATGACTGGCTGCAACTTTCCGATGGCCGAATTCTAATGACAATTGGGGATGTAACTGGTCATGGAATTGGCGCAGCTATGGTTCAGGCTTCGGTAAAGGTGTGGGTCGCACTCAAAGGCTTGAATTGCCGCAATTCAGCCGAATTGCTGGGTGAAATCAACAGGTTGCATTGCACTTATGGCGCAAAAAAGCTGCCCATGTCGTTCTGGGCAGGATACTATCACCCCGGTTCCGGCAGGCTTGACTACGCGTCGGCGGGCCAAAGTTATCCACTTGTAGTAGACCCGTCCGGTTCTGTGACTGCATTGAAACAGCCGGGAATGCCGTTGGGAATAAGAATAAAAAACCAGTATCAGATGAATGAAATTGTTTTAACCCCTGGGCAAAAGCTGGTTCTTTATACAGACGGAATTGTTGAGACTACCGACAGATCTGGAAAAATGCTGGGATTCGCCGGGCTGGAAAACCTGGTAAGTTCTTTGGCAAGGGTTCATGCCGGTCAGTTGATCAGCCAGATTTTTTCTGCTGCAAGGAATTGGGGAGAGCAGAATGATGACCGGACAGTCGTTATATTAAGCCGATCCGATCAAGGAGATGCAGATGCAGCTTAGAAAAAAACATCATCTTTTTCTGCTTCTGCTCCTATTGGCGGTAGTTTTAAATGTGAGTCTGGCAGTTGCCATGTTTTTCAGGCAGCAGGTATCCTTTGAGAATCGGAAAGCCCTTGTTGCTGACGAATTTTTAGAAAATCTGCATTCACGCTTCAACTTTGAAATTGCTCTGCAGAAAGAAATAAATATTTTTTTGAACGATCTTCAGAAAGCAGATTTTTTACTCTCAGAATCAGACTTTAAAGCCTGGAAAAAAAAGAACTTCATGCCAGACAAGGCAGTCGAGCTTGTTTTTTTTGAAAATGGAGAGGCGCTCGGGGTTGAAAAAGAATTCAGCGAAGTCTGGGCCATATTTATTAAAACTATCAAACGCAGCTCTTATCGCAAATACCGTCTTGAAGGTGATGAAAGAAACCGTTTGATAAAGATGCTGAAGGGCGGGGTTGGCTATGAGGCCATAGAAGGGAAACCTTTACTCTTAAAAAGAATTAATCGAGGCCCCAGATATTCATTCGCTGCCTGGATAGGTTCAGAAAACCCCAAAAGCGACAGAGGGGCTGTCATTTTTATCAATGAGGGATTTCTGCCCCCCAACTATCTCGCCAGCTATCTTCTTGCAAAGCATAGATCCAAAGATGGTCAGGTCGCCTGTATCGATCTTTTTCACCCCGAATTTTCCATCGTTCCCGGTAAGTATTTCAGCCCCTATGAAATTGCAACTCTGGCAAGCACATTCGATATCAAGAACCGAAAAGGAAAATATCTGATTGCCGGGCGAGAGGTTTATCTTTCCGCCAAACCCGATGGACGTATTCTGGTTTTCATTCCATGGGAGAAAAGGCCCGGGGTTCCTTTCTGGTGTCTTGCCCTGCCATTTTTCTGGGTTCCGGTGCTCTGGCGCTTTGCCAGCAGTGAAAAGTCTCAGGCTTTGTTTTCTCTGAGAAATCTGCTGGGGCTGGTAACCATAGCCGGAATTGTTTTTCCGGCAGCAATGACCGGTTTATACTGGAAAAATTTTCTCGATACCAGGCTTGAAAGCTATAAGATCGAATTTGCCAGAAGACTTGAAGACAATCTTGTTCAGATTGATGCCGGGCATCAGGTTGTCCTAAGGCAAAGAAAGGAACGGTTTCGGCGGTTCTTCAATCTTCTCGATGGCCAGCCTGAGAATCTGCAGGCTTTTGTCGACGAGTCTGTTCGCCTTGAAATCAACGGTTTCATCGATGCTTTGCTGCTGGTTGACGAGAACGGCTTTTTCTACCGGCCGTTTTCAAGCTGCTTAAGCACCGTCAGAGGGCTGATTTTTTACCCAATGCAGTTTCGTGAATTTGTAATCAAACAACATTTTGAAAGGGGCTGGGTGCCTTTTGATCTTGAAGTTGATTACCTGCTTGGGACGGGTCCGGTTGATCTTGAACGTCATATTGGATTTGCCGAAAATCAGGGGCAGGTTGTCATCAATTCTCTCGGAAAAATGGCTGGGAAAGATATAATTAGATCCTACAACAGCAAAAAAGGATTTTCATCTGACGGCGGTGGCGAAAAAATATCATCGATGGTCATGGGTTCTTTCATCGAGTCGAGCGAAGAAAATCCCGGCGAGGTTCTTGCGCAGAATCTTGGCGATTGGGTTGAATTCGGGTTTGGTGAATATAAGTCGCGCAATTTTGTTGACGTAATTAAAGATGCCGATGGTCGGGCAATTTTCTGTGCCATTATTTATGGAGCGTCTTTGCTTTCGACTCACCAGTATTTTAACGAGCTATTCAGTCGTCCCCACCGGTGGCCTGAAGATGTTAAATTTATGGCCATTTCCTCTTTGCCGTTGCGCATGTGTTACCCCTGGCCAGATGCATGGAAAAGAATGGAAAGCCTGCTGACCTTGCTGCAACCACCAAGAAATATCCTGGTCGATGAAGTATCTATCAACGGTGAAAGGCATTTGCGTTGCTCTTATGCTGCGAGACGGTGTGATTCTTATATTCTTGTTGCTTATGTTCCACTCTCACGGGTTAAGACTGAAGTCGAGGAGCTTCGTCAGACTCTTTACGGCGGTGCTGCGATTCTTCTGCTGATTCTTCTGGTGGTCTTTTTTAAACTTTCACAGGTTATTCTCGAGCCTGCCCGTCAGCTGATGAAGGGAGTGGTAGCTCTTGAACGTAAAGACCATTCTCATCAGATCAGGCTTCAGACTGGCGATGAATGGCAGCAGCTTGGCAGCACTTTCAACACTGCCCTAGAACGCATCAAAGAACTTCAGGTCGCCCATTTCGTTCAGACATGCATTTTGCCATCAACTGATATTTCTGCAGCAAACTCGATTTTTGCGGGTCAGACCGTTCCTGCTTCTGATGTTGGTGGTGACCTCTACGACGCTTTTTCTACCCATGAAGGCATGACTTTTGTCATGGGTGATGTTTCCGGACACTCAATTTCTGCGGCTCTGGTTGTAAACATGGCCGATGCAGCGTTCAGTGCACTTGTCGATCAGGGTTTGTATCTGCCCCAGGATATTTTCTCGGCGATGAACAGTCTGATGTTGGAGCACCTGGGCCGCATTAAGATGATGACCAGTTTCGCAGGCTTTGTCGATGCCGCCGGAAATCTGACCTTTTCGAATGCAGGTCAGGCATACCCTTACCTGATCAGTGATGATGGAGTAAAGGTTCTGCGTATTGCCGGTTACCCTCTTGGTGCAGCCAGTCGTAAAAAATTCAAATTTGAAAAAATTCTGTTGCCGGAAAAATGCCGATTGCTTATGTTCAGCGACGGAATCATCGAAGCCATGAATGAAAAAGGTGAGCCTTTTGGCTACGAAAGGCTTGAGGTGCTGGCAGGAGAGCTGGGCCATCAAATCGACCGCCAGGAATTTTTTGCCAGAATCTACGCCGAATTGCGAAAATTTACTGGCTCGGTTCCGTGGGGAGACGATGCAACACTGGTTTTGCTCGATCATGATCGCCGGGCTATTGTAAACCATTGATAAATCTCATATACTCAGTCCATGAGAACAATCCTTCACCTTTTTGTTTCGTTAAAAACAGCAGTCACGATAATTTGTTTTCTTACCGTGCTTTCGATGCTTGGCACTTTTGTGCCCCAGTCTCTCGAAGCACATCAGTATCTTGAGCGCTATCCCCTGATCGGACACTGGATACTTGCGCTTGGCTTCGATGACATGTATCACAGCCTGGTCTTTCAGGCCTGTCTCTGGTTTTTGTCGGTTTCAACTCTGGTTTGCATTCTTACGCGTTGGAAAAGCACTTCGAGAAAGCTGTTTTCTCGTTTGCAGAATGTAAGCGAAAAAGAAATCAAGGCCTTTGAAGTCGGCAAAACTCTGCAAAAATCGGTGAACGAAAGCGTTCTTGCAAGATTTCCCGAAAAGAAAGAGCTGCCCGGCCCGGTTAACATCGCTCTTCGAACCAGCGGAAAAAGTTCTTTGCTGGGCGGAATGTTCATTCATATCGGTTTTCTCATGATTCTCGCCGGGGGACTGATCGGAGTTTTCTATGGTGTGGAAATGGCGGTCCGTGGCCGGGCAGGCGAAAAAGTTCCTGTGCCTGAGCTGGCCGCGGTGCGTGCCGCCAGAGATGCAGATCGCATCAGTAGAGATGCGAGAAATATCCGGCATTTTTCACCGGATGCGCCGGTTCTGGAAAAATACCGGGAAGAAGTTGAAGCTCTGCATAAAGAATACATAGATGGACTGGCAAGCCCGGCATTTTACGTGGAATTCAACAATCTGTGGGTTGACCACCATCTCGACGAACAGGGACAGATAAAGGGCATAAAAAGCTGGAATTCAGCCATTTCGTTCGTTACAGACGGTGAAACTCTTGCGTCTGGCGTTACCATGGTGAATCAGCCGGTCAGTTTTCGCGATTATTCGTTTTTTCAGGCCAACTGGAGCAAATCATATCGCCGCATAGTCGTCCGGGTAGATCTTTTGAAAGACAACCCTGAATGGGAAAATTTTGTTGCCGCCGGTGCTTCTTTTCCAATCATAGTCGATTTCGAAATTGAAAAGCCTCAGTCCTTTTCCTGGACCCCTTTGCAGATGGTAATGCAGGACTTTATGCCCGATTTTCGTATAATCGATGGTCGTTTTATCAGTGTTTCACAGGAGTTGAACAATCCGGCGGCGAGAATTGTTGCTTATGACCAGAAGGGGGGCGTGGCTGGTCGCGCATGGGCTTTTCCTGATGACCGGATAATGTCGCCCAGTCACGTTTCAAATCTTCCTTTTATTTTTACTTTTGTGGGTGCCGAACCCGAATTTGAAAGTGGGCTTCAGATGACATATGATCCGGGAAAGCCCCTGGTATGGGCCGGTTGCCTGATTTTTACCCTAGGGCTGATCATGAGTTTTTACATCGCCTACCGCGAAGAATGGCTGATGACAATGCCAGATGGCAGAATTCTCATAGCAGTAACCGGTAACCGGCCAGCTGAAAGCTTCAGGCAAAATTTGCAGGCTCTTGAAGAAGAGCTCTCCGAAGAAAACAATTACGTTCAGGAAATTATCAAAGCATGAATGAAACTCTGGTTTTTTCAGTATCGATGGTCTTTTATCTGCTGGCATTCATAATGTTCAGCGCTTCGATCAGTCTTGATCGCAATAACCTCTATAAGATTGCCCGTTATCTGATTGGAATCGGCATTCTTGCAGCCTCAATCGGACTTGGAATGCGATGGTATGCTGCCGGGCATCCGCCGCTTTCCAATATGTATGAATCACTTGTCTGCTTATCGACGTTTTTGGCGATTGCTGGTTTTCTTTTTTCGTATAACCGTCCTCTGCCCATGCTTGAAGGCGGTTCTGCGGTGGGATCTCTACTGATGATCGGCATTGCTTCGCTGTTCTCATCTGAAATCAGGCCTCTTATTCCCGCACTGCAATCTTACTGGCTGCATCTGCATGTTTCTCTCGCTTTTGTGGGTGAGTCCTGCTTTGCCCTGGCTTTCATTCTCAGCTATATGTACTGTTTCCGTCAGATTCTTGTACCGCATAATTCTGAACAGATCAGCTTGAGAGAAAAAACTCTCGCCTTGTCAGTAGTTACAGGTCTGCCTGTTTTTTTCACCGGCGGAATGATGCTTTTATACTTTCATCTGAAGTCACACCCGGTATTTATTGAAAGATCATCGATGCTTCTTTACGGAGTAATTCTGCCCACATGTCTGGCAGTGCTGATCCTGATGGTTTTGACTTATCTGTTTCGCGGTGCAATTGGTGAGAAAACCGAAAAATGGCTTCCATCGCTTCAGGTTCTCGATAATCTTACTTATCGTGCCATTGCTCTTGGATACCCGCTGTTCACAGTTGGTGGTCTGATTTTTGGCATGGTCTGGGCAAACAAAGCCTGGGGACGCTACTGGGGCTGGGACCCAAAAGAAACCTGGGCCCTGATTACTTTTCTCGTTTACTCAGCCTATCTTCACGTGAGATTGACGCGGGGATGGAATGGTATCTGGACAGCCTGTCTCTCAGTCCTCGGTTTCATCGTCACCATGTTCACCCTGTTCGGAGTAAATCTCCTCGTCAGCAGTCTCCACAGCTACGCCGGATTCTGATTGCAATTCTGAGCTGGAGCATATGCTGGTTACCAGATCATAAGCTTCGGTTAGCAGGCTGAAATTTAAAATTTCGTTTGAAGCAAGATCTTCAAATGTGGTTTTGAAAAGATCGAACTCGGGAACTTCGCCGACCAGATCTCCGGATTGTTCGCTTTCATCCCAGATTTTTTCCATTGTCAGCGCCGCTGCTTCTCCGGCTGAGAAGTCAGGTTTTGCCGCTTCAATCCTGGAAAAATCGAAATGGGCACGAGGGTGAAGCCAGGCTTTGTCGCCGGCCAGTGCAACCATATTGCAGGTTTCTAACAGGAAACGGATTTTTTCCGGCCAACTGTTGTAGTCAGACCTTTTAGTCCCCGAGCTAAGCTTGAGAAATGCATCAGAGAAATCTTTTGCATCAGCCCGACGGGCCGCAAGATAAGAAAACTCCGAGGGCGTCAGATGTAACTGAAACGGGCCAAAGCACATCCATATACCCGGGTGATGCTGAACATCCCAGAATTTATAAATCCCACGGCCCTCTGGAAAAAACAGGCGGCAGCCGTAAAGAGTGCTTTCCTGATTCTTCAGTGCCGCAGAATAAATCATTTCAGCGGCTGTATCTTCATTGCCCAGCATGGTCTTAATCAGGCACTCTCGTTCAGATCTGCTTAAATATGGCTTAACCAGCATATAGGCGCTCAGTAAAGCGCTCAAATGCTCTGGCCTTTCAGCCAGAGCATGTTTAAGCAGTTTTTTCAGCATCGTCTGGCATTGTCGAACATTGCCAAGGCGGCTTGCCGTGGTTTGAAAAGCTCTTATCGATACACCCAGGGCCAGGTATTTATGCTCTGACCAGAGGTATTCGTAAATTCCCCTGTGATTGGGCTGCAGCATTTCAATAAGTCAGAATGGTTTTCCATTCACCATCTTTGTAACGGCAGACGGTGCCACCTACTGAACCGACCCAGATGCTGTCGCCTTTTACCTTGAGCGAATGAACGCTTACTGAAGGCAGGCCATTCTTTTCATTATGAGTAACCCAGCTATCGCCGTCGAACTGAGCAATTCCTGATGGGGTGCCGACCCAGACGTGTCCGTTGCGATCGATGGCCAGATCTCTGATCACATCATTGGGCAGACCATCTTTGGTCTTGAAACTTTGCCATTCTTTCCCCTCAAGATCGCATGATGAAAGGCCTTCGTTGGTTCCAAGCCAGACTCGGCCATTTTTCTCGTCGATACTGATGCAGGTAATGTAATCAGAAACCAGACCGTCGTTTAGCGGTGGGCTGGTGCGAGTGTTACGGTTAGTCAGGTTTTTTACGTCTTTGCCGTCGTGAATCATCAATCCATCGCCGTAAGTGCCGACCCACAACGTGTCATCGAGAACCGCATAGGCTCGATTATAAGTGTTAAGCAGCGAATCCTTGCGGAAATACTTCATCCAGTTGCTTTCAGCATAGGTCGTTCTCGGAAAAAAGAACATGCTGATCAAGCTGAGAAGCACGAAAAGAAAGAACCAGCGGGGATTTGTCTTTTCCATCATTTGGTCTGCCTCGATTTTTCTAAATTCTATCTAATCTATCGGAACATGCCCGCCAAAATTTATATGCAAGCTCATTCTGTTTTTTAAAGGTGGGCATCAAGAAAATTCAATGGGCTTTTGAATAAAATTTCTGTAGCTGCTAAGCTTGTAAATAAGCTTCGGCAAGCATTCTACCAGGGCCGATCAGTCGAATAGAGGAACATTCAGAGCCACATTTCCCTTGGCTCCCTGAATTTTCATGTCGGAAACGACCGGCAAAGGCTTTTTAGGCTCAGGCTTGAACAGATGAAAGGTCGAAGCTGCATTGAAACGGTGGCTTACTTCGGTCTGCTGACCTGGCTCAAAGCTTACGTAAGGAAATGTGACTTTTTTCAGGCTCCTGGCGAAGCCATAAAGACGATCGAAACGCATGGTTACCTCGATTTTCAAAACACCCGAGGGAACATTGTCGACAGCTTTTTCATAGAAGGCGCTAAAATCTCTTCCCAGACCGTTTGACCAGGTGTGAACGAATTCTTTTGCGGGTATTTCTCTTTCAATCAACGGGATGTTGCCCCGATAAATGCCATTGATATAAAGCTTGCCATATTCTGGCAGACGCTCCGGGTTCGCTCCGTTGTAAAAAATCTTGATTTTGAGATTCGATTTCTGCAGGGCGTTGTATTTTAATTCCGGATCATGCAGATTAGCCCCGCAATCGGGACAATTCATCAACAGACTGGAAATTTCGCCCGCATGGCAATGTGGGCATTCGGCTGCCTGCAGCTCGAAATTGCTGAAGAAAGCCAATAATGACAAAATTAGAAGTGCTGCCTTTATTTTTTTCATCTCTCTCATTTTTATCGGCATTTTTTTCTATTGTCGCAATGATGTTTTCTAAAACCGGTGTACTCACTAAAAATATCCTTGATTCATGCCGATAGCAGCAGTATCAGGAGAAAAAATGATGAAAGCTCTTTTTGTATGGTTGGCCGGCTTGTATTCAGTATCGCTTATTGGCTTTCTTATCTACATAAGAAAAGGCTTTCTGCAGATGACGGGCGAGGGTGCTCTGCCATTCTTCGGCTTCGACGCATCTGAAGAAAAGATCGAAGAGGACAACTTTTAAAAGAAAATAGTTGCTTTGAATTGGATGAAACACTAAGATAAATAATAATTTATTTATCTGGTTAAACGATGCCTTCCGATACAAAATTCGAATTCATTCTGCAGTTCGAAAAGATTCTTGGCGACATGAAGCGCAAGAATCCTGAAACCTATGGGCGCAATGTTCAGTTTCTCAGCGTTGAGCCCATGGAAACGGTTCGTCCGATTTTACAGAAATTTTTCCCATCAGATAAAGAATTGATCGATAGCCTGAACCGCAAAGACATCGATCTGATGCTGTTACGAATTTTGAGGACTGAAGTGGTCGGACTCCAGGGTGAGGGCGAAAAGCTGGTTCGCAAAGCCAAAAATGTTATAGGGCAGTTTGGTTTTCTGCCCCCCGTCGAATTTTTTTATGGCTACAATGGAGCAGAGCTTTTTGAAGCGATGCTGGACCGGATTTACAAAAACCTGCGTAAAAAAGGCAAACCCCAGAGTCTTTCGGAAATCTGGCGGCGTTTTTCTTCGCCCCTGACCGCAAGTTTTGAATTGAAGAATGTTTTTACCAAAGATTTGCTGTTCAAGATTCGTCAGCGTTTGAAAAATTATCTCGAGAAAGACCCGCGTTTTTATCTCGATGCGAGAAGCCCGAAAAAACTCTATGTAACCCTTACTGAATGGGGCGAAGCCGAGTTTCTTGACTAACCGGGGCGAAAAGTGAAAAGCAGCCTGAAGTTTTTTTGTTTTCTCGGGCTCTGTCTAACCTGCATTGCAGTTTTGTATTGGTCAGCACCTTCATCGGTTTTAAATCTGGTTGCCGCCCTTATTCTTTTGTTTGCTCTTTTCCTTGGGGGCAAGGCCTACCTGGTCGATCAAAGAAACCTCAAGACCATCTGCAATTTTTATCAACAGGCCCATTCTCTTGATGAAATGATGCTTCTAGGTACCGAAAGGCCTTATCAGAAAATTCTCAAGGTCGTTGTTGGCCTTGGTCGTTTCGACTGGGCGGTGCTTTTTTTGATGGATTTCGACACCGATTCTTTCTTCGTTGCCGACAGCCACGGTATCTCAGAGAAGGAATTTGGCCGAATCAGGTTCGATGATATCGAAGATTCAGGAGACAACCTGCAGCTTTCTTTACGTCTTCTGGAACATGCTTTTCGGAAATTTGCCATAAAAGGTGCTCTTGCCGGTGCGGCCATAGAGAAAAACGATACATTTTATGGCTGTCTTCTTGTCGGACGCTATGATCCTGAGGCGGTTCTTACTGAAGCCGATAACCTTCGATTGAGCATTTTATCCGATCAGATATCGATCAGTCTGCATAACTTTCAGATGCACCAGGAACTGGCTCTTCGGGCGCAACAGCTTGATGAAAGCCAGCAGCAGCTGGGCAGGGAACTGAAAATGGCGAAAAGTGTTCAGGAAAGTGCAATTACGATATTGCCGCCGCAATTTCCCGGTCTTACCTGCTCTGCTATGGTCCGGCCCGCCCGTTTTGTGGGCGGTGATTTCCTGAAATTTTATCCCGACCCTGCTCATCAGACCATGTCAATACTGGTTGGAGATGTATGTGGCAAAGGTGTTCCTGCTGCCCTGATTCTGTCGGTAGTTTTATGTCTTTTTCAGGAAAAAAGAGCGTTGTGGACGAGCCCTGAAAAATTGATGACCGAAGTCAATCTGGCATTGAAAGAATTTCTTGGCGCCGGGTCCAATTTCAATTCATCCGCATTCTTTGGCAATTTCAATATTTCAGACCGTTCTTTTACCTATGCTAGTGCCGGTCACGATTTCCCATTGTATTACCAGCGAAATGGTGATCGATTGATACCTCTTGAATCCACGGGAACTCTTCTCGGAATTTTTTCTGAAAGCACCTATAAATCAGTTAAACTGCAGCTGGAAACGGGTGATCGCATATTCTTTTATTCTGATGGCCTGGTTGATTTTTTTGAGCAGCTCGAAAAGGTTGAAGATGGCTTTCAGGTATTGCAGAATTTTATATTTGACCGGCGACAAAAAAAGCCGGAACTAATTGTCAATGAAATTCAGGCTCTGGTCGAGAAAGAAAAAACGGAATTGAAAGACGATATTACTCTTGCAATCGTTGAATTAGCTTAATTAGAGACCAGGTGCATGAAGTTAAGACAGATCGTTGTTCTGCTGCTGTTTTTTTACTTGTCTTCCTTTGCTGGTGCCGCCGGCAAAACGGTATATGATGGAACCTTCATGCTGCGTCAGCGAAGGGCCGAACTCGATTATCAGCTGAAAAAGCAGTATCTTGCCCAGCCATCACGCAGAATGTCTTTGATGAATCGGAAAAATCTGCAGGTTAACCAGTCTGAAGTCGGCTTTCAGGTTTACAATTTTATTTCCGGCACCTATGAGTATAAAGCCGGTGATTTTGTGGCTGAAGGCAGTCACTGCAGAGTGTTTCTTGATAAATCTGCAGGCAATGTCTGGGGTGCCCAGACGAATGAAATCCTTGACCAGATAGTCAAAACCTTTGACAGCAAGGTTTTTCCAACGGTAACGGGATGGTTTGGCGAACCCGTTATTCCCAGGGAGTTTTTTCTCGAAGATGACAAAATTTTCATCTTTCTAGTGGATATCAAGGATCATTTTTCTGACGGATATGTGGCTGGATATTTTGATCACCGCGATATGGACGGCTTGTTCGGCAATCAGAAACCATTATTTTTCATGGATATCAATCCGGGCAGTCCAGGTAATGCAGAAGACAAAACCAATCCATTTTTTCGTACGCTGGCCCATGAATTTCAACACATGGTCAGCTTCTCACGCAGGTTAAACCTGGGTCAGCCATCTCAGGACCGTTGGCTGGATGAGGGTTTTTCCATGTTCAGTGAATTCGTTTTTTCGGGCAGGGTGGGCGATACTTCCAGGATGCTCCCCCCAAGTCCACATTACGAAAGGTTCATTGAAAGCCCTTCGGTAAACCTTTTCAGCAGCTCTAATAACAGCTGGTTTCATGAAGATCTGCTGTTTCGCCAGTATGGCGCTTCTTTTCTTTTTGTCACCTATCTGGTCGAAAAGTATGGAGGAACTACTTCAGCTGAACGTCAGGGTTTCGTAAGAAAGATCGTTGATTCCTCGGGGCCCGGCGCAGAAGGGCTCGATCGCTTTCTAACTATGAACGGCAGTTCTCTGGTAGAGGTTTTTCAGAACTGGTCAATCGCATGCCATACTAATGACCCGGCTATGAATCAGGGCAAATGGCACTTCTCAATGATTGAAACCGACAAAAGTGCTCAGACGCCACAATTGCCGCTTAAGCCAGTTAAACACTACGTCTCTGCGCAGGCAGATTCGTTTGTTGGGGGCGATGGCAGCATGGTACCTAACTCGCCCTATATTGAAGAGTTTCATGGTGACAGTGCTCTGAAGGTAAAGTTTCTATTTGAATCTGGTATGACACCGGCATTGGCCATGCTTCATGCAGACGGCTCTTCTTCGGTCAGGCAGCTGCAGACAGGCCCGGAGAGGGCAATGGCGGTTGACCTTTCTCTTGCCGATATGCAAAGATTATATCTGGTTCCGGTGGCGGTAAAATCAAATTTTGTCGCAAATGAACGTTTAAAGTATTCATTTATTTCTGAATCTGGCGGTTTGCTTTTATACCCGGTTGCCAACCCGGCATTCGCCGATCAATTTGTGATTTTTCTACGGTCGAGTCAGAAATCACTTGTGGCCACTCCAACCCTGCAGATCTCGCTCAACAACCTTGTTGACCGACCCTCGTTTCAGCCGGTTGACGATGAGCGCCGCATTTTTGCTGCCCACTATCGATTGCCCGCAAGTGGTCGCGGGCAGGCAATCTGCTATTCAGGTGATGATTCCTGCTCGTTCAGTTTTTCAGCCATAAGGGCAAATGATGCCCACGATGCCGGGAATCTGGGGGTAAATTTAAGTTTTGCTGAAGGGATTGAGGCTTCTGCAATGATATTTCAGGGTGCAGTAGATTCGTCTCTCTTGAGAATGGATTACATCGCCGGTCCGTGGGATGTCACAATGTCTGGAAAATCTTCGGCGATGCTTGCCATTCCCAATTCAGAACATCTTGCAGGCCTTTCTGGCCTTGGTATGGCAATGATAAACGAAAGAAAGATATGCTGGTATCCTGCATTTTTTGACGGGACAAGCCTGCATTCCACCGTAGATTCATCTGGACGCTACGTGGTTCTTCAGGATCAGGAAAAACCCGTGGTAGAACGCTTTGAAGTCAGAGATTCAGGTGCGGGAAACTTTCTTGAAGTTCTTGCCTATGACCTTGTTTCGGGTATCAAGCCTGATTCGGTTCTCTTGAGAATAGATGATCACCTGCTTTTAAAACCCGTTCAAATCGAAGGAAACCGCTTTCAATTCAACCTTTCGAAATTGTCGGGGGGAAATCACAAATTCGAAGTTCAGGTTAAGGATAATGCGGGAAACAGTATGTCTGAAACCAGATCGCAGATTCTTGCTGGTCCGGTTGCTCTGCTTGATTCTTGTGTTTACCCAAACCCGGGCAGGGGAAACACCAGATTCAGGTTTTCTTTTTCCGGTCAGGTAGAAGTTGTTTCTGCTTCAATCAAAATTTTTGATACGGCTGGAGATCTGGTAAGCGTGTTGAATCCAGTTTCTGCTGGTAAGAATACGGTGGAAGCAGATTGGCCAGGTTGCGACGAAAATGGCAGACAGGTTGCAAACGGTGTTTATCTTGCGCGTGCAAAAATCGTCACAACGTCTGGGACATTCAAAAAAATGTTTAAATTAGTGCGTCTGCGTTGATTATTTGCTGTAAGCTCCGAGTGCCCGCTGATATCTGGCTTTTTGAGCCTGAAATTCGTCAAGTTTTTGCTTCGCCAGAGTTTGATTTCCACTGGAAATTGCGCTTACATAGGCTTTGTATGCTGCTTCGTATGCATCTTTTACCTTTTTAAGGTTCGGGTGCATTTTGCTGTAAGGTATCTTGTCAACGTTTGCAGATAGCCTGATACCATAAGGATCGCCGGATCCTGAAGATGCTGAAGGTTTGACCGCAGCGGCTTTAGTGGTTGGCAGGGTCATCTGATCTGCTGCCTGGTAATTTGACAGATAAACCGGTTGCGGTTCAACTTTTGCCGGCGTCTGAGCCACTTTCTTTTTGTAGCCAAAAAGTTTTGCAATGCTGCCGAAGAGCTTTTCTCCAACAATACCCCCGACAATGCTGCCTATCATCGTTCCAACAATGGGAATCGGAATCATGGAGCCAAGCATTGCGCCAACGGTAGAACCTACTGACTGGCCGGCAATGGCGACCGGGTCAAGAGACTTGATTGCATCTTTAAAGCTCATTCCTGCTCCAAGATTGCCACCAAGTGAGCCGCCAACCAGCGCGGTCATGGTAGGAATCAAAGCTCCGGCAATCGTGCCCACAATTGGAATTGGAACGAATGTTTGAATCAGGGGGGTTACAACCTGGCCTGCGGCGGCACCCAGCGAAGAACCAACCACATTACCGACGAACTGCAATGAAGCAACTGACTTAAGGGCCGTCTTCATGCTGGGTTTTTCGCCATTCATAATCTGGCTTGCAAGGTTAATGGCAATAGAAGTTCCGGCGGTCATCGCCAGGCTTTTAACACTGAATGATTCTTTGATTGAACTGGCCGCATTCTGCAGGCCAACTCCCAGAGCTTTTTTACTCTTGATCAAAGTTTCACTCAATCTCAGGGAGCGAAATTCTGAAGCGGTTTCATCGGAAAAGGCACGGCTGCCATCAACCGCTCCGTCAATTTTTCCTTCGACGACTGCCTGTTTATAGAGGCTTTCTTTCCATTTATTGTATTCGGAAAGTTTGCTCTCATACTGGGATTTCAGCTGATTTCTTGAGGTGTCGTCAGCTGCACTCAGATAAGCCTGTTGGGCGTCATGAAGTTCTTTGTATTTTACAGTTGCAGTGCTGTCGACCGTAGCGTATTTGGTATTTTCAAGAAACTGCTTGATCATCTGACTGCGGTCTTCAGGAAACTGTTTTATATAGTTATCGACAAACGCCCGGTAAGTTTGGGGTTTGGATGTTTCGAAAACCTTAACGATTTTTTCGTAGGGGGCTTGAATACGATTGTTGTTAAGAACGTCATAAAAAAGAGACGCATTGACGCCTTCGGTTGAAAGCATTGCCTGGCCGTTTCTGATAATGCCGTCGTTGGGGCCGGTAGTTACACCCATATTTTCAAAAATGTATTTGTTTTCAGCGATATTCTTATGGGTTTTGATGCGCCATGAAGGATTTTCAGTGTTGTGATATTCTTTGGTCGACAGGGCTTCAATGGCTTCTGCCCAGCCTTCAGACAGGGCGAAACCTTCATCGCTCACCGTATTTTTTGAATGTGAGCCATAATAACTGGTTTTAGGATAATTGGGCCTTTCATATAGCTGATCCATGATCATATGACCGATTTCATGTGACATGACTGAAGCGGCGGATGGATCCTGCATGCCGCCATTGAAAACTTCGCTGTTTGGCGGAACTACAAGGCGATTAACATGCGAATTGTCACGGTAAGCTATTTGACCGTTGCCGGCCTGTTCTGACATCACAAAACCACGGGGGTCATGATAAATGCTGCCTGAATTGCCTACTTCAAGATATACCGGTTTTTTAAGATCGTTGGTAAGCCATTGGGCAAAAGCAGTATCTTTGGTTCCGGAAACCACGTCTTTCTGAATCTCGGCTATTTTGTGGTTCCTCGCTTCAACCTGCATAGCCACTGTCTGTCGCAGCCCCGGGTTATTTTCAATATAGTTTTTAAGTTGAACATAGCGAGGGTCTTGAGTTGACAACGCCTTGAGCACAGGAACGGAGTTACCCATGAAATCTTTGGTCGTTACCGAATGGGTTGAACCCTCAATCGGGGTAACGATTTTGAAATGCGCCATCGCTGCTTCTTGTGGTAGATACTGCTGGGCAATCACCCGGTTGCCATCTTTTACTTTATATTGTCCACTTACCGGGTCAAAATCGGGTTTTATTACTTTTTGTACGTTACCGGTATCGTCCTTGACTACGTAGCGGATCCCCTCGGTGGTGGCTTCAAACGAACCGGTGGCGGCGGCGAGAATGTTTGACCAGAAAAATGCTACCAATACAATGAATGTCAGTTTCGCCGACCTTAATCTCTTCATATCTGCCTCCGATGCCAAGGGTATTATATTCCATTATAGTCACAAAAGAGCTTTGCCACAAGGTACCCCTGAAGTTGTTTTTTGAGAAGCCTTAAGGCCATTGTCTGCAAGTTTTTCGGAGATATTTGCCAGCTTTGATGGGTAAATCATTTTGGGCTAAAAAATGTCAGCAGAATTGCCGATTAAAAGAAGGAATAATATTCTACCCAAATCCCACGAAAGACAGGGGAATGCATGAAAAAGGCGAACAGAGCGATTTACAACCGGTTTTTACTTCTTGTTCTTGGGCTTGTTTTTACTGCCCAGATATCCTTTGCCCTCGAAAGTATCGTACCCGCAGATAAACGGGAAATTGCGATACAGCAGGGTCAGCAGGCTAAAAAGCTTGGTGTCGAAGCTGATCTTGGCGTTTTTCTCAACGCTCCCCTGTTCGCCCGGGAAGTTGAAATCAGCGCTGACCAGTTTAAGGGCATTAAAGGATCTATCAGAGCTGTCGTGGGTGGTAGAAATTTCTCTGCTTCTGATATCGATCTGGCCCAGGTTCCATTCTCTACTTCAAACGGATACGGCCTTAGCAACCTCTACCATGACAGCGGCCAGTGGCCGGGAACCAACGGCAACCCTGATGCCGATGATGGTGTATCAAGCTTTGGCAGCAACTGGGCCGGTGAAATTTATGACACCGATGGCAATGGTCATTATCCGAGTGCGGTTCTTCGTTATATTGGAACCCACTGCTACATTTTCGTTCCGGTAATGTATTTTCCAACTCTGCCAAGAGGCATTTCTTCTACTGAAGATCAGACTCCTGCTGCCGAAGTTGCATGGGGCCTTTACTGGCCAGATTCGATCGCTTTTTCCAATGGCCCTTATTATTATGCCCCCGGCACAAACGGAACAGTACTTGAACCAAGATTCATTCTCGGGGCCGATAAAAACCTCGCCAGGTTGAAACTCAAAGAACTTGCCGACCATTTCGATGGCCTGATTTATCCAAAAATGCGTGAGATTTTCGGAATCGAACCGGATATTGACGGTGACCCGAAAATTTTCATTCTGCTCGATGATATTCGCGATGGAACCGGTAGTTTCAGAGGATATTTCTGGGCCGGCAACCAGTTTCCCAGAACCAGTCAGGCTATGAGCAACGAAAAAGAGCTGCTTAACATCGACATGTTTCCCAGCTTTGCCCTGGCTACTCAGGATACTCTTGGTACCGTTGCCCACGAATTCGTTCACATGATCATTTTCAATGAAGGCTACTGGGTTGAAAATGGCATGCTCTACGGAATGGAAAGGTGGCTTGAAGAAGCCATGACCCAGTATGGCCAGTATCTCTACAATGGCCTGTATACGAGCAATTTAGACGAATTCATCAAGTATCCCGACACGATTCTGGTTGAGGACAGGGTTTCAGAAGTATGGCTCGGGCCAAACCCGTTTCCTAATTATGGAGCTTCATTTCTCTGGATGTTTTATCTGGTGGAGAAATACGGTGGATCCAACACCTCAAATTTCCTGCGCAACATCATTCGCAATCGCGAAGGTGGCATGAAAGCCATCGATGCCGCTTTGATTCCATTCGGAACAGACTCAACCAAGGTTTTCGCCGACTGGATCATTGCCAACTATCTTGATAAAACCCGCAAGCTTGACGGAAGCAGTCTTAATGACGGCAAATGGGGTTACGGTGTCGATAACGACTTCAACACAACCAACGATCTTGGGGTTAATGAGCGCCTGCCGGTTAAATTCTCGGAAAAGGTAATACTGACTTCACCGGTAACCGCCAGATCATCTAATGTTAACCCATGGGCCGGCGATTACATCGAAATTTCAGGTAACACCGGAAACCTTAATATCGGCTTTGACGGCGACGATCGCAGCCAGTTCAAGGCTGCTGTCATCAAACGCGGCCCGCAGGTTGATACCGCTGTTGAGTTTCTCTATCTCAACGACAAGCAGGCCGGCAACCTGATCATTCAGAATTACGGTTCGGGCGGAACTTATGAAAATATCGTTTTTGTTCCCATGGTTACCACCAATGGTAACTACGAGAAAATGAACTATGTCTATTCGATGAGTTTCGACGACCTGAAAGTGGCCATTTTCCCCAATCCAACCTTTGAAAACTATCTGCACATTATTGTTCGCACCGATGAAAAGTTCGCGGCCGAACCCAGACTGCAGATGACTTACGAAGGTGAGCAGGGTTATCTGACCATGGTTCCGGTTAATGACTCGACCTATATTGCCAATTATACGGTAAAACAGTCTGGAGAAGGGGTAATCGAGGCCAATGGCACTAACAGCAATGGCATCATTCTCTCGAATTCACTGAAATTTTCTGCTGTCTATTATCCTCCAAACAGCCAGGGGCTTCTTAAAGCCTCTTTTGCCAGCCTGAAAGTCCCTGCGGGAAGCCTGCGCCAGGGCGGAACAGTTCTTATTGCCGCACCCGAAAACCCGGCTTCTTATGAAGGCCTAACCCGAATTTCTGCGAATTTCGACGTTGGGCTGCCGGTTGAAAAAGCTGCAGTTCCTCTTGAGCTTCAGGTTCCACTCGATGCAATGCCGAAGCCGGAAAAGGCGGGCCTGTACAGAGTAACTTCAGCCGGGCCTAAATGGATCGGCAAAGTTGATTTCGTTGATGGAAAGGCGATCTGCAAAGTTGATACTTCATGCAGTCTGTTCGTTGGTGTTGACGACGCCAATCCGATTATTAAATCGGATGCCCAGAAGCATTCAGAAGGCTGGATTGCTGTGGATGTCTCCGATAAAGGCTCAGGTATAGACCCGGCATCGGTTAAGGTCAGATATGAAGGTCATAATCTGCCGGTTAAATACGACGAGTCGGGCAAAATCCTGGTCAACACCAGAGAATTGCTCGATGGCAACTATGAATTCTCGGTTGAGGCGGCAGATAATGCCGGTAATACCAATACTGCGATGGTAAGGGCACTGGTTGTCGGAACCACCGCGCTTCATGAAATTTCCACTTATCCGAATCCGGCCCGGGCAAATGCAACTGTGCGGGTGGCCTTCACCGGTCCTGCCAGCAACCAGGCCGCAGCATATGTAAAGATTTACGATGTTAAGGGACACAAGGTCAGCGAAATGCCTCTGGCTTACACTGCCGGCGGCGTTTATGAAGCGAAATGGGACCTGCGCAACAGCGAAGGTGATGCGGTTGCCAATGGTGTTTATTTCGCAGAAGTCAAAGCCGACCTGGGCGGACAATCAACCAGACAGCGACGCAAAATCGCGGTTCTGCGCTAGACTGGAGACAGCAAAACGATGAGAAAAGCAAAATTCTTTCTTCTGTTTGTCGTTCTGATGACTTTTCCCATGATTCAGAACTGTGGCGGAAGCAGTAACGGTGGCGGCAACAGCGATCTGATCATTGCTGACAAGCTGATAAATGAAGGCTGGGACCATATTTCCATCGGAAATTTCAGCTCGGCCAAAGCCAGTTTTCAACAAGCTCTTAATGAGCCTCTGACTGATGGCCAACGGGTGTCGGCGCACAGCGGCATGGGTTGGGCCCTTTCGAAAAATGGTGAGATTCTCGAATCGATTCCCTACTTCGAAATAGCTGCCGACCGTGACAATGAAGCCAAAGTCGGCCTGGCCGGTGCTTTAATTTACCGGCACCAGACCACTTACGACTATGTTCGTTCTGCCGAAATGCTTGGAAACATGCCTCCAGAAAAATTTGCGCCGTTGCACAGTGGTTTGGGCCTTAACGCCGCTAAAGTTCATGCTCTTACTGCATTGTCCTACGCTTTGGCCGGTGATCAGGAACAGGCAACCGTTTACATCAACAAGGCTGCTGCCCTTGATTCCATGATGATTGGCACCACCGTTGACCGCATGGATGAAGCATTTTATCTGCTCGGCTGGAAAGACTGACCGAAAGATTTTAAAAGAATCAGGGCTCTGAAAAGTTTCAGAGCCCTGATTTTTTTTTGTTCTATTTTGACTTCGCTATTCGTATAATTAAATACGCATTTAAAGTCAATTCTGTGAAGGAAAAGATAAATGCCTGTTCGCCGGGTTTTCTGATGCAGAAAATTTTTGCCAGTCTTTTTGAGTATTTTAAGCAGCCGATTCAGAATCGTTTCAGATTTTTGAACTTTTCTCTGGGCATTCTCTGCTTTGGCATTTTACCCCTGCTGGTAACTATTCGTGGCCTCGATTCCATTGCTGCACTTGAAGTAGACCTCGCCCGGCAGCAGAGTAACGAAAGGCTTCTGTCGGCTCTTGATAAACTCGAAATGTTCTCTGATAATTCGAGGTTTGCCCATTGGCTTCTGAGCGATTTGTGCTTGAAAGCCGGAAAAATTGAAGATCCGGTAAGGTTGAAGCGGCATATACAAATTCTGAAGAAGACCTTTCCTGATTCATTCACTTTCATCGTTGCGGATGAAAACGGAAATTTGCTCAAGGAAATTTCTGATCGAATCGAATTCTTGTATCTGTATCGACAGGCTTTTGTTTTTTTCAGCGATTTGCAAAAGCAGGCTGAAGCATTGGGTCGGGTCGAGAATGTAGAAAATTTTTCAACCAGATTCAAGCGCTTGAAGCCGTTTCTTGGAAATATGCTTGAGCCGGGCGATTTGAAGATGCTTTTTCTCGGAAAAGAAACGGGAAGGTCGGTTCTGGCTTCAGGTGACAGGGAAAAATTCAATCTCTGGTATGGCCAGGCAGGGAAAATGCAGCTGCTGGTTTTTATCAGCAGACCATTCATTAAGAATACTGCTGGATTAAAATGGGGCTCTGAGTTCATCAATAGAAAAAAGAGCGGTTTGCTTGTCGGCTTCTCTTCCTTTCCCCCCGATTCCACTTCTTTGTTTCCAACGCTCTCCTCCGATAGTGCTGCAAGAGTAATTCGTTCTCTGAGTCGTTTTGAAGAAATGAAAGAAACTGATGATCAGTTGCATAGTGCGGAAGGTTTTACTCGCTGCCGGTTTCTAAACCAGTATTATAGAGGCTTTGCGGTTTTGTTGAATGACCAGGTTATCGATCAAAACAGAACCAGGTATTTTTTTGTTGCAGGAATTCTGAAAACTCTGATGATCATTTTCTTTGTTGTGCTGGTATATCAGCTGAAATTTCCGGTCAGGTTAACGGTGAGACTTAAGATCGCAGCATTTTTTGCCTATTCGATTTTTCTTCCTCTTATTGTTTCGGCTTCTCTGGGAACCCAGTATGTTTCTCAGGTTGAAAAAGAAACGGTCAGCGAACTGAATAGTCGAAGCGTACAGACATTGGAAAAGATCGATGCTTATTACGACTGGTATCTGAAGCGGCAGTCCAGTAGAATTGACAGGTATTTTGACCAGACCATTGTTACTAATCCCGAAATTCTTTTGAACAAAGAGTCGGCGGCAGCATGGTATGAAAGGCTTCTGGGAATCGCCAACCCGGGCGAGGTTCTGATTACCGATGAAGCAAAAAATGATTTTCTTCTGGGAATTTCAAGACGGGTTTCGCTTGATCGGTCGCCAATGTGTCAGGCTGGCAGCGAAATAATTACTACTGTAAAGGCTGGTAAAATTCATCGACTTCTACAAAATGGAAATTTTTTTACATTTGTTCTTTTTTCATGCCTTTATGACCAGCTTGCACCAATTTCTTATCTTGGAATTGCCGGTTTCGACATGGGAGTTAAGTTCAAAATCGTCAAATCGACTGGAAAAGATGCGCCGCTTTTTTTTACCGCAATTTCCTGGGAAATGCATCGTCTGCAAAGGGAATACTTGATTTCTTTTAAAGAAATGGTTCAACCGAAGGGCTTTATCTTAACTGCTTACAATCAGGTTGAGGAGAAGATTGAAACCGGTCCGTCTGGTGAAAACGTTCAACTGGTGAATTCCTTGAAAATTTCAGTGAATCGCCGGAATTTACAGATGCAGAAGGTCAGAATTGGCGGAAGAATGTTTCTCCTGGCTGGTATGCAGGGCAGAAAATTGAACCGCATGATTCTCGGGGCTTTGATACCATTCGATAAAATCCTGCAGAAGCGAAATCATCTGTTTTCCAGCGCCAAAAGGCTTTTCTTTCTTGTTTCGATTTTATCGCTTGCAACAATTTTCCTGTTACAAAGCTGGATTTTTGATCCATTGAAAGAGTTGATGATCGGAATCAAGGCAATCTCTGAGCGTGATTTTCACCGGCGTCTGAAGGTAAGGTGCAACAATGAATTTGGACGACTTACCCACGCATTCAATCGTTCGATTGAAACTCTGCAGGAACTTGAAGTGGCCCGAACGGTTCAGGAAAGCCTGCTTGCAGAAAGTCGACTCGATCTTGAGCGCTGTTCAATTGTAGCCAAAACCAGAATGATGACCAATCTCGGTGGTGATTATTATGACTTTTTCAAGTTGCCCGACAACCAGGTTCTGGTTTTTATTGGAGACGCAACCGGGCATGGAATTCCGGCGGCTCTCAGCATGGCAATGGCAAAGTCGGTGATGCTGTATGAGGGCTTTGCCGGTCTGGCCGCAGGGCGATTGATGGCTCAGATAAACCGGGTATTCTGCAGGCTGAGGTCACAGGGTTCAAAGGATTTTATGACCGCCCTTTGTCTGCAGATTGACAGCATCAGTGGCGCTGGAACAGTAATAAACTCAGGACATTGTTACCCAATTATTGTTCGCGCAGAAAAGAAAGATTGCGTAGTATTAACCGAAGCCAGGGGCTTTCCACCTGGTTTCGTGAAGAATGAACGGTTTTTCCCGTGCAAATTTGAGCTTGAAACCGGCGATCGGCTGGTTTTATTCACCGACGGATTTATTGAATGCCGTGATGAAAATGGCCATTATCTTGGCTTTGACGGACTTTCCAGAATTCTTCTGGATTCTTATGATTCAGATGTTTACCGGCACCTGGAAAATGTTTTTGCTGAATTCGAAAAAAAATCAAGGCTGAATCAGGATGATTGCACTATGGTCATGTTGAGGTTGCGATGAAGCAGGGAAACTGGTGGATCAGATTCTATCTCGTTTTTGCATTGATTGTGATGCCTTCCCTGATTGCCCATGAGGGCCTTTCTTTTCTGGCGCTGAATCGCAAAAGAGTTGAAACAAGCAATCTGGCCCGGCAGATGGTGCGAATGAAGAACGACATTGCTACCCACGCCGATGACCGACTCTTTTGGGTTTATCAGCTTTCCAGGCTTTTTAAAGAATCTGCCGACCCGCAAAGCCTGTTTGAAAAATTTGAAAGTCTGATGAATCAGACAGGATGCCAGCTGAATTCCGCCGTTTATTCGCCCGCAGGCGACCTGATACGGGAAAACTTTTCGGGAAAAAACTACGCAATTGAAGAAATTGCGAGGGTTGGGCTGAGTCTTAAAGCAATAGCTCTGCAAAATGACAGAAGCGAATATTTTAAATCGTTGGAAGACCTCGGAAAGGTTTTTGGCAAGAACTTCTTTCTTCCCGAGCGGGATAACGAAAATGAATATCTGGCTCAGAAGATCTTTTTAAGCGATTTTGAAAGAAATGATCACTTTTTCTGGCTGGCCGGAAACGGGAAAATGATTTTCTTCGTGCAGATTCCTGCGCTGGAGCTTAAAAAGAGGGTTGGTTTGAAGCTATTTTGCCGGTCAGCAACTTCGGAGCATATTGCTTTTCATTTCTTAACCGGTGCTGGAAAAATGCGGTCAGATTGTTCTGATTCAATTAGAAATCGCAGTGTTTTTTCTGCTCTTGCGGCTGAACCAGGTATCGAATTTGTTGAAACTGAGAACCATCTTTTTTCAAGGGTTCAAATTGACCCGGATTTGTGGATGATGATTGATATGACGCTGGAAAACCCGGAAAAATACAGCGGCAGACTTCTGTTTGCCTTTGTCTGTATTCTGTTTTTCAGCTTGATCTGGCTCAAAAAATCTGGTTTCTTCTCCGGAAAAATTGAGGATCTTCCTTTGCTTGTGCAGATTGTAATGCTTATTTCAATATCTGCCGGAATTCCTCTGGGGATTTTAGGTTCGGTTGCGGTTAACTATTTTACCATGAAGAAAACGGCCCTGATTCGCCAGAAAAACCAGGAAATGACAGGTCTTGCGCTTAATCTCGACAGAAATCTCAAACTTGAACAATCTCGCTGTAATCGCATAATTCGCCAGGCTCTGGCTGACATTTACCAACGTTCATCTGTTGATGGCAAATTGGAAAACAGCCTGGATGTGCTGCGCCAGCGTCTGGGCAATCTTTACAGCAATGGACTGATCATGAAAACCAGGCTATCCGATACCAATTCTGCCGGTAATCGCCAGTTACCCGGGGCTTCCTATGACGTTCTGGTGTCAGACCTTTTTCCCGGAGACAATGAAATAGTTTTTAATCTGGGAAAACAACATCTGGCAGCTTTGAATTCGGTGGTTCCTGAAGAATTGCCGCCCGATAAATCTTACATTCTGGAAATGATTTTCCAGCGTCCCCTGGAAAAAGTGGTGCATGATCTTCTGCTGGCAGACGGAACCGCAAACGAGGCTGGCTGGGGCGTGAGAAGGTTAACTCTTTTTCATCAGGGATTGAAGGTTTTTGAGAAGAGCTTTTTCGATCACTTTTTACTAATCGTTTTAAATACTTCTTTGATTCAGGACTCATACATGATGCGTCATCTTCAAACATTTATCAGAAATGATTACGGCGTCAAGTTTTATATAAGTCGCGACCAGATTCTTCTGAATGAACAGAAAAGTCTCGATTCTTACCATGAATTGAGCGCCCTTTTCAGTCGAACTTCCAATTTTCCATTGCCCGAGCCGGAAATTGTGACTTTTGCTGGGCAAAAGCAGCTTTTTGTCGGTCTAAATGGCAGTTTTTCCGGAAATTTCAGATTTTGTCTGCTTTACCCCGTAGCTATGATTGATAAGGTGATACATGATGAGGCTGAAATGCTTGTATATCCGATCCTTACCGGATTTGTCATAGTGATTCTGATGCTTCTGGTTTTGCGCATCAATCTACTGCAGCCGGTGGCCAGGCTGCATCAGGCTGCCAGAGCCCTTGAAAAGCGAGATTCTTCTTTCAGACTTAGTGAAGCCTCTGATGATGAATTCGCTGAAATGGCGGCGGTTTTTAATAAGAGCATCGGTGAATTTGATGAACTGAAGATTGCCAGCATTGTTCAGAGCCGTTTGTTGCCGGCAAAACCACTTGTTGTTGAGGGTTTCAGTATTTTTGGCAAAAGTATCCCTATGATTGATCTGGGTGGGGACTATTTCGACTATTTTGTCATCGATGACGATCATTTTGCGCTTTTGCTTGGTGATGTGGCAGGTCATGGTGTTGGAGCATCGCTGATTATGGCCATGGCAAAAGCCGGTGTAATCTGTGCTGAAGAAGTTGGTATGGACCCCGCCAGTGTTTTGAGCAGACTGCATCAGATTGTCTTTTCAATAAAAAATCGGGTTCAACGCAAGGTCATGACTTTCCAGTATCTGGTGGTTAACCGAAAGAGCAGGCAGATAGTTTATTCTAATGCCGGTGGGTGCTCCCCAGTGCTGATCGACAACCGTTTTGATTCATTCAGGGAAATCTCCCATCCGGGCGCTGTTCTGGGTGGTTTCAAAAAATCAGCTTTTTCAAATCTCGAAATCTCAATAGAAACTGGTCAAGCGTTGATTCTTTACACTGATGGCATGGTTGAGTCAAGAAATTCAAAAGGCGAAGAACTCGGCTATTCAGGGCTCTACTCACTTTTGCGAAGAAGTTACTCATTTGATGCCTCAATTTACTATCAGCAGATAATGCACTCTTATCGGCAATGGCTTGGGGATGCGGTTCCTGGGGATGATATGACTATGATCGTGATGGTTTGTAGTGATAACTTCTCTGCATAATGTTTGAAAAAATGGCGTTTAATTGATATTATCTGCTTGAAACGATAGCAACAGTTCGTTCTGGAGGCAGATGATGATTCTGGTTACCGGTGGTGCGGGTTTTATTGGTTCGGCTCTGGTATGGGCCCTTAATCGACGTGGTCTCGAAGACATTTTTATTGTCGACAACCTTGGCAGCAGCGATAAATGGAAAAATCTGCGCGGCCTGAAATTTGTTGATTATTGCGAGAAGGCTGATTTTCCGGACTGCCTTGCAAACGGTCGTTTGAAAAAAGATAAATTCTCGGCCATTTTTCATCTTGGCGCCTGTTCGAGCACCACTGAAACAAATTGCAATTATCTGATCAAGAATAATTTCGAATTCAGCAAAATCCTTGCTGAATATGCCTTTGAAAACAATTCAAGATTCATTTACGCCAGCAGTGCCGCAACCTATGGCGAAGGCGAACAGGGCTTTCTCGACGATGATTCACAGATAGAAAAGCTGGCGCCACTGAACATGTATGGCTATTCTAAACATCTGTTTGATCTCTGGCTGAAGCGGAAAGGACTGCTTGATAAAGCCGTGGGTTTGAAGTTTTTCAACGTGTTTGGTCCCAATGAGTATCATAAGGGCTCGATGAGAAGTTTTATTCTTAAATCATTCGAGCAGATTAAGAAGACTGGAAAAGTTCAGCTTTTCAGATCTCACCGGCCTGATTTTAAAGATGGCGAACAGCTAAGAGACTTTATTTACGTCAAAGATGCCGTTGACATGGCTTTGCATTTTCTCGATAAAGATGTGGGCGGGCTTTTCAATATTGCAACTGCAGTGGCCCGCAGCTGGAATGACCTGGTCAAGGCAACTTTTGCGGCGATGAATTGCCCGGTAAACATCAGTTACATCGATATGCCAGATTCGATTCGCAATCAGTACCAGTATTATACCATCGGCAATATCGAAAAGATAAAGGCGACCGGTTACGATCGCCCGATGTTCTCACTCGAAAAGGCAATTGAAGATTACGTGAAAAATTATCTTGAAACCGGCAGTTACCTAGGGTTTTAACCTATTCAGCGGGCTTCTGAGCCACTGAAAAGAGCTCTTCATCGGTCAACTGACGAAATGAAAACTGGTAGCCTTCATAAAGGCCGATCAGGTAAAAAACC